>JABHGY010000046.1 GCA_018671775.1 Fidelibacterota bacterium
AAAAAAAGATAAAGATTAAATGAAAAAAGTTTTTAACCTTTAGGATGAATCTCAGTCAAAATGAGCAGAATGTATGAAAAACGACCATGACCTTATTCACGAATTTCAATCTGGGAACGATTCAGCCTTTGATGAGCTTGTCCAGCGACATTTACAAATGGTCTTTGGTTTCTTCGTCAAAATCACTCAAGACAAAATGGCTGCAGAAGATTTGGCACAAGATTTATTCATTAAATTATATCGCTATCTCAAAAAATTCCGATTTGAATCTGCCTTTACCACCTATTTATATCGCGCTCAGCTCAACACCATCAACTCTTGGCTACGACGGAATAAATGGCGAAATTTCCTCCATTTGGATGATATTCCAGAAACAGGAAGATCAGATGATACCGTTGAAGATCAATGGCGAAAAAAAGAATTGTGGGATGGGATTTATCAACTACCTAAAAAACAAAGAACAGTGGTAATGATGCGCATCACAGAGGAATTATCATACCAAGAAATTGGAAAAATAATGCATATTTCTGAAGGATCAGCAAAAGTTAATTTTCATCATGCACTGAACAAATTAAAGGAAATAATCCATGAGTAATTCTTTTGAACAAAAATTAATTAATACGGTTCGTTTGTCGCCAGAAACAATTGATACAAAATCATTTTTAGCTGATTTGCATCAAAATAGAAAAAATAAAAGGCTTAAAAAAAATAGGCTCATATATAGCTTATCGGCAGCTTTATTTCTGATGGTACTGGGTGGGTTAACATTCATCCAATTGGATTCAACTATGGGTTATGACAATAATTGGGCAGAAATAGAAGAAGCGGATTATTTTGACATGGATTTTTGGAATAATCAGAATGAAATCGAATTGAAAATATCAGAAAATTATTACAATGAATTAGCGATTTTATTGTTAGAGGAAGATGAATTCTGGAATACAATAAAATTTTTAGATGATATGAATTACACAACAAATAGAAAGGAATTATAGTTATGAAAAGATTCTGGATGATATATATGATTGTTTTGATGAGTTCAGTGACAATGGCCCAAGCAGGAATGGATTGGGATGGGAAAAAGGATGGTCGCGGTAAGGAAAAGCGAGAAATGATGATGATGTTTCGCTTGACAGAAGAACTGAATCTGACCAGCGAACAAGGAGAAAAGTTCTTTCCTCGTTTTCGTGAGCATCGCAAAGCTATGGACAAAATCAGGGTGGAGATGAAATCCTCGGGTGAATCTATCAAAATAAAACTTGAGAAAAATGAAACCCTTGACAAAGGAGATATCAAAAAGGCCGTCAATCAGATTCGAAATTCCAAGAAAGCTCAAGCAGATTTAGAAGCAGAATTTGTCTTGGATATGGGAAAAGTGCTTTCACCAGAACAGCAGGCCAAATTGGCAATGTTTAAGCATAAAATGGTGAAAGATATTCGTAAACAAATGAAAGGACGTCATGATCGTGATGGCAAGAAACAAAATCGTAATAAGCGAAACCGCTGGTAAACAAAAAGGTAATCAAAAACGAAAGGAAAATAAAATGAAAAAAATACAAATAATATTCATCGGACTTATGGTTTTCGCCATTGGATGTGGTGATTTAGGACAAAATGATGCTGATATTCGAGCAGAATTGCTCTTGATTCTTGATGGCGACGATGCCATGGGAATCGATGGTTTGGATGATCAAGATCCGGCAGAAGGGGATTATAATGAAGGCGTGGAACTTGATGAAGGATTAGCGAGAATAGTGATTGATACTTTATGGCCAGGTGGAGAATATCATATTCGATTTGGTCGCCGGATATTAGATCATAGTCGTGAAGTAGAATTTGAAATTGATGGCGATACGGCGATTGGTTTTGTGTCTCATAGCGTGGATGGTGAATTTCATATTTTTGCTCTAGATACACTCACGCATGAAATTGCAGATTCTGTGATAAAGCCTTTCACATCTATCTTTAATCGTAAAGTTCGATTTGTTCAAGGTGAAAATCCAAATAATCCTGACAGCACGGTTTGGCGCGTTGATGCTTTGACTATTGGCATGGGCGGGGCAGGAAATAAAGTGTCCATTTCCTCTATTTCAATATATGAAATTTCCACAGAAAATGATTCAGTGTCTCACGGTGAACTTTTATATAATTTTAATGCTGATGATGCTGGGGATATCTTTTTGAGTCGAGAAGATTTGCCTTCATTTACTTTCCGTCATCCGGTTTTGATAGAAATGGACGTAACAAACCTTGGACCTGAATTTCCCATGGGAAGTGGAGAGTGGGGACTGTTTCATTATGGCCGTTCTAGACATTTGAAGGGACGACGTTTTCTCAACGATGCGGGTTTGTGGGCAGATGGTGTCGAAAATGATAACACTTTTTCGGCTTATTGGCGAGTGCATGGACCTGGTTTTGGACACGATAGACGAATCTTTCGAGGGTTTTTTGAAGCTTTAGATATGTCTTCCGTCTTTGTTGAAGAAGAGAACTTACACACAAGTGTATGGTGGTTTCCTTATAGAGTGAGCCGTCCATAAAACAATTTTTATATAAATAACGTCACTTCCTTGTACAAAGCCTCGTCTCTTAGTGGATTATCATGAGACGGGGCTTTTTTATTTAGATGTCTTGAAATAAGTTTTCACTATGATGAAAAGAAAAATTTACCAATTCAGTGCAGGACCTGCCGTTTTGAATGAAATCGTTTTAAGTGATTCTGCTAAAGCTGCCATAGATTTTCAATCTTCTGGTTTAAGTTTGATGGAAATGAGTCATCGTTCAAAGCCAGTAGAATCATTATTCCAGGAAACAACAGACTTAGTAAAAAACTTGCTCAATGTTCCGAGTGGATACCATGTTTTATGGTTACAGGGTGGCGCCTCTTTACAATTCGCCATGATTCCCATGAATCTCCTTTCGGATGATGATATTGCGGATTATGCAGATACGGGGCTATGGTCGTATAAGGCAATCAAAGAATCGAAAAAATTTGGGCATGTAAATATTTCGAGCTCTTCACGATTGTCAAATTATAATTACATTCCAAAAACAATGGAGCAAAATGCTCAATCTAAATATTTACATATCACAAGTAATAACACAATATATGGCACACAATATAAAGAAATGCCTGAAGTATTAAATCCGAATGGGTATCTTATTGGTGACATGTCATCAGATATTTTTAGTCGCCCATTGGATCTTTCTCAATTTGGACTTATTTATGCAGGCGCACAGAAAAATATGGGGCCAGCTGGCATTACGATGGTAATCGTGCGTGAAGATATTTTAGGCAAAATTGACCGAGATATTCCCAGTTATTTAGATTATAAAGTGCATATCGAAAAGCAATCTTTGTTTAATACGCCTCCAGTTTTTTCACTATTTGTTGTTAACCGTACTTTGAATTTCTTGAGGGCGATGGGTGGAGTAAAAGAGATGGAAAAAATAAACATTCGTAAAGCAGGGTTTTTGTATGCAGAAATTGAACGAAACAGTTTATTTACCAGTCCTATCACAAAAGAAGATCAATCCCTGATGAACGTTCCCTTTGTTTTTAAACAGGGGAGAGATGAAAACCATTTTTTATCCTTTTGCGAAAAACGTGGATTAATGACGCTAAAAGGTCATCGTTCTGTCGGTGGATTTAGAGCATCTATTTATAATGCCATGCCAGTAGAAGGCGTGATGGCTTTAGTAAAGACCATGCAAGATTACGAAGATATTAAGGGATAATTCCTTTTTTTGTCAGTTTATCTAATTTTGGTTTAATCACAAATTGGCAATACCCTTGAGATGAATTTTTTTCATAATAATTGTCATGATAATCTTCCGCTTCATAAAATATAACTAATTTTTCAACTTCTGTAACAATGGCATTTTCAAAATAGCCAGATGCGTTCGTTGCTTTTATCGATTTTTCTGCAATTAATTTTTGTTTCTCATTGTGATAGAGAATGATAGATCGATATTGGGAACCGACATCAGCACCTTGGCGATTTAGCGTCGAGGGATCATGAGCTTGCCAAAATACATTTAGCAATTGCTCGAATCTTATTAGATTTGGATCAAATTCAATTCGTGCGACTTCTGCATGACCCGTTTCGCCCGTACATACCTGTTTGTAGCTTGGGTTTTTCTGCTGGCCTCCAGCGTAACCAGGCTTGACACTTTTAACTCCATCGAGTTTTTGAAATATAGCTTCAACGCACCAAAAACAACCGCCACCTAAAGTTGCAAACTCAGTTTGTTCCATTTGTGTTCCTCTTAAATCTCCAAATATGAAAACCCATAATAAAATGGGCATTATTCTCGTGATTGTAAATTGTTGAATCATCAATGCATAATTTAATCTTTTCATAGCTGGGTCGCGACAAAATATAAAGAAAATAGAAAAAATGAGCACCCAATACAGATAAGCTGTATTTGAAAAAGTAATTTAATAGGACAAATAAGTCTTATATAAAGCGCAATTGGTTTGTAATTTCATTACAAGACAATGACGTCTTAAATAAAAAGAGGAGTTATCTCATGAAAAGAATGATAATCATACTGAGCTGTATGTTTAGTATGGTATTTGCGCAAGATTATGTGGGAAATGAAGCGTGTCTTGTGTGTCATAATAATGTAGGATTAGGTGACATGACAGGATGGAGAACTACGATGCATGCAAACGGTTTTTCCGCTCCAATTGGCGCAAACACGATGGTAGATATGACAGGTATAATCGCAGATGCAAATGAAAACGGAACTGATGATTTTATGGATGGATTAAGTTTGTCTGATGCATCGATTACATCTTCATTTTCTGCTTATGGTGCAAACGCGCCAATTTTAGGTTATGATAGCAGTTCAGATCAATACACTGTTACCATTGGTGATTTAACCTTACCTGTATTCCTTACCTACGGCGGAAGCGGTTTGTATAAACAACGATATATAGTAAAAGTGCCATTAGCAGATGGGTCTCTGTCTGTAAGTCATTATGTATCACCTGTGCAATACAATGAAGCTACGCATGAATATGTAGGTTATCATCCAGAAGCTTGGTACGCAGATCCAGCAAACGGAGATTATACGCCACTTTTTAATGCTTCTACAGTGACCGTAACGAATATTGTTGCTTCAGCAAATACACAAAAGCGTAATTTTGAAAAGCAATGTGTAGGTTGTCACTTTGATCATACTGTCATGACAGAAACACTAGATGGCGAATGGATTGCTGATGCACCAGATGCAGGTGTAAATGATATTGGAAGTAGTGTCTATGATATTGATGGTGATGGAACATTAGATTTAATCAATACTGGTTGTGAAAGATGTCACGGTCCTGGTTCAACTCATGCAACATCAGGAGTAGCTGAAGATATTATTAATCCAGCTGATCTTACAGCACAACAAGCCAACGATATGTGTGGATTTTGCCATTCTAGAGGATCAAGTTATCCAAATGAAACATTCCATTTTCCTTATGATGATGAAAACATGCACGATTGGGAAGTTGGTGATTCTTGGGCAGATTATTATATAGACCATGGTGGCTATTTTGGTGACGGACAAAATGAGGGTGAAGCAAAAAGCTCGAAATCACATCATCAGCAATATTTTGATCTTTATGAAAGTAGTAAACCAAATTATATTTATCATCAGGTAACTTGCTATGAATGTCACGATGTGCACAATACAGAAAAGCATCAAATTCGAACAGAAATTGTACAAGAAGATGCTAATGGTAATGATTTGGCAATTGCTACAGAAAATGATAATAACACATTATGCTTAGCTTGTCATGCGAGTCATGGCGATTTTGCAACATTAACACCAGAAATGATTGCAGATCCGACGACCAATGCAAGTCAAATTGCTGAGGTCGTTTCGGGACATACGAATCATTCATATGATCCAGAAAATGGAGCAAGCAGATGTTCTAAATGCCATATGCCGAAGACGATTAAATCAGCAGTGCATTATGATATTCATTCGCATACGTTTGAGCCTATGTCTCCTCAAAAAACGCTGGAATATGCCATGCCTAATGCGTGTGCAGCCAGTTGTCACAGAGGCATTGAGAATGGATCAACACCTTTGTTCGGAACGGGAGTAGATGCCTCTTTTTCAGATTGGAGTGAAGCCCAGGATATTGCTTTAGCTGATACGTTGCTTCATTATTTTGGTCCAGAAGGACAGTGGTGGGCTATCGATCAAATTCTTGCTATTGTCGAACCTGTATCTTCTACAATCCCAGAATCATTTGGCTTAGAACAAAATTATCCTAATCCATTCAATCCTGTGACTGTTATTCCAATGATTATAAAGGAAAATTCAAATGTTGAATTATCACTTTATGATATGCTTGGAAAAGAAGTGACTAAGCTAGTGAATGAACAAATGAATGCGGGAGAATATAAAGTAACTCTCCATGCAAACGGAATTTCCAGTGGTGTTTATTTCTATCGGTTGGTTGCAACGACAAATAATGGTCATCAATTTGTAGATCAAAGAAAAATGATTTTGATGAAATAATCATTCATTCTTGTTATAAAAAAAAGGGAAGCATATATGCTTCCCTTTTTTTTACTAAATCATTTATAATTTTGATTTATATCTTAAAATAGTGGTTCTTTTCTGAGACCATCCCAATAATGGAATAGTGTATAAATCGGATGTTTAAATAACATTCTAGGACCAGCATAGCGCATGATTTTCTTTATTTCATGGCGCATGTCGTTTTTATAACAATGGACTTTGCAATTCACGCAAGTGGTTTTACCATATTCAAAGGGACAGTGGATCAGTCTTTCTTCAGCATAATCTGCCAACGATTGGCAAGAATCACATAAAGAGTCATTGCTTGCAGGGTGATGATGATTGCAAAAAATCTGAATCATCGCATCTACCGTTTTCTTTTCCCGAAGGGTTCGGGGATGCACCAATTTATTATCACTTACAAATGTCGTCATATTACTTCGGCATCAGCTAAGCGTATGATAATCATAATTTCATCCATTTCAAATGACCCATCTTTAATTCTCCCCTATGACAGGGGAGAGGGTTGAAG
Organism: Fidelibacterota bacterium; assembly: GCA_018671775.1. Lineage (GTDB taxonomy): Bacteria > Fidelibacterota > Marinisomatia > Marinisomatales > UBA1611 > JABHGY01. Next base: position 7,061 of record JABHGY010000046.1, read on the forward strand.
GATTCCATTTATCAATCTTTATTTTTCCCCTGTAATAGGGGAAAAATAAAGGGGTTTTTATTACGACTAACCCATGCCGGTTTAATATTGAATGCTTTAAAAAAAGATTTAGCAACCACCTTGGGGTGCTTTCTTTTTTTTCTTTCGTTTAATTTTAGGTTTGGAAGCTTTGGATTTTGATTGACTCGTTGAAGACTTGACATCACCACCAAAATACTGACTCGCACCTTTTCGGAATTCATATTTTGCGATTTCATCGTCTGCGCTATAAGGGGAAGGGATAGAAGGATTTAAAATTGTTTCGGTCCAATAATTGAGTCCACCTTGCAAAACGTAATTATTCTCATATCCTAATTGTCGTGTAATCATCCAAGCTTCGTGGGATAGGGTGGTTCCATTGGAATAGAAGATATTCATTTTGATTCCTTGATCCACATAATCCACCCATTCATCTTCCAAAATTTGATTCAATGGGATGTTGATTGCATTGTCCAAATGGAATTGTTCATATTCTTTGGGTGTGCGAATATCAATCAGCTGGATAGACGGATCTTTATTAATAAGCCAATCCGCCAATTCATCTGATGATACCATTTCAGTTCCAAATTGAATTTCGGTCAACATCTCTCCAGCCGTTAATTTGTATTGCTTCGTTGTATTCTCAGGAACAAATGCTATAACCAATCCTAATCCAAATAAAATAGCTGTTAATCTTTTTAAGGGTAACATGATTAATACTCCTTTCGGGGAAATTTCTTTTCAGCGATCTCAGCCACATAAAACATGCCTAATGCTACTAAAATGACGAAAAAGGCTAATGTGCCTTGCGAGACACCTAAAACATCTGAAAGTTTGATATTGCCTAAATATTCAGCCATATATAAGGGCTTAATGATTTCATAGAATTCTCCAAAAAGGAAAATGCCAATAAAAATCCCACCAAAGAATACCATGGCATCAATTTTACCAATGGATAAAGCACACACGCTTGTTCCAGGGCAATACCCGCCAATTATAAATCCAGCTCCCATAATGATACCCCCAATAATGGCAGACCATAGAAATGTTGGATTCACCCAAACTAAATTGAGATCAATCCAATCAAAGAGTGAAAAATAAAGTAATCCTAGCATACCTGTGACTGCTGCTGTAAAAAATACTTTTAATACAACCGTATCATAGCCATAAAAAACGCCAGCTAACTTTCGACTAGATGAAAATCCAGCCTGTTCTAAAACAAATCCAAATCCAACCCCCACAACAAAAGCGATGAAAAAATTCCATCCTTCTGCAATGATTTCTTGAGGAATAAGTGGTCCCATAATAATCTCCTATTTTTTATAGCCACCAAGCCCAGAAGACACCAAGTTGTCGAATAGAAAAAAACCTATGATTCTAATCCGCTTCTTAGCGCCTTTGTGTCTCTGTGACATTATTTTTAAATCCAGTTTCTTCTAAAAAAATATGCTAACGCAAAAGCAGTCCCAAAAATGGCCATCATCGTTACAAATCCAGCTAAAGATAATACAGCCATTCCTGTGAGAGCAGATCCGCTAGTGCATCCACGGCCTAACTGACTCCCGTAGCCAAAGAGAATGCCACCAATCCCCGCAAGAATGAGGCGCTTCTTTGATGTAATATTTGGATGATGTTCCACTTTGAGTTTTAATCTTCCTGCTAATGCACCGGAAAGGAATCCGCCCACTAGCACACCCAAGACTTCAAATACGAGCCAAGATTTCATAGGGTTTTTCCCGTCGCCTGCATATTTGCTATAAAACCCTGAATCTGCAGTATGTTCTGGAGCTACCGTTTCAACGGCAGTCACAACCATACTCTTTACGGCTCCACTGGCGCCTAATCCACGTCCCGTAAAATAGAACGCTGATAATAAAACCAATCCTAGCAGAACACCTGCTAAATATGGATTCATGTATTTTGTTTTCATTTTAATCTCCTTAATAAAGCCAACGGCTTGCTTGGCCAGCATCTACTACAATAAAGCGTAATGCTAAACTTCCAAACAAGACCAATATGGCAGAAATGTAATGGGGTATTTTAATTTTTCGTAATTCTAAAATTTCTAAGGTGGCCGGGAAAATCAATCCACCAAATACAACAAATATCCAAAAGCTATTGGTAAACTCCCCGCCTAAAAATAGTTTTGCCGCCTCTATATGAACTTGTGTTCCTGCTAATAAGCCCATGAATAAATGAATGATCAAAAATAATTCTGTCCCTATTAACATAAGATCAATTCGCGCAAATAAATGTTTTTCTTTTGTTGTTTTTGATAATAGCATGATAAGTGCAGCTCCAGCCGATAAGCCTGATGTTAAGAATAATGGACCTAAAATAGCTGTATTCCAAAAAGGGCGTGCGTTAAATGCAGAAAGTAAAATTCCAGTATACATACCAAGGATGATAGATAACACCATTAATATCCAAGCCATTTGTCTTTTGTATTGGCGGATAGTTTCAATCGTTTCTTCTAACCATTGATATCTCCAATTCCATTTTGGAAAAACATCTTTTACCCACAATGCGCTCCAAACAATGGTTAATGGATAAATAATCATAAGTGTCCAGGCTCCCCAACTCATGGGTGATTCCCATCGGATATTGGTATATAATTGCCAAAAATATAATTTATGACTCAGATCTAAAAGGAGGGCTGATAGTCCTAATCCAAGCAAAATAGGTGTAAACATAGGTGCAATTTTCACTGCAGATGGATATTCATTTTCTTTTCCACGTATGGTATAAAGTGCAGAAAAGAAAAGTATTCCAGCAACCAAGCCACCTATGAACAAGTAAAAAGGAATCTCCCATCCCCAAACATGTAAATAGGGATCAATTTCAGGATTCATTCTGCCACTTACAATTATTTCTTCAATCATTTTTTACCTCAGGTCAAATAATAAATATTAGGTTTAGTTCCTGCTTCTGGAATAAGTGTTTTCCATTTTCTTTTTCTCAAGAGTTGAGAAATCTCACTGTTTGGATCATCCGTATCTCCAAAATACATACATTTTGTTGGGCAGACACTTACACAGGCTGGATTTTCACCTTTTTCAACGCGGTGAATACAGAACGTACATTTATCGACATGGCCTTCAGGGTGAATGTATCTTGCGTCGTAAGGACAGCTTTCGATGCACGCTTTACACCCGATACATTCGTTTGCATCTACAAGCACAATTCCACCATCAACAATATGACTCGCTTCCGTGGGGCAGCAACGGACACACGGCGCATCAGTGCAATGATTGCAACGTTCTGTCCTAAATTCCATAGATAAATCTGGATAAGTCCCAGATGTAGCTTCTATAACCCAATCACGACAATGCCCGATTGGAACATTATTTTCAACTTGACATGCAACAACACAGTCACTACATCCGACACACTTTTTTGTATCAATGGCCATTGCGTATCGCATTATGCAGCTCCTTTCGTAGGTGCTTCAGTTAAGAATGTCACGAAATTAACTCGCATCCCCGTTCCACCCATCACAGGATCAATATTAGATTTAGTAATAAGTTCGGCATCACTTGCACCTCTTCCATAGGCACGAGATAGTCGTTTGTCCGTATGTCCAAATCCATGAATCATATACACCGAATCCCATCGAATTCGTTCCGTCACACGTACTTTTATTGGAAAGGAAGTCACAACACCATCTTGGTTTTCTAACCAAACTTCTTGGTTGTTCTTCAATCCCCATTCTTTGGCAACTTTTGGGTTAACCCATACTTTGTTTTCATCCATCAAGTCTGTTAGATTTGGATTATTGGCTGTGCGACTAAATGTATGCATAGGTGCGCGACCATAAATGAGTCTATAAAAATCAGTGGGCGGTTCTTCATGAGCGGTATAATTTGGAAGAGGATCGTACCCCTCGTCTTCCATAGAAGTAGAATACAACTCAATTTTACCTGTATTGGTATTGAATTCATAGTCAGGTAAACCTTCCAATGGATATAAGTCATCGTATTGACGATCAAATTTCTTCAAACCTATCTTTTTCATTTCTTCGAGTGATAAGCCTACTTTTTTCAATTGCCAATCTAATTCTTCTTCTTCGGTTTCAAATGGGAAATAATCTTGAAGACCGAGTCGATTAGAAAGTTCCTTTGCCATCCACCAAGCTGGTTTTGAATCGTATTTTGGTTCTGCAGCAGGGGCTCGTAGGGCAATGGTTGGTTCTCGATGACCACTAACCCTTAGATTATCATACCGTTCTAAGTAAGTGCATTCAGGCAAGACCACATCAGCATATCCTGTAATTTCCATAGGCATTGTATCGATAACAACCATCAAATCTAAATTTTGTATGGCTTCAATAGTATTGGCTTGGTTGGGTAGAGTGGATATCAAATTGGTTCCATTTACAATCCATCCTTTAAAAGAACAGTCGCGTTTTACCGTGGGAATGGTCGCATCACAGATGCCAGATGCGAGCGCCAATCCTGCTAATTTAAATTGACCTGGAAATGCATCTCTCCATGTTTTCTTTGGCTTAGGGAATTTGGGCAAATCCAGTTTGGCAATTTTTTTCTTTTCAGGATTATAGAAACCGCCACGTCGTCCCCATGAACCCAATAACGCATTTAATATAGCAACAGCTCTAAGGCGTTGCGTATCATCTCCATACCAGGTAACATGACGACCGGGATGTATTATAACCGATGGAGCAGCATTAGCCATCTCCTTAGCTGTCTTACGAATCACATTGGGTTTAATGGTAGTAATTCCATAAGCCCATTCGGGAGTAAAAGACTTAACGTGTTCCTTTAGCTCATCAAAGCCAAATGTATATTTATCTACATATTTCTTATCATACCATTCTTTATTAATAATTACATGAATCCAAGAAAGCAACAAAGCCATATCGGTAGATGGTTTTATAGGAAGCCAATGTTTGGATTTACTAGCAGCGGTAGAAAATCGCGGATCTACTGTAATGATTGTTGCTCCTTTATCAATGGCATCAGACATTTCTTGAACTTGACCATTATGCATATTTTCACCAATGTGAGATCCAATAAGAACGAGACAATCTGTATCACGAATATCGACCCGTTCCGGCGAACCAATGCCTTCTCCAAATGTAGCAAAGAAACCTACTTCTCGCGGACCGCGACATTGAGCATAGGATGGCGCTGTAATATTGGGTGAACCAAAAGCTTTGATCATACGTCCAAAATGTTTCCCCCCACTCCCATGGCTAAATAAAGCTATACATTCTGGCCCATGTTCGTCGGCGATCTTTTTCATTTTTTTGGCGATATAATCAAATGCTTCATTCCATGATGCTTCTCGATAAGTTTGTTTTCCGTTGACTTCAGTTCTGATGAGAGGTGTTTTGAGTCGGTCATCATCATAATACATGCCAACGCCACCGGTTCCACGTGGGCAAAATCTTCCATTACAATGTGGATCATTATCGTTTCCTGTTAATTTCCAAATATCGCCTTTTTCATTTAAATGAGCCCAGCCAGCGCATTTCCAAAAACAAACTTCACAATAGGTTGGAATTCGTTTGATTGTTTCTTGCAAACTCTCATTTGCCATGACAGACCCACTGAGCCAGTCAAAAATAGGATTTGCTGCAGCTAAGCCTCCAAGGCCAAGGCTAGAAATTCTAATAAAATCACGTCGATTAAGTGTTTTAGGCATGGCTAATCCTTTTTATTCATTAATTCTTTATAGAGTGCTTTAATATCACTGCATTTATTGGCAAGGAGATAAACATCGCAAGTTCTACAATCAATATTTTGACATTCTTTTCCTTTTTGGCTTGCAGCCCAACAGGGCTCTGATGTGGATGTGTATGCATCACAAGATTCTCTTGATGCTTTAGAACAAGGCTTGAATTCCCAACAGGGAACCATAGCGAGTATCGTTTTAATGCCAGCGATATTTAACCCATCTTCCACAATATGTCTTCGAATACAAAGAATCCGTTCAATGTCGGTTTTGGAATATACGCGTCGCTTCGTCTTTGTCTTGTGGGGGAGTATTAATCCTTTATTTTCATACATGCGTAAAGTATGGACAGAAGTCCCAGCTAATTTGGATGCGATGCCAATCGTATATAATGGAAGAGACGAGATTTCTGCGTCACTGTTTTTAGAAGAATATTGATCGTAATTCATTTAATTATTTTTCAAAACCTAGTGTGTCAAATCTAGATTAGCTTAATTCGACAGATGAAATTACTGAGTGAAATTGGGCGATACAAGAAATAAAGATAGTAAAATCTTAATTAATTTATGTTATATTTATTTCCTGCTAAAAGGGCGACAATCTGTTACTTCTTCATGGCTCTTATTATTTTTTTCAGAAGTTTTTTGTCATCAGGAAGTAACCCTGCGGCGGGAAGACGGTTTATTAATTCTGCCCATGATTTATCTTGACGATATGCTCTACGAAAGTAGGGGTAAGATTCTTCAATTTGATTCGCTTCTACAAGTGTTACGCCAACCCAAAAAGGGGCTTCACCATTGGTTTGTTCATCTGTGACTAAACTGGTGGCTTCTTCATAAGATTTGACTGCTTTTTCCATTTGATGTTTGGTCACCCAATCGTCACCTTCATTCAACTTTAAATAGGCGCGTTTTAATTGAACCAATCGTCGCAATTCTTGAACAGGATTTGGGTGATCTGCAATTCTCAAATCAAAGATACGATCCACCCATGGGAATCCGGTAGCGTCTCCGGAAACAACAAGTATGGCTGCAGATTGTCTTCCACGAATATCGCCCCCTTCATTTTCTGCTGCTTCCAAAGCAGAAAGCAGTTTTTCAGCTAAATCTCCATCACTAGATTCAAATGCTATTGCCATCGCATCCCAAACGGTGGGGTTTTCCATTAGATTGGCTTGGACGGAATAATTTTTACCCATTTTATGCCCTGCAAAAGGGATGGTGCTATTTCCTGTGAATACAGCTGTATTTCCACTGGCATCAATCATACCCACCTGACGAACATCTTTCCCTGTATCCGTGCTTACAAGTGCATCCATTGCTTCTTGGGCTGTGCGACCTGCTTTCATGAGTTCTAATCCTAATGGACCATAATTGGGATCAATAAAAGATTGTGTTGCAACCGCGCCAACACCTGCTTCTGCCCAGGCCACCAAGGGACCAACAGAAAACCAATGGGATTGAACGGCTACACCCAATTCTCCCGTATCGGGATCTCTGGCTACAATCGAGTAAGTAGAAACAGGTCTCTTTTCTGAAAGGGTTTGAGTAAGTCCAGTTGAAAGAATAATAATAATGACCAAATAGCGAATCATAAGAAAACTCCTACGTTATTATGCGAAAAATACTCAGATAAAATAAAACAGAATTATGACTAGTTTAGCCTAAAAAAAATCCCCGATAAAATACCGAGGGTTTTTTCAACAAAGCTAAAGAAGGTTTATAATTCTTTTAAATCTTTCAAGAGTTGTTGGAGCATATCTTTTGCATCTCCAAATACCATGATTGAGTTATCGAATCCGAATAATTCATTTTGAATACCAGCAAATCCCGGGTTCATGGTTCTTTTGTTGATAAGAACCGTTCGTGATTTATCCACATTTAAGATAGGCATTCCATAAATAGGACTTGATTTATCATGACGTGCAGCAGGATTCACCACATCGTTGGCGCCAAGCACAATCGCTACATCGCAATCTTCAAATTCGGGATTGATTTCATCCAAATCTTTTAATTGATCATAAGAAATATTGGCTTCAGCTAACAATACGTTCATATGTCCTGGCATTCTCCCAGCAACAGGATGGATAGCATACAATACTTTTTTCCCTTGAGATTCAAGTAAATCTGCTACTTCGCGAACAGCATGTTGAGCTTGCGCAACGGCTAATCCATACCCTGGGACCACAATAATTTTTTCAGCAGCATCTAATATCATGGCTGCTTCTTCGGTGGAATAACTTTTAATATTCATTTGCTTTTGAGCTCCACCATCAGAAGCTCCTTCTTGAACCAATCCAACGGCACCAAAAATAACATTGGCTAAAGAACGATTCATACCTTTACACATAATATTGGTTAAAATAAGTCCTGAAGCACCCACTAAAGAACCCGAAATAATCAATCCATTATTCATAAGCACAAATCCAGTCGCGGCCGCAGCTACTCCTGAATAAGAATTCAATAATGAAATGACCACAGGCATATCTGCGCCACCAATGGGTATCGTTAATGTGATTCCCATTAAAGCGGATAAGAATACAATGGCATAAAAAAAGTTCACTAAATCATTTCCACCCATTGAAAGGTAAACAGTAATTGAAATGAGGCTTATGGCAAAAAGTGCATTCAAAATTTGCTGGCCAGGGAAAATAATCGGTTGTCCTGATATGAATCCTTGCAACTTACCAAACGCAATAAAACTTCCAGTGAATGTGAGGGTTCCCACAAAAATAGACAAAATAACAACCACAAGATAAAAAGTGGGGTCCAGCCCGTTAATCATTTCACCCGTTTTTAGTTTATCCATATTGGTAATAAAATCTGCACCAGCCACCAAAGCGGAAGCGGCGCCACCAAATCCATTGAAAATGGCAACCATTTGAGGCATTTGGGTCATTTCTACTTTCACCGCAAAAATACCACCAATTAATCCACCAATAAGCATTCCAATGAGAATTAAAGTGAAATCAAGACTGTTGTAAGAGAGCAGTGTTGCAACGATAGCAATGAGCATTCCAACGGAAGAAATCATGTTTCCGTTTCGTGCTGTTTTTGGGTGGCTCAGTTTTTTGAGACCGAGAATAAAAAGAACCGCCGATACGACGTAAAATATTTTTGAATAATCCATGTTGTCGCCTATTTCCTTTTAAACATTTTGAGCATGCGATCTGTTACCATGAAACCACCGACCACATTCACCGTTGCAAAAACAACGGCAATCAAGCCAAACCAGGTTCCAATGGAACCGTCGATTTTTGTTGCAATAATTGCACCAACAATGGCAATTCCTGAAATGGCATTTGAGCCAGACATTAGTGGCGTATGTAAAGTGGGCGGGACTTTCGAAATAATTTCATTTCCGACAATAATCGCCAAAATAAAAACAGTTAAAATATTAATATCCATAATGGGTCCTTATGCGTTTAGTTTTTGTTGAGTCGGTTCATGCGTTATAGTGCCTTCATGTGTAAACATGGATCCTGAAATGATTTCATCTTCCAAGTCTAAATTTATTTCTCCATCTTTAATCATATAAGTCATAAAAGCGACGATATTCTTTGCATAAAGTTGGCTTGCATGATGGGGCATGGTTCCAGGGAAATTAGTCGTGCCATCAATGATAACGGCATTGTAATCAATAATCTTACCTGGTTCAGTTTTTTCACAATTTCCGCCATTTTCTGCAGCCAAATCCATAATGACAGATCCAGGTTTCATGCCATCGACCATAGCAGTGGGAATTAAAATCGGAGCGGGACGACCCGGGATAAGTGCGGTTGTAATGACTAAATCTGCTTTAGCAATTTTTTCCGTAATGAGCATTTGTTGACGTTCTTTATAATCGTCGGATGTTTCTTTTGCGTATCCACCTTCTCCGACGCCGTCGTCTTCACTCGCTTCCACTTCTACAAATTTAGCGCCTAAACTTTCCACTTGTTCTTTTACTTCTGGACGAACGTCGAATGCTTCCACTTGAGCGCCTAATCTTTTAGCGGTTGCGATAGCTTGTAAACCTGCAACTCCAGCGCCTAAAATCAATACTTTAGCTGGTGGAATCGTTCCTGCGGCTGTCATGAGTAAAGGCATATAAACACCAATATGGTCCGCGCCAATCAGAACGGCTTTATAACCTGCAATATTTGCCTGAGAACTCAGTGCATCCATTTTTTGCGCCAAGGTGGTTCTCGGAATTAAATGCATAGAAAAACCAGTTACTTTTTTATCGGTCATAGCTTTAACGGCTTCTAATTCTTTGGTTGTTTGAAAAAAGGACGTAAATATAGAGCCACTTTTCATTTGACCTATTTCATCTAATGTGGGTGTTGCCACTTTAACAATAATATCGGCATTTTGATAAATATTAGAAGCGTTGGTAATCGTTGCGCCGGCATCTTCATAATCTTTATCAGAAAAATTGGATTCTATCCCCGATCCGGATTCAATTTGAACGGTTAAACCAGCTTTAATGAGATCTTTTACAGAAGGGGGTATTAGGGCGACCCGATTTTCACCGGGCAGTATTTCTTTAAGTGTAGCAATAATCATATTTGTTTTTCGTTTGTAATTGAATGAAATTTCAGCCGGAAAGTTACTAACAATAATTGGGAGTGCAATTAAAAATAAGGAGAAGATTGTCTTGAATTTAATAATGCGGAACGAGAATCCTTCCTCTTGGATTTTCCGCTCTGAACGACATTGTTTTTTTGTCCAAAATTTGGTGTCATTTCGTTCAGATACACGAAATGCATCTAAAGAATTTTAGTCAAACTTCAAGTGGCTTTTGAATCTTTTCTCGTATATTATTCACGAATAAGGATATTCGTGGTATTTATAATATAAAACACGAGCTTACAGGTTTAATTGCCTAAGCTAAATATAAAATTACATTTCACTAGACTTGTTCCTCATTGTATTGACTCGCTAATATCTTAGCTCAATATTTATCTTAAATACAAGATTTGAATTCATTTTAATAAGGAGCAGAAGAATGGACGTTTCACAGATATTATCAGAATTGGGGATTCAAGAAAAAAATTATGGGGGCTGTTCTGGTCCCAATGGCTGGAGCACAACAAAAGATGCAGGCGAGCTTCACTCTGTCAACCCCTCCACAGGCGAAGTAATTGCTTCCGTTTATGAATGTTCGGTAGATGATTACGATCGGATTATTAAAGCATCGGAAGAAGCCTTTAAGGCATGGCGAAAAGTTCCAGCTCCATTAAGAGGCCAATTGGTTTTGAAGATGGGAAATCGCCTTCGTGAAAAGAAAGATGCTTTGGGCAGTCTTGTTTCATTGGAAATGGGAAAAATCAAGCAAGAAGGAGATGGTGAAGTACAAGAAATGATTGACATCGCCGATTTTGCAGTGGGACAATCTCGCATGCTATACGGAAAAACCATGCATTCCGAAAGGCAAGATCATCGTATGTATGAACAATGGCATCCATTGGGACCTGTGGGCATTATTTCTGCTTTTAATTTTCCTGTGGCCGTTTGGTCGTGGAATTCTTTTCTCGCTGCCATTTGTGGCGATACGTCTGTTTGGAAGCCTTCTTCGACGGTTCCATTGACAGCGATTGCGATTCAAAATATCTGTAATGACGTTTTGGAAGAAGAAAACATGCCTCACATTTTTAGTCTCATCATTGGAAAAGGCAGAAGCATTGGGGAAAAATTAATCAATGACAATCGTGTGCCTCTCATTTCATTTACAGGTTCAACTAATATGGGACGACACGTGGGCAATCAAGTTTCTCAGCGATTTGGGAAAACCATTTTAGAATTGGGTGGCAATAACGCCATCATCGTGGATGAAACGGCTAATTTAGATTTGGCCATTCCTGCGATTGCTTTTGGCGCTGTGGGGACAGCTGGACAGCGTTGCACTTCAACCAGACGCATTATCGTTCATGAATCAATCGCAGAAGAATTAACCAGTCGATTAGTGAAAGCCTACGGTCAAGTGAAAATTGGAAATCCATTGGAAGATGGAACATTAATGGGACCATTGGTCAATGAATCTGCCGTGCAAGATTATGAAAAAGCTTTGGAAGATTTAAAGACGCAAGGAGGCGAAATTTTGGTGGGCGGTAAGGCCGTTGATGGTTCAGGATTTTTTGTTGAACCAACCATCGCAAAAGCTGAAAATCAATGGGATATTGTCCAAACCGAAACGTTTGCACCTATCTTGTACGTGATGACTTACAAAACATTAGATGAAGCAATTGAGATTCACAATGGTGTTCCTCAGGGACTTTCTTCAGCGATTTTTACAAGCAATGTGCAAAATTCAGAAACCTTCTTAGCATCGATTGGCTCTGATTGTGGGATTGCCAACGTAAATATTGGAACATCTGGTGCGGAAATCGGTGGTGCTTTTGGTGGAGAAAAAGAAACGGGTGGAGGACGGGAATCAGGCTCAGATTCTTGGAAACAATATATGCGACGCCAGACCAATACCATCAATTGGGGTAAGGAATTGCCTTTAGCTCAAGGCATCAAATTCGATTTAAATTAACGCATAATTACAAAGGAATAGACAATGTCGATTAATGCACAAAAAGTACACGAAACACTGGGGAAACACATGCTCGCTGACGGCATGGATCCGGTCATTGATTTAAAAGCAAGCCACGGTTCATGGATGGTGGATGGAAAAGATGGGAAAGAATATTTGGATTTATTTTCCATGTTTGCCTCATTATCAGTAGGATATAATCATCCTTATGTTTTAGAAAACAAAGACCGCCTCACAGAATCGGCGATGAATAAGCCGACGAACTCAGATATTTATTCGACCCAAATGGCAGAATTTGTGGAAACATTTGGACGAATTGCTCAACCGGATTATTTGCCTTATGCTTTTTTCATTGAAGGCGGAGGATTGGCGGTTGAAAACGCATTGAAGGTAGCCTTTGATTGGAAAGTTCGGAAAAACATTGAAGCGGGTCGTGGAGAGCTAGGCACAAAAGTGATTCATTTTAAAGAATGTTTCCACGGACGGACTGGGTATACCATGTCTTTAACCGATTCTCCAGATCCACGAAAAACTCTGTACTTTCCAAAATTTGACTGGCCAAGAATTACCACGCCAAAGATGATTTTTCCACTCACAGAAGAGAATGTAGCAAAAACTATTGTTTTAGAAGAACAAGCCAAAGCGGAAATCGAAAGAGCAATTACGGACAATCCTCATGATATTGCTTCTATCATTTTAGAACCAATCCAAGGAGAAGGTGGTGATAATCATTTCAGAACCGAATTCATGGAGTATCTGAGAAATGTTTGCGATGAAAATGAAATCATGTTGATTTTTGATGAAGTCCAAACTGGCGTAGGCGTTACAGGAAAAATGTGGGCACATGAGCATTATGGCGAAAAAGCACGCCCTGACATCATTAGTTTTGGAAAGAAAACTCAAGTTTGTGGAGTCTTTGCAAGCAAACGAGTGGACGAAATCAAGGACAATGTATTTCATGAATCTAGTCGATTGAATTCAACTTGGGGTGGAAATTTGGTGGATATGGTCCGATTTACGCTCTATTTGGAAATTATTGAAAACGAAAATCTTGTGGAAAAAGCGAAAGAAACTGGCGTTTATCTCTTGGCGGAATTAGAAAAATTAGCCAATGATTTTGATGCGGTTTCGAATGTGCGTGGTAAAGGACTGTTTTGCGCATTCGATTTACCGTCAAGTGAAGTGCGTGACAATGTAGCCAGTTTGATGGCTGAAGAAGGTGCGTTGATTTTGGGCTGTGGGTTAAACTCAATTCGCTTTCGTCCCCATTTAAATGTTTCCAAAGCAGATATTGATACGGGGATTCAAATGATTCGGAGCGCCTTAAATCGCTTGTGAGTTCTTCAAAAACTAACGGCACCTTATTTATCGTATCCACGCCCATAGGCAATTTGGGTGATATCACCTTTAGGGCGATTGAGACCCTCAAATCTGTTGCGATGATTGCAGCAGAAGATACACGCCAAACGCGAAAGCTATTAAACCATTATGAGCTTTCCACGCCAATGATGAGTTATTTTGAACATAATCGTTTTGCGCAAATTCCTAAAATTATTGCAAAATTACAATCGGGCGAGTCTGTTGCGGTAGTATCGGATGCGGGGACACCTGGAATTTCTGATCCGGCTTATCGTTTGATTCGAGAGGCGATTGATAAAGAGATTCGAGTTGAACCTATCCCAGGTGCTTCTGCAAGTATATCGGCTCTGGTGGTTTCAGGTCTTCCAACAGATCGTTTTCTATTCGAAGGTTTTTTGCCTCCGAAAAAAGGACGAAAAGCACGCATCGAAAAAATGAAGAACGAAACTGCTACGATAATTCTTTACGAAAGTCCGTATCGTTTGGTCAAAACTTTAAGTCAATTAGAAGAAATTTTAGGAAATCGCCCTGCTGTTGTGGCTCGAGAATTGACCAAAATGTTTGAAGAAATAAAAAGAGGAACGCTTTCCGATTTAATTTCGTATTTTTCACAATCAAAACCGAAAGGTGAATGCGTCATTTTACTGGGAAAAGATCATACAAATGTTTATTTCTAATCAAGCAAAATTCATTACATTCGAAGGCATCGATGGCTGTGGAAAATCGTCCCAAATTAAACGATTACTCCGACGCTTAAATGATGTGCCTATCCAAACGATTCTTGTCCGAGAACCTGGCGGAACTCATATCTCTGAAAAAATTCGTGAAATACTTTTAGACAAACGTATTCATGATATGTCTGGACGAACTGAAGCATTGTTGATGACAGCCAGTCGAGCCCAATTAACGCAAGAAATGATTCAACCAAATTTAAAGAAAGGTTCCTGGGTTTTAGCAGATCGATATGCTGATTCTACATTAGCCTATCAAGGAGGTGGACGAAATTTGGATTTAGATTGGTTAATTCAGTTGAATCATTTTGCTACGAATGGACTTCAGCCGGATTTGACGTTTGTTGTGGATGTTTTACCCGAAGAAGCATCTCGACGTAAAACAGGAGAAAATGATCGAATTGAAGCCGAGGGCATTGTCTTTCAGAACGAAGTGAGAAGAAAATATACAGAATTAATTAAACTTTTTCCGGATCGTATCGTATTAGTGGATGGACATTTGTCCAAGGAAGCTATTCACGAACATATTTGGAACGAATTATTGAGGAGAGAATTATTGTATGAAGAAAAATAAATGGATTTACGTTAGCCTTTTTATCCTTACGCTTGGAATTGTTTCTGTTGCCTCCACAAACTCAAATATCTACAAACAAGTCAGGGAATCGCAATCGCTTATCAATAATGTGTATCAATATTTGATTACCCATTATGTGGAAGATTTGGATGTGGAAAAGTTTACGAGCGTCAGCATCAATAATATCTTAATGGATTTGGATCCATATACAGTTTACATGGAAAAAGAGGAAAAGTCCGGCATCGAACTATTGACCAAAGGAAAATATGGTGGGGTGGGTATTCAAATTGGAAAGCGAGAAAAACAATTGACAGTAATTTCTCCCATGGATAATTCCCCTGCAAAACGGATGGGTATTCTTAGTGGAGATGTGATTGTCAAAATTGATTCTGTAGAGGTAGAAACGCTTTCCATGGATGATGCTGCAAAATTGATTCGCGGAAAAAAAGGAACAATTGTTGTTTTGTCCATAGACCGATTTGGTATAGATGATTTGATTGAATTTCCTCTGACGCGCGAAGAAATCAAAGTGAAAGATGTATCCTATTCTGGAATGATTGATGAAGAAACAGGCTACATTCGTTTAACGCGATTTTCCCGAAATTCTGCACGGGATATGAAAAAAGCGATCCAGAAATTAATGGATTCAGATATGAGCGGTTTGGTTTTGGATTTACGAGATAATCCGGGTGGACTTTTGAATTCTGCTGTTGATATTTTAGATATGTTCATCGATAAAAAAGAATTGTTGGTGCAAACCAAAGGAAGAACAAAACGCTCCATGCGCCAATATTATGCAAAAAATGACCCAATCGTCCCAGCACATTTGAAAATAGCTGTACTCATCAACAGTGGAAGTGCGTCTGCCAGCGAAATTGTAGCAGGTGCTTTGCAGGATTTTGATCGAGCTGTGATTGTCGGAAGACAATCCTTTGGGAAAGGCTTGGTGCAAACTGTTTATCCTTTAGACAAGGACCGTTCATTAAAAATTACCACCGCAAAATATTACATTCCCAGTGGACGCTTGATTCAAAAAGAAGGTCAAATTCCAGATGATTTATTATTAAATGTGGAAGATGAGGATACTTTATTTTATACCATTGGTGGACGAAAAGTTGTTGGTGGTGGTGGCATCAGTCCCGATTATGCCATTGAATTAGCAGAAGCATCTCCTTTAACATCTGCTTGTTTTCGTCGAGGTGTATTCTTTTCTTTTGTTCAGAAAAACAAACAACTTTACGACAATTTTGATGCTGTTATGAATGATAATCGCTTAATGGATACGTTTGAATATTTTGTCAATGAAGCGGATTTGGACATTCATTTAAAAGGAGAAACGCCCTATTTGGAAGCGCGCAATTCTTTTATGGAAATGGATTCAACAAATGCTACTTTTCTTGAAGCCATTGCTTTATTGGATGGCTATTATGAAGATGTATCTCAGAATCAGTTTAAAGAGGAAGTAACCGTTGTGCGAAAATGGTTACTGGCTGAATTTGCCGAGAAATTTGATGGGAAATCTGGCCGATTTTCTGTGCTTTCCCAAAAAGATAATGACATACAAAAAGCTTTAGAAATCCTTGCAGATCCAGTTGTTTATTCTGAAATATTTATTCCTCAGTAAGCATTACTCAAAGTAGAATAGAGCTCATCATTTAAGATTTGTTGAATTTATAAACTTTCATCCGTACATTTTACACGTACAAAAGAAAGGAAATATGATGCAATCCATCGCAGTGAGTGACTTACGTGCCAATTTAATGAAAGTAATAAAAAGTATAGAGGGGGGACTCTCTTTGGTTGTGACATCTCGTGGGAAAGCCGTAGCGAAACTTGTGCCTCCATCTTATCCTAAAAAAGTAGCTGAATACAAATTG
>JABHGY010000047.1 GCA_018671775.1 Fidelibacterota bacterium
AACCCTTCCATGAATAACCTAACTCATATTATTAACGTATTACGAGAGACCCTGAAAGTAGATTATGAAATTCACGCAGTTCCTGCTTAAAGGTTAATCTTTATTGCAAAAAGGGTTCTTTGAGTGTAACGTCCACCCCGCAGTTGAAAGATACCATTTCTTTCTGACGATAAGACCCCGTTTCACGATGGGGTTTTATCTGGAATTAATTTATATTCAATATAAGGTGCAAACTTGTATCAAAAAGTTTAAACGTTAATGATAAAATGTTTGAGCCTGTCCATCGCTTGAAGCGTAATAAATTTCTTCCGTTGTTTTTTCTACAATACAATTTCCAAACCGGTCTAATGATATGATTCCGAAATTATATTTATTTTCTTTGGCACGAGCCATTACCGATTGAACGGCATCATTCAAATTTATTTCTTCATCAACGAGCGATACAATGCGAGATGCAACTGAAAGATTGACGATTTCTTCACCAATTCCCGTTACAGAAACTCCGGCATTCTTTGAAGCATAATTTCCTGCTACTGTAGGTGAATCACCGACGCGTCCCGGTGTTTCATTGCCAATGCCACCCGTGGACGTTCCTGCCACAATATTTCCATTTATATCAATAGCAACGGCACCCACTGTTCCAGTTTTCCCTTTTCTCCTGGATTCATATTCTTTTCGCCGATGCTCTGTCTCCGGATTATAATGTGGAAGGTTCCATATGTCTTGGCCGTAATTTGAATGATTACAGGCAATAATAGGATAATGCTCATTTTGCAAATTTTGTGCAACTTCAATGGGATTTTGTATATTTTGAATATTAATGATACCGGAAAATCTCAGTGCATTTCCATGCATGAATGATGCGGACATACGAATTTTTCCGTCAGCCTGGATTCGAGACCCTGTTCCGGCATTATATAAGGGGTCATCCTCCATCAATTTTACCGCTTCTACCACCGCTGTTTTTGCATTTTTTTGCAATAATACTGCATAAGCTTTATTAACAATTTTGGTCAATGACTCATGAACAGCTTTTCTGGTATCATTCATTCCTTCAAATGACCCATATCCACCGTGAATCACAATTTTTGGTTTTATATTATTCAAAATCATCTATCATTTTCTTTGATTCAATCAAATCATCCAATACCAACAAGAGTAAAAAATCACCTTCTTCTGCCCATTCAAGCGACCCCTTTACCCCTGCCGAAAAACTAGAAAAAGTATCAATATATTTTTCCGTTAGGCCTGAAGACAAAAATGCATTTTTAAAAACCTGAATTATTTCACCTGGATTTCGTCCACGCTGATAATTTTCCGCTACATCTGCAATGTGAACTTGGGCAGGATTTAATGCCATTGCTTTTTGGACTAAATTTTCAATATCTGCATTACTTCTGTCCCCAGCTTGACTCAAAAGAATGAGTTTTCGTTTGGCTGGAAAATGATTTGCTAATTCAAGTAAGGCACTTAATCCATGGGGATTGTGGGCAAAATCCAAAAGAATGGAAATACCTTTTTTCTCAAAATAGTTGCACCGTCCCGGATTATTCTCAAATGAACTGGTAAAGTTTTTTAATCCATTAATAATGAATTTATTCTCAATATGAATCGCTTTAGCCAAACAAAGTGCACCTAAACTATTGGATATATTATAACGGGCGATTCCTTTCATTGTAATGGGAATATCATGGATATGCATGAGTTTTATTTTCTTTTTATTGTTCACAAAAATGAGTTTATCATCATCTAAATATGCTCCCATGCCACCTTTATGAATATGAGCAAGCAATCTCGGATTATTTGAATTCAAACTAAACCAGCAAATTGATTTTGAGCAATTTTTTGAATTTTCAATGATAGCATTATCGTCAGCGTTCAAAATAAGTATTCCTTCATCTTTCAAACCTTTACTCACAATGAATTTTGTTGTGGCCATTTCTGAAATGGAATTTACGCCATAATCTCCAAAATGGTCGTTCGCAATATTTGTGATGAGTGCTGCATCCACGTTTCTTACAGGAAGTCCACGCCGGAGCATTCCCCCACGGGCAACTTCCAAAACAGCCATTTCTACTTGTGGATTTCTCAATGTGGATCTGGCACCCTCTGGACCGGAATAATCTCCACTTTCTACTGTTTTTCGTGCGACGCGAATGCCATCAGTGCTGGATGCACCGGAAGTAATTCCGGCTTCAAACAAAATAGATTCCATCAGACGAACGCTGGTAGATTTTCCGTTCGTGCCTGTAATCAAACCAATGGGAATATCATGAATAGAGCTCCAGTCAATATCTGATGGTTTTGGTATTTTATCAACACGGAAGGCCCGACATCCTGTGCCTGTTCCTACAGAAATAATATCATCGGATTGTAAGAATTTGACGCCATGTTTTTTTGCGACATTTTTTAATTTTAAAATAGCTGGGTCAGATTCTTCATCAATCAATTTTTTTAGCCGCTTTAATTCGACATCGAACGAATTTAAATTTTTTAAAATTGAAAATTGAAAAGCCGTTTCATTCACATCACAAGCAGAATAAAGTGCATCAATGGGAGCACTCATAAATAAACTAACACTCCCTTTATATTTGCGATATTGTGTAATTTCATTCGTCCAGCCAAACCCATTCAAAAATGTGCGGACAGACAATTCCCATTCAGCAATTACATCATTCGATTTTTCTGTTGGCACAGTCACGTCTATCATTGCACCGGGTTTTTCAGTAAAAAAACTGGGACCGGTGATTCGTCTGGAATCAAGGATTTTCATTTAACCATGTATTAATCTGATTCTTCTTTGGCTAATCGGACGCCACGTTCATCGGAAATAATGGTTTGTCCTTCATCCAAAGAAAAATCCAACTCTTCTGACGGAAAATCCTGAAGCTTACTTGGAGTTGATGATTTATTTGAGTTTCCATTTCCTGAATCAAAGTGAATAATCTGTTTCCAACAACGTGTAATCTCATCCCCCAAAATGAGAACCAAATCTCCTTCGGATCCCATGCCTAAAGCTTGAGTTACTGCATCTTGTTCGTCCGAAATCACATCTATATTTTTCGCATCAATGCCTGATTCAATAAGTGCTTTTTCCATGATGAGTGGCACTTCTTTATTGTCCCGTCCACGCCGATTGTCATCTGCTTTGCAGATAAAATAATCAAAATGGGATGACGCATTTTTCGCAATTTCTTGAATATCTTCATCTCGTCTGTCACCGGGAGCAGACAAAACAGCAATCCGTTTTCCTGCAACTTCAAGGCGACTGACCAACTCGGAAATGGCTTTCACTGCAGCCGGGTTATGGGCATAATCCAAAATCACTTTGAAAGGATGCTCTTCATAAATATTCATTTTACCCGGAGCCTGAAAGAAGGATTGTGTAAAAGTGCGAAGTCCATGACTAATGTCATCCAAATCTTTTCCAAGGCTGTAAGCCATGGCGGCGGCAAACATCGCATTTTGAACATTGTGGACGGCTTTTCCTTCCAGCGTTGCGGGAATTAAGTGCGTCCAAAGCAAAGGGATATGAGCTCCTTTATCATAAAATGTAATCATGTCGCCGTTGATTCCTTTTTCTAAAACGACGGCTCGCCCACCGGCTTGAATATGTTGCTTTACCAAAGAATGACCGGGATTCATGGTGATATAACAAAGATTTTCAGCTTGAGTATAATCAGCCATTTTCAGACAATGTTCGTCGTCGGCATTCAATACCGCCGTATCAGTCGCCACTTCCACCACCACACGTTTGACTTCGGCTAACTGCTCCACCGTTTCAATACCTCGAAGGCCTAAATGGTCTGCTGAAACATTCAGGCATGCGGACACATCGCTTTTGGTAAATCCCAGTCCACTGCGAAGTAACCCGCCTCTTGCCGTCTCCAAAACAGCCATATCCACATCTGGGTCACGTAGAACCATTTGTGCACTTTGAGGTCCAGTCATGTCTCCTTTAACCGTTACATGTCCGTCAATATAAACACCGTCAGTTGTTGTGTATCCAACGGTATGACCCGCAATTTTCATCAAGTGAGCTAACATCCGCGTTGTGGTCGTTTTTCCATTTGTCCCCGTAATCGCAGCAATGGGAATTCTTGAAGGAGATTCATTGGGGAAAAGCATGTCCATTACAGGTCCAGCAACATCCCGAGGTTCTCCTTCACTGGGTGCTACATGCATCCGAAAACCGGGCGCAGCATTTACTTCTACAATCGCTCCGCCAATGGCTCGATAAGATTGAGTAATGTCATCCGATAGAAAATCAACACCGCCCACATCAAGTCCAATTGCCTTGACGGCTCGTTCTGCCATAGAACGATTATCCGGATGAACCACATCGGTTAAATCAATGGCCGTTCCACCCGTTGACAAATTAGCTGTAGAACGTA
Organism: Fidelibacterota bacterium; assembly: GCA_018671775.1. Taxonomy (GTDB): domain Bacteria; phylum Fidelibacterota; class Marinisomatia; order Marinisomatales; family UBA1611; genus JABHGY01. The sequence goes on from JABHGY010000047.1 coordinate 4,395, forward strand.
AATATAATATTTCATCTCTTTTAAGGACTGTATTGACATCGTATCCTTTTGCCGTCATCAATCGTTCTGCTTGTTGGTCAATTTGAATTTGAGTGAGCACTTTTTCATGCCCAATCCCTCGAAGCGGGTCTTCATTCACAATATCTACTAATGCCTGAATGGTTTGTTTCCCGTCGCCTTTAACGTGCCCTGGAACCCGTTTCGCCACCGCAATCAGCTTTCCGTCAACAACGAGCATTCGATGGTCAAAGCCCGTAATAAAACTTTCCACTAATACGCTCCGACCAGTCCCGCGTTTTTTTGCTTGTTCAAATGCAACCTCAACTTGGTCATCATGCTTTAAATTGATTGAAACGCCACGTCCATGATTGGCATTCAATGGTTTTAGAACAACAGGATATCCAATGCGATTTGCTTGCCAAATGGCTTCTTTTGGACTATAGACCAATCGTTGGGTTGGCACGGGAAGTCCTAATTCGCTCAACAGAGAATTGGTATCATCTTTATCGCTGGCAATTTCTACTGCGATATGTTTGGTTTCATTTGTCACGGTTGCTTGGATACGCTTTTGATATTTTCCATGACCAAATTGGACCAAACTATATTCATTTAATCGTAGCCAAGGAATATCTCTATCTATGGCTGCCTTTACCAGTGAACCCGTGCTGGGTCCAAATTCAAATTTTTGAGCATATCGAATAAAATCATCTCGTTCTTCTTCATAATTAAAATCCGGATTTATATCTTTAAGTTCGGATTTTACATTTTGCGGTAATAACGATAGAATTAATTCTCTTGCTAGGCGACTGGCTTCTCGTCCTACATCACGTTGGAGATATTGAAAAACCATATTATATTGTCCTTTTTTTCCAGTTGAACGGGTTTTTCCAAATGTGACATCAGACCCTGCCATATTTTGAAGTTCAATGGCAACATGCTCCCAAACGTGTCCAAGCCACGTGCCTTCGCCTTCGGTCATTCTGCGGATAAAACCACCTTTTTCCCGATACGAGCAACCATGCTCTTGTAATCCCGGAAGTGCTTCAAGCAATAAATCGTTGAACTTTTTACCTAATTTCCCTGTGGGCCAATTTTCAAGAATTCCCAAATCTATGATATGGCGAATGACCGGGAATCGGGCAAAAACATTGGGACCTACATAAATATTTGTAGAGAGAATTTTCATGATAATTATCCTTTTTTAATAACGGTTGTTAAGCAATCAAACTTCGTCTTCTGGTGTTGAAATATGGGGGATATGTTTGTTTAAATCATATGAATCGCCGTCAGTGAGAATATGAAGTTTGACACCGGTAATACTAATGGGTTCATTCCGAACGGATTCACTCATATTTGAAAATTGAACTTCAGAAGGGTCCACAACTGTAACTCCACCATGCCCCACAACTTCAAACACATTTTCAGGATTAATAAATATGGATGTATTTTCATCAATTCCGATTCCCGTTAAAAAAGGGCTGTATGCAATGGCCGCAAGAATACGCCCCAAACGATCTCGCTGGCGAAAATGCTGGTCAACAACAACGCTGTTAGTCAGTCCTAAACCCGGACTCATGGATACACTTCGTGGCGTGGGCGTGCTTCCGGCTCGTCCGCCAGAAATCATATGCTCGGGCATAATAGCTGCACCGGCCGAAGTCCCGGCAACATGAACACCGTCGGCATTGAGTCTCCGAATTAATTTTGCAACGGGTGTGCCACCTAAAATAGTGGAGAGGCGAAGTTGATTTCCACCGGTAATAAAAATTCCCGTGGCTTCTTTCAAACGTGATAAATAATCTTCACGATTGCAATCTTTCCGATTGGTAATATTTAAACAATGAACTGTTTTCGCACCCATGTCTGTAAATATTTCAACATATCTCTGCCCGTTTTCCTCTACCTTCGTCGCGGTGGGAATCACAATAATTATTGCGTTTTTTCCACCTGAAAGTTTATGGAATTTTTCTAAAATAACCGGGTCTCGTCTCTTTTTTTCCGCCCCACCAATTGGAATTATATATCCTCGTTTTATTCCTATTGTTCCTCTGGATGGTGTCATTGTAATTGTTCCATTCGTTTAATAGTTTTCACAGACTTATTTATCGATTTTTAATTTCAACACGCTAATCTCACTTTATAGTGTCAAAAAATACTGAGAAAATTAATACCGTATCTATTCCAGAACGATATTTATTAATATCTTATAACTGAAACTTAAAAGGTATAACTGTTACTTTAATAAAACAATTTTTTCTGTTGAATGAAATTTTCCAGCGCTGAATCTATATAAATACATCCCGGCACTCACAGGCTGTCCTAGATCATTTGTTGCATCCCAAACAATCGATTTAAAACCAGCATTCTGCTGACTTTTAACCAATGTTCTTACCTCTCGCCCCATAATATCATAAATCATAATTTTGACTGTTGCATCTTCAGGTAAATCATACTGAAGTGTGGTTGTTGGATTAAAAGGATTTGGGTAAGCAGGATACAAAGCAAAATCCTTTGGATTTGGAAACGCTTCAATATTCAGATATTCACAACTCCAATCAGGTACTGTGGCATAAGGATTATAATTTAAAGCTTGAGGGTCCATACAGCCCACTAAGTCGGGATAAAAATATAACCGCGCTTCAGTATTATATTTTTCTTCACTGGTTGTAAAATAACCAAATCCTTGGGGATGCCACGCGATCGCCTCTCCCTGCACTTCAGAAATATAAGGCACCGTTACAAAACCTTGATTAAATGCATCCATTATGGTTTGGTCTGGATTTCGTGAAAAATAAAAAATGTCCAAATAAGATTTAACGAGTATTTCCAATCCATCAACAGAAATATCCCCTGCAACAATATATTGAGATGAACCATTATTAATCTCAGGATAAAAATCAATATCCATCATAAATTCGGGCGTAACGGTTTCTGTCATTGACTGTGGATAGGCGAGGCGGTAAATATTAACCGGTTCTTCTCTTTTTGAAATAATATAAATATCCTTCGTCAATGGATCTACCATCAATGTTTCTGCATCTCGGTTTCCATCCGGATATTGATAGTTGATAATTTCTGCACCATAGATTGTTTCTGTTACGGGTGATTGTTCCGAGTCCACAATAGGCTCAATAACGCGATAAATATATTTTTGATTATACTCCGCATCATTATCTCCAATTTCTCCAATATATAGATAATATTCTTCATCCGTTGGACCAGGTCCCGTAGCCATATCTTCCCAATCTCTGGCAGAACATCCATCTAAATAATAAACGCCTAGATGTGTGCCTTCATGGTTGAATGCATAAATTCTATTATTATCACCTGAATCGTTATGCACCCAAAATACATTTTCATTTTTTCGACTGGCTACAATACCGGATGCTTCATCAATCGGGCTGTATTCCAATTCTCCCCAATCTTGACGATCACCAAAGCCCACAAGTTGAGAGAGTCGCTCTTCAAATATTTGAGATGAAATTATTTTTTTATCGCTATTTAACTGAGAATATCCTTCTGATGTCATCAGCAAAATAATTTGAACAAGTCCAACTATTCTAATGGGCAGAATGGTCATTCTCTGGGCTATCTTTTTAGAACTAAATTGTTTCAATATCTTGTTCCTTTATGTTCGGTATAACTTCGGATACTTTACCTTTTTTATATCATTGGTGAAATCAAATTTTTATATATTTGAAAGACTGAAATAATCTTAAGTAGCAAATTTTGTGTCACCATTTTCTATCGTCCATAAATACCATAATATCAAAACGATGGGATAGAAAAATGCATAAGCACTATAGTCGTGAATAGGATTCCAATATTCCGGAAAATATACATTGGAAAGTGTAAAGAAGGCGATTCGAAATACATTCGCAAAGTAAATGAGAGCAATGCCTCCAAGCAGAAATGCGATTCGCTTTTTCATATCACCTGGATAGGCAATAATGAATCCTGAATAGAGTCCTAACAAATCAAATCCGTTACATCCATTTTGAATTTCAACACCTCTACTTCCAACGCAAGAAAGAATTCGGCCAGACCATTCAATATCCCAACCCAAAAATGATAATCCAATTGCAGCAAGATTAACACCACTCTCACTCAGCCACTTATCTAAACGAGCATCTGGTAGGATAAGTAAATCATATACGATATGCCATACGGCATAAACCGCAATAATTTTTAAGAAAAATAATGTAAGCGGTGAAAATTTATTTTTTAGATCTATCATGCAATTTCTTCCACGCCATAGCACCCCCGGCTCCGATGAGGAGCTCTAAACCACCAATCGGTGCTTGTGCCGGGTCACTAGGAAAACCAACACCTTGAGCCAAAAGCATGCTAGAGATTGAAATCAATCCAAATATGAGTATTGTGTATTTTGGCATATTTTTTCCTTTGAGTGCAACCGTCTAAAGGTTCAAACCTTTTGAAGGTTCATTCTGTTTTGAAGCTTGGTTTTATTTAATGTAGCTTATTTTTTTCGTGAATGTTTTACTGCCCGATTCTAGTTTTACCATATAAACACCCGAAGATAAATTCATCGGATTCCACTGTATTTTGTATCTTCCCGGTTTTATCCGTTCATTCACAAGGGTTTCCACTAATTGTCCTTTAATGTTGAACACTTGTAGAGACGTAACATGTTTACCCGCCGAATGGCGTGGCTGCGTCTCTACAGAAGGGATATCAAATGAAATTATGGCGCTTGGATTAAATGGATTGGGATACACTGGATGCAATGCAAACTCAGTTGGAAGCGTGCTTTTATCTGTCGATAAGGCCGTGTATTCTATCGCAAGGGTAAACTGACTCTCTCCCAGTTCTGGATAAGTATTTACAGTCTCATTTCCATAAGAAAGAAAACTCCCTTTAGCCTGGGTATAAAAGCTTAATTCATTCTGAATCAATAAATCTGTTACTTCTCCTGTTTGATTATTTGTAAGCATCATATTGAGTATGCTCTCAGGTAAATTAGATAAATCCCAGTTCAGGCTTACAGCTTCTTCATTTGTAACAAAATTATATTCTTCATCTACCGTTAATTTCATTACATCAAAAGGGATCTCAATCGAACCTTCTCCTTCAAAGGGGAGATTATTAATATCTAAGCCATTTCCGTCTGCGTAAGAAAGGGCTACGATTCTTTCACTCACTGAAATAGGAAGTAATTTATACCCATCTGCATTATCCATGCCAAGCTCGCCTGTTTCCATAAAGGATACATAACTGTGATCTATATAAGTATCTGAAGAAACGGTAAAACTAAAACTCCCTGTATTCTCATTTTGGGTGGTTCTATAAAAAGTGCCGGCAGTAGAAGATTTATCTCCAGTCTCGATTGTAATTGAACCGGTTCCATTACTGGCTTGAACCCAAAACCCTTGATACGGCGCAATCAATCCATCGGTTAAACTGCCTGTGGTTCCATTCCAACTTATATAGGCTGAACTGGCATCATCCCATACACTCACCGTCGCTGATAAATTGGTCTTTGTTACTAAGTCCCAATCAATCGTTGAAGCATAAGGATTGCCGGCCAAAGCCCAGTTACCATCAGCAATACTTCCTAAAGTCGCAGAAGCACTATTCTCTGTTCCACTGACGGATAAGGTAACAGGCAAATCACTATCGCCATTTAGTCCATCTGCATTTTCAAATACATAAACTAAAAATCCTTCTCCTGAAACTTGTGTATCCGTAGAAAGATTGCTAAGAGCCACCCAGCTTTGATTGGCTACATCCAGTGTCCACACATTGGCTGTTCCACTCGTCTCATCGGCTCCCGTCATTCCTTGTGTCCATAGTTCTGAAAGTAAATCACT
>JABHGY010000048.1 GCA_018671775.1 Fidelibacterota bacterium
ATTCCATGAATCCATTGGAGTTAGCCATGGTATTGGATTCTGATTCAAGAACAATTTGGGGGCAAATAGTTCATACAACGCCGATTGTCAGACTGGTAGATGAATTTTATCCATTGCAATGGCATTTGAATAATACAGGTCAAAGCGGAGGCATTTCGGGGTATGATATAAATACTGAACTTGCTTGGGACATTACAACAGGTTCAGAAGAAATTATTGTTGCTGTGATTGATGATGGTGTGGAAGAACATGAAGATTTTGAAGATTGGATTAAATTAATTCTTTGGGAGAGGGAAAGACTCTTCAAATAAATGTCTTTACCCCCTCGCTAATATAAAGGTAAATTTAGGGATAAATTCGAATGTATAAATGGTAACAAACCACCCCTACCCGATGAAACCTTTTTTAAAACCTTTCTAATTTCCGAGATTTTATGCCAAAAACAACAAAAACTTTAGATTTAGCTGTTATTCGATTTGCTGGTGATTCGGGCGATGGCATGCAACTTACGGGTGGACGATTTACGGACACAGCTGCTGTACTAGGAAATGATTTAAGTACCTTGCCTGATTATCCAGCAGAAATCCGTGCCCCTGCCGGATCTTTGGCGGGCGTAAGTGCGTTCCAAATCCAATTTTCTTCAAAAGAAATTCATACGCCTGGAGATGTGCCTGGTGTTTTGGTTGCCATGAATCCTGCCGCCTTGAAAGTGCACTTACCCGAGTTGATATTGGGTGGGACGATTATCCTTAATACAGATGCCTTTTCCAAAAAGAATTTATCCCTTGCGGGATTTGAATCGAATCCCCTAGAAGATGGCTCATTAGAAGAAAACTATAAAGTATTTTCAATTGAAATGAACAAGATGGTGACCCATGCTTGCGAAGGAATGGACTTGCCAGCAAAGATGGTTTTGAGGAGTCGAAATTTATTTGCTTTGGGGGTTTTGTATTGGATGTATGACCGTCCCCTCGAGCCTACTGAAAATTGGTTAGAGACTAAATTTGCGAAAAAACCAGCTATTGCCGAAGCCAATAAACGGGCGTTGAATGCAGGATATAATTATGGAGATACTGCAGAAATATTTACCACACGTTATAAAATAGAAAAAGCAATTCTTCCCCCAGGGAAATATCGAAATATTAATGGAAATTATGCCACCGCACTAGGGGTTCTGGCTGCGGGAGAAAAAGCCAAAATGAATTTATTTTATGGCGGATATCCGATTACCCCTGCGAGTGATATTCTTCATGCCCTATCTTCGTGGAAACAATTTGGGGTAAAAACATTTCAAGCAGAAGACGAAATTGCTGGCATTACTTCAGCCATTGGTGCGGCCTTTGCGGGCAACCTTGCTGTTACAGCGACCTCTGGACCTGGCGTTGCTTTAAAATCTGAAGCTTTGGGTTTAGCGTTGATTACGGAATTACCACTGCTTGTGATAAATGTTCAACGGGGCGGGCCGAGTACAGGACTGCCTACAAAAACAGAACAATCAGATTTATTGCAAGCCATGTATGGCCGAAATGGTGAAGCACCGATTCCCATTATTGCTGCCGCCACACCTGGAGATTGTTTTTTTGCAGCCTATGAAGCGAGTCGTATCGCTTTAAAATATATGACGCCAGTTTTTCTTTTGACGGACGGCTATTTAGCCAACGGTTCTGAACCGTGGAAAATCCCCTCTCTAGAAGCGCTCGCAGAAATAGAAACAAATTTTATCAAAGTGCTTCCAAAAGAGGATGAGATTTATCATCCATATAACAGAGATGCAAAAACACTTGGGCGACCTTGGGCTATTCCAGGCGTTCCTGGTTTAGAGCATCGTATTGGTGGATTAGAAAAGAAAGATGGCATTGGTAATGTGAGTTATGACCCTGACAATCATCATGAGATGACCATGATTCGCCAAGAAAAAGTGAATCGAATTGCAAATGAATTACCCGCCACAGAAATTATTGGGGAAGATAAAGGTGATTTGTTGATTCTGAGTTGGGGCGGCGCTTGCGGTTCAGCTAGATCGGCAACGGAACAACTTCAAGAAGATGGATTTTCAGTTTCTCAAGTGAATTTGAGATGGATTAATCCATTTCCAAAAGATTTGGGCAATATTTTGACCCAATTCAAAAAAGTGCTCATTCCTGAAATAAATAACGGACAATTGATTAAGTTGATTCGGGCAGAATATTTGATAGATGCGCAAGGCTACAATGTAGTTCGCGGGAAACCACTTCGGGCCAGTTTACTGGTTGAAAAAGCTAAAGAATTAATAGGATAATCTTATGACAAACACGATAGAAGTAGCTCCTTTAGGTAAGAAAGATTTTGTATCAGATCAATCAGTGCGCTGGTGCCCTGGTTGTGGTGATTATGCTATTTTAGCCCAGACCCAAAAAAATATGCCCACATTTGGACGAAAGAAAGAAGACTTTGTTTTTATTTCTGGGATTGGCTGTTCCAGTCGATTTCCTTATTATATGAATACTTATGGATTTCATTCTATTCACGGGCGTGCTTTACCCATTGCTTCTGGCGTTAAATTAGCGAACCCGGATCTTTCGGTTTGGGTGGTAACAGGAGATGGAGATGCCTTATCTATCGGTGGAAATCATTTTATTCATGCGCTTCGCCGAAATATGGATTTAAATGTTTTACTCTTTAATAATCGAATCTATGGCTTAACGAAGGGTCAATATTCACCTACATCTGAAGTTGGGAAAGTAACTAAAGCCTCTCCATTTGGCTCAATAGATTATCCATTAAATCCCCCTGCACTAGCTTTGGGTTCGCAAGCCACATTTGTAGCACGAACCATTGATCGTTGGCAATCTCATTTGGCTTCTATATTAAAACGATCTTATCAACATTCTGGAAGTTCATTCACTGAAATTTACCAAAATTGTAATATTTTCAATGATGGTGCGTATGCGCCCTATACGGGCGCAGATAAATTAGATAATGTGATTGAACTTGAGCATGGAAAGCCTATGGTTTTTGCGAAAGGAAGTAAGGGGATTCGCTTGGACGGTTTTACCCCAACCGTTGTTTCTATGGATGATTATAGTTTGGATGATTTGCTCGTGCATGATGAAAGCAATTTAGATTTAGCAAATATCATTTCAAATTGGACGAGTCATCCTATTTTACCTGAGCCAATTGGTGTTATTTATTGCGTGGATAAACCCACATATAACAAAAAGGTGGATGAACAAATTTCAGCCGCCGTTGAGAAATTAGGTCCAGGTGATTTTAACAAATTATTAAATTCAGGTGATACTTGGATTGTGGAGTAGATAATGTCAACTCGAACAGAGAAAGATAGCATTGGACATATAGAGGTTCCTTCAGATAAATATTTTGGCGCACAGACACAACGTTCTTTTCAAAATTTTAAAATTGGGGATGAACGTTTCCCACGAGAATTTATTCGCGCTTATGGGATTTTAAAAAAAGCAGCCGCTTCGGTCAATCATCGTTTGGGAAATTTGGATGAATCTCTCATGCAAACCATTCATAAAGCGGCGGACGAAGTGATTGAAGGGAAATTGGATGATCATTTTCCTTTGGTGGTTTGGCAAACTGGAAGTGGTACCCAAACCAATATGAATTTTAATGAAGTCATTGCCAATCGTGGCATCGAAATGATGGGAGGCGAATTGGGCTCAAAAACACCGATTCATCCCAATGATCATGTGAATATGGCCCAATCTACAAATGATACTTTTCCTTCTGCTATCAACATTGCAGCAGTAGAGTCTGTTACGGGACATTTGCTTCCTGCTTTGAATCGACTAAAAGATGGATTGAAAGAAAAAGAAGAGGCCTTTTCGGATATTATCAAATTGGGACGAACCCATTTACAGGATGCAACACCTTTGAGTTTAGGCCAAGAATTTTCTGGCTACGTTTCTATGATTGAGCATGGTATAAAACGAATCGAAAACACCTTAAATCATTGTTATGAATTAGCCATGGGCGGCACCGCTGTCGGAACAGGGATAAATTCTGTAGAAGGATTTGGTGAGATGTCCGCGGAAGAAATCTCCAAACTAACAGAGCTTCCTTTCCGAACCGCTCCAAATAAATTTGAAGCACTGGGGGCACAAGATTGTATTGTTGAACTCTCTGGTGCTTTAAAAGTTTTAGCTGGGAGTTTATTCAAAATCGCCAATGATATTCGTTGGCTTGCTAGCGGTCCACGATCGGGTATTGGTGAAATTATTTTGCCTGCCAATGAGCCAGGTTCATCCATTATGCCGGGAAAAATAAATCCGACACAATGCGAAGCCATGACCATGGTTTGTACGCAAGTCATGGGAAATGATGCGACCATCACTTTTGCTGGAGCAAGTGGAAATTTCGAATTAAATGTTTTTCGTCCCGTCTTGGCTTTCAATATTCTCCAATCTATTCGATTATTAGGAGATGTGGCGGATTCTTTCAATGATAATGCGGTGAAAGGGATTGAAGCAAACAAAGAGCGGATTGATTCCAATTTATATAATTCTCTTATGTTGGTTACAGCGCTCAATCCACATATTGGTTATGATAAAGCTGCGAAAGTAGCCAAGACCGCTTATGCAAAAAAACAAACGCTTCGGGAAACCATTATTGAACTTGATTATATGTCTGGAGAAGAATTTGATCGCGTTGTCCAACCAGAAAAAATGATTTCTCCGAGGAAAAAAGATTGAGCTGTTTCGGAACTTTAGTCTAGTTTTTTCTTTTAATTTTTGTTTCTTATTGTCTAATATTCAATAATGTCCAAGAAAAAATCAAATATCAGTATCAACAAAATTTTTATGCGAAGCTTAGCTGTCATTTTTGTAGGCGCTTTAGCTGTTCTTCTCTTATTAATCTTATTGGCTCAAGACTTACCTTCTTTGGAGCAATTAGAAAATTATGATCCAGATTTGGTTACACGAATATATTCTGCAGATGGTCAAGTCTTGGATGAGTTATTTATACAGAAACGGGTTTTTGTTGAGTTAAAAGATATTCCAAAACATATGCGCCAAGCCGTGGTGGCATCGGAAGATAAACGATTCTATGATCATTGGGGAATTTCTCTCCGAAGTGTTTTTCGAGCGGTGGTGGTGAATGTCCTATCTTTTGATCCATATGCACAAGGATTTTCGTCTTTGACGCAACAGTTGGCTCGAAGTCTTTACAAGACGATTGGTTTCGAAAATAGTTATACCCGAAAAATCAAAGAAATCATTACAGCTGTTCAAATCGAGCGGACTTACACCAAAGATGAAATTCTTGAAATGTATCTAAACACGGTCCATTTTGGACATGGGACTTATGGCGTGGAATCAGCTTCGAAACGTTTCTTTGGGAAGGAATCTATAGAATTAACCATCGATGAGTCAGCGCTTTTGGTTGGAGTGTTGCCTTCACCTGCCAATTATTCGCCTATTCGACATCCAGAGAGAGCATTGAGGCGAAGGAATACAGTCTTGAGACTTATGAGAGAGCAGGGCTATTTGAGATTGATGGAATACAAGGTGGCAAAATCCAAGTTAATTGAAAATATTTTAGAAGAATCTAAGCGAGGAATTGCACCTTATTTCACTGAATATGTACGTCGAATCATGGAAAAGGAAGACGAAGCGCTTGGGATTAATATTTATAGAGATGGGCTAAAAATTTATACCACATTGGATTCGCGATTACAAAAAATCGCAGAAAGATCCGTTATGGAATCCATTCGTGAAAACCAGAAAAAGCTGAATAAGCGGCTTTACAACGATAGAGAAGAGTTTGAGCGTTTGGCTTATTTGACCCTGTTTCCAGAAGATTCAGTAAAAAGAATGTTAGCCGGAGAAATGGAATTATACAAAGATCTTCGGGACAAATTATTAGTTCAAAGTGCCTTTGTTGCACTGGATACTAAAACTGGCGCCATCCTTGCTATGGTTGGAGGAAGACCGGATTACCACGATCAATTTAATCGAGCAGTTCAGTTAAAACGTCAACCTGGTTCGGTTTTTAAACCCCTCGTTTATACCACAGCATTGGATAATGGTTATCCAGTCACGGAGCAATTATTGAATCAACCCGTGGTGCTTAATGTGCAAAACATGGATGGAGCTTGGGTAAAGTGGAAACCACAAAATTATGATTTAAGCACAGGAGGCGCTACCACTTTGCGGGAAGGCTTACGGAAATCCATGAATCTTATTTCTGTTCGATTGGTTCAGCGCGGATTGGCGCCAGCAGAACAAGTGAAAAAGACAGCACAACGAATGGGCATCTCTACCAATATTCGTGCGGTGGATGCGATTGCTTTGGGAACGTCGGAAGTCATTCCCATTGAAATGGTAGCCGCCTATTCCGCTTTTGGCAATCAAGGTGTGTATTCTAAGCCTTTTGGTATTACGCGGGTAGAAGATCGATATGGAAATGTTTTGAAAGAATTTGGCGTTGAGCAAGAAGAAGTCTTGAGCGCAGAAACCGCATATTTAATGACAGATCTTATGCAAACAGTTATGAATCGTGGCACCGGTGGATCCGCACGTTGGAAATATTTATTCAACCATCCTGCAGCAGGAAAAACAGGTACAACTCAAGGATGGAGTGATGCATGGTTTGTTGGCTTTACGCCAAATATTTCTGCAGGCACTTGGTTTGGCGTGGATGATTTCCAAGTGGTTTTGGGAAAAGGAATGGATGGAAGTAGAGCGGCATTACCTGCTTGGGCACGCTTTATGAGAGATGCACATAAAATTTTAGGACTTCCCCATGAGGAATTTATGCGTCCAGATAATATTGTAGATTTTCAAATTTGTTCTGTCACGAAAAAAGCGCCCCTTCCCAATTGTCCTTTAGAAACTGAAATCTTCAAAAAAGGAACGGAACCCACACGGAAGTGTAAAATCCATCGTGACTTTTAAGGCGGGTTCGTTTATCTAAATTGATCCTAAAATAAGCGGATCTTCTATA
>JABHGY010000049.1 GCA_018671775.1 Fidelibacterota bacterium
AACGGTACAACCCGTGGGAATTGGTTGGAATCAATAATCCCTAAATTTCCTACAATACAATTTTGCGCTATTTCATTTATCTCATTTTTATTTTGAGATGAATAGTCACTTCTTCGCATATTATAATTTTGGCTTTTCTGCCAATTCTACTAAAACTCCACCCGTTGATTTTGGATGAATAAAGATCACTTTATATCCTTCTGCACCTATAGAATAATTATCACCAATAATTTGTATATTATTTTCATTAAGCTCTTTAATACTTGCTTTTATATCTTTTACCTCAAGACATAGATGATGCATGCCAGTGCCACGTTTATCTAAATATTTCGCGATGGGGGATTCGTCATTTAAAGCTTCCAGTAATTCAATTTTTCCTTTTCCTGTATCATAAATATCTGTTACCACGCCTTGCGATGCGATCTGTTCTTTTCCTGTGTGCTTTAGACCCAAAACTAGCTTCCAAAAGGACGAACCCTGAACCAAATCATTGACCGCAATTCCAATATGTTCGATGCCAAGTATTTTCATTATTCCTTTTCCTTTCCTCTCAATGAAAAGTTTACTTTATTAAACCAATAACTTTATTTGTCATGCCGAAATTTTCGCAGGAAATATCCGGTATCCACTTTAGGTTTGACTGAAAAACAAAACATTGATTCCGCATCTCGTGCGGAATGATAATTGTTTCTTGTTCTATCCCTTCCGTCATTCAGACGACCAACGGAAGGAAGAATCTGCGCAAGCAACTGATATATTTGTGCCTTAAACAAAGATTCTTGGTTTAAACAATAAAAGATTCATCGTCGTAGACTCCTCTGAATAACAACGTTTTTTGTTCATGCTACTTTTTCTTTCCTCACAATTTCTTCCACGCCATAGCACCCCCGGCTCCGATGAGAAGTTCTAGAAGAAATATAGACCCAAGTTTCAACCGTAATATCATCAGTTATATTCAGTTCTGAAATATTAGTACCGGTAGTTACATAATCATTACTACCATCAAAATCGAGGGCGTTATTTTGGGCAAAAAGCCCTGTTGTAAGTAATAACGTTGTTAGTATTTTATTCATGTGTTTTTTTATTGTGAACCTTTTTTGAAAATTTTATTTTTTACACGATTGATGCATCTAATTTTATTGAGCTATTGAATCAAAGTCAATAAGTTTACAAGAAAGAGATTTCTCACTATTGAGTTAAATAGCAACATCAAAATATTTTTTTGTTTTTTGAAGAGAGAAAAAGCAGTATTCAAATAGAACAAAAGTATCACGTTTTTTTGGAGTAAATCGACTGTACACGTAGAAATAATTTTCACATTTCACAGGATAAATGTCGATTCTACGCTGCTGAAAGTAGCGTAAACCAATTTTATTTTGCGGCAAACTTTCTATCTTTCCATTTTCCATGAGTCCGCTAAAACCTTTTTATGACTGCTTCACAGTCATACCATCGACACAGTCGATGCACTCCCTATTTTTTCTTTGGACTACTATAACCGCGTGCTTACACCTTTGAATGCCACCTAATTATTCTCCCGATTTCTCTAAACCCCAACTAAATCTTCCCCAAATTGGGGAAGACTATAAAACATTACGAAGAATCTCTTCAAGCAAGTACACGCTATTTGTCATGCCGGAATTTTCGCAGAAAATATCCGGTATCCACTTTAGGCTTAACTCATAATCAAAGCATGGATTCCGCATCTCGTGCGGAATGACAGCAGATTTGGGACAAAATAACAATGTCTTTCAGAGCGGAAAATCCAGATTTATAATTCTTGGAAAAAACAAATCCAGCGAAGAATCTCTTTTTTCCCTATTAAAAAAAACCACGAATATCCTTATTCGTGGAAGATGCACGAAAAGAGTCTTCGCGACAAACGCACGAGAAAAGATTCTCGTGCCACATTTAAGACAAATTTTCATCCTGTGAAACTAGGCTAAGTCCTAAGCCATTTCCAGCTGGAATTTGGATATTACCCTCCTGAATACTCAGTCCTAAATACGGGTCATTGTTAATAAGTAAATTCCCATCTAAATCTGCATAATCTACCAAAGGCGATAAATGAGAAGCAGCTGTAATGCCCACAGATGATTCCACCATACAGCCCAACATAATTTCCAAATCCAGTTTGCGCGCTAAATCAATCATTTTTTTCGCTTCATAGAGAGATCCACATTTCATCAATTTTATATTGATGCCATGAAAAGCATGAGCAATCTTTTCTAAATCATCTGAAACCATACTATTTTCATCAGCAATAATGGGCAAAGGTGATTCTGCTTTTAAAATAGCTGTATTCTCAAGCTGATCCGCTTTGAACGGTTGCTCTATAAATTCGATATTTTTCTCTGCTAACCAATGGGACATTTTTAGTCCTGTCTCTAAATCCCATCCCTCGTTCGCGTCCACCCGAATCAACTTATCCGTTTCTGCTCGAATCAATTCTATGCTTCGTTTATCCTCCGTTTCGCTCATTCCCAGTTTTACTTTTAGTATGGAATAGGGTTCTGCTTCCACAATTTTTTCAGGAATCAATGATTCTTCTCCAATCGCAATGGTAAATGAGGTGGCTAATTGCTTTGATTTATCCGCAGAAAAATATTCGCATAAGGACATATTTTGCTTTTGCGTCCACCAATCTAGCCAAGCCATGCTCAGTGCTGATTCCAGGGCTTTGATGCCATTTGATTGATTGCAAAACCACCCATCCCCATCCTCTGGCAAAACAAAAGATGGAATAGATGGAAATTGACTTAAGGTTTTTAGTATCGCATCGGGATATTCTCCGTAGCGTTTTGAGGGAGCTGCTTCTCCCCGTCCAATGATGCCATCTTGCGATAGATAAACATAAATCACATCGTAGTATTGATGCGTGCTTCTCGCAATGCCAAACGGATGAGTGCATTGAATTCGGTAAGGCGTGAATTTTAATTCCATTGTTCTAAAGCCTCTTCGATATGATTGATTAAATCCCCTGATCCAAAACGAACTAAGTCGGTGACAGGCAAGTGATATGTTTGTGTATATTCTTGTATAAGTGATGTTGCGGACGCTTCATCCAAAAGATGTGTTAATAAATTAATGCCCAAAAATCGTGATAATTTAAAAGGCTTCATCAAGTCCAAGTGTAGTTTTATCATGGATTCTATATCTGGCAATGGATAGTTAAGCACGTCATGCTTTCGCCCAGGATTGTGAGTCATAATCATAAAATCTGGCATGGCTCCGTGTAGCAATCCAAGGGTAACGCCAGAATAAGCGTAATTGGAGATCGCCCCTTGACCTTCGATAATAACTAAATCCATTCCCGAACTGATTTCCTCAATGCAATGCTCAATTTCTCCCGCCATAAAATCAGAGACTACTGCATCAATGGGAACGCCATTCCCTGATAAGAGTATTCCAGTTTGTCCCGTGCCTAAAAAAGCAACTTTTTTTCCACTTGATTCTAATCGTAGTTTTATTTCCCATGCCGTGGTCATTTTACCTGTATCACAATCCGTTCCCACAATGAGCATCACTGGGACTTTTCTTTCTTGCCATAGTCCTTTTGGAAAGTGACGTGTTTCAGAGGGTTTACGGAGATCAAAAAGAGAAATGTCATTTTCAATGGATAAATTTTTGAAAGCTTCATCGTCATTAAGGAAAGTATGCATTCCGCTGTAAATATCACAATTCGCACGAATCGCATCATTGATTTCTGAACGATACGCTTTGTTGATTCGTCCTCCTTGTGGTGCATTTCCAATGACAAGCGAATCAGGATTAAACTTTAGGGAATCTTGAAAAGTAGAAATGACTGGAATGTCCCCACCGTAGCCAATCACGGACTGAGCCGTTTTGCCTGTTTTTGATGGATCAATGATGGCAATTACATCTTCAGGACTATAACGGAGCAACATATTTCCTGTTTTGCTTTCCATGTAATCAAAAGCATCAATGGCTAAGATTACGATTTTTTTCATTTGGGCGGGCGAAATGCGGCAGGACGTTTTTCAACAAAAGCTTTTAATCCTTCTTTCGCTTCTTCGCTTGAAAATAATTGTGCAAAAGATTCCACTTCGTGAACTAATCCATCGGATAATTTTCTCTCTGAAGATTCATTGATACATCTTAACGATTCACACATGGCATTTGGACCATTTTTTAAAAGTGATTTTGCAAAATATTTTGTTTTAGCTAATAGTGTGTTTTGTGGAAAAATGCGATTTACGAGTCCGATACGATGTGCTTCTTTTGCATCAATCATATGTCCGCTAATAATCAATTCTGTGGCGATTCCTTTTCCAACAATTCTCGGCAATCTTTGTGTCCCGCCCCATCCAGGAATGAGGCCCAATTTCACTTCGGGTTGGGCAAACATGGCCGTTTCACTGGCAAACCGGATATGGCATGCTAAACTGATTTCACAACCACCTCCTAAAGCGAAACCATTAATCACTGCAATCACAGGCTTTGAAGCATGCTCTATACAATCCGTTAATATTTTTCCCAAATTTGCAAAAACTCTGGCTTCTTCCACATTTAATTGAGACATCTCCTTGATATCAGCACCAGCAATAAAAGCTTTATCGCCACTTCCTGTTAAAAGGATTACGCCAATTTCATCGTCAGAATCTGCCGTTTGTATTGCTTCAGTTAATGCGCGGAGTATTTTGGGATTCATGGCATTTAATGCATCGGGACGATCCACAGTGATGGTGTAAATCCCATCGCTTGATTCAAATTGAATAATATTTTTTTCCATTATTGCTTCCAAAAAGTGCGACTAAAAAGAACCATAACTGTGAAAATTTCTAAACGCCCCAATAACATACAAAATGTTAAAATCCATTTACCTGCATCTGGAAGCAAAGCATAGTTATCTGTTGGGCCAAATTCACCCAAACCTGGACCAATATTCCCCATAGCCGAAGCCGAAGCACCAATGGCAGATTCAAGATCTATGCCCATCATGGTCAATAAAATGGATGTAATCACAAAGGCTGAAACAAAAAATAAGAAAAACCCTAATGTATTTTGAACAACATCTTCTTGTATGTGATGCTTTCCGATTCTTACAGGAATAATGGCTCTAGCATGGAGCATTCGTCGCGTTTCGTGCGTGGCATATTTTCCCAATAGCATACAACGGATTACTTTCATTCCGCCACCGGTTGAGCCACCCATTCCGCCCACAAACATTAATATCAACAAAACGATTTGGACAAAATATGGCCACAGCTCATAATCCGCCGAACCAAAGCCTGTTGTCGTCAAAATAGATACAGTTTGGAACAATGAATCTCTGAAATTGGTCTGGGATAAAAAACCATTTTGATTTGAAACTGAAATAAAAATTAATCCAGTAACAATTATTATTGCACCAAAATAAAATAAAAACTCCACATCTTTGAGGTAGCCACGAATATTTCCCGCAATGGCTTTGAAATGTAAAGAAAAATTGACGCCCGCCAAAAACATAAAAAAGATAATAATATAATGAATCGCTGAATTATCATAATATCCAATACTTGTATTTTTTGTTGAAAATCCGCCAGTGGGCATGGTGGTTAAAGCATGACAAATCGCATCGAAAATAGGCATACCTGCAATCATGAGCGCTATGACTTCTGCCAATGTAAATCCCGTGTAAACCATCCATAAATATTTGGCTGTTTCCCTGACCCTTGGTGTGATTTTATCTGCAACAGGCCCTGGCACTTCCGCTTTAAAAAGTTGAACACCACCCACACCCAACAATGGCAAAATAGCAATGGTAAAAACCACGATTCCCATTCCACCAATCCACTGAATAAAAGAACGCCAATATAAAAGTCCATGAGGTAAACTTTCTATTCCATTTGGAAGATGTGGCATCACATCAACATTCCCTAAAATGGAAGCACCCGTTGTTGTAACGCCAGACATAGATTCAAAAAAAGCATTCGTAAAGTCCGGGATAAATCCACTCAAATAAAAAGGTAATGCCCCTGCAAAAGCCGTCATAATCCAAGAAAAGGTAACAATGGCGAATCCATCTTTGTTGGTCAGAGATTTATGTGTTTTTGTAAAATACCACATGGGGAATCCAACAAGGATGCAAATAAAAGCAGAATAAATAAATCCCCATAAATCAGCTTCACCATAAAAGAATGATATGATTATAGGCACCAACATCGTGATGCCCATTGAACCTAGGACAGCTCCCAGTATATTTAGGAGTGTTTTTGATCTCATGCGGAGAAAAGTTTTTTAAGCTTTGGAATGGCTTTGGGCTTCGCAAAAACGAGAGCAATGTCATCAACCGTTAATTGTGAGTCACCTCGCGCTAGAACCAATTTACCATGATGATTGATCATACCAACAATACTATCAGCTGGAAAATCTAAATCTTGCAAAGGCGATTTTACAACAGAGGATCCTTTTTCAGGTTGAAATTCAATTACGTCTACATCGATTTCTTCAAATGTGGTCACACTTGCATTGGATATATCACTGTGCATGACTTTTAGAATCGAATTTACCGTAGATAAGTTTTTACTCACAACAGACACAATGCCAATTTCATGTATGGTGGGAATATATTCTGTTGTGGTCACATGGGTAATAGATTGACGCGCACCAAGATGGTGGGCTAATAGACCTGCAATGAGATTCGTTTTTTCATTCTCTGTTACCGAAATAAAGGTATCTACTTCTTGGATATTTTCTGTTTTCAAAAATTCAATATCGGTCCCATCGCCTTCAATTACCATAATATTATCAATCGCATTGGCAATTTTATTTGCTTTTTTCCGCTTCAATTCAAGTAATCTCACCGAGTAGTCATCTTTTAATGCTTCCGCAAGGGATCGTCCAATTTTACTTCCACCCATAATCATAATGCGTTTTGATTCTTTCCGTTCCAAGCAAAGCATACTAATCAAGTTATCTTCATCCTCAGATTTCACGATAAAATAAACGGTATCGCCAATTTCAAATTTGAAATCCGCCCAAGGGACAAAGGTCTCGCCTTCTCTTAAGACAGCAATAATACCAAATTTAAAGTGATCATTTTCACCTGCAAGTTCTCTCAAAGAGCGATTGAGGAAATTCGAGCAGGATTTGTCCATGAAAATACCTAGCATTTTTAACCGCCCACCCTCAAAATCCATGGCTTGCACAGCATAAGGATGTTTGATGAGTCGTATGATTTCTTCTGTGGCGGCTTGCTCTGGATGGATGACTAAATCAACGCCAAATTTTTCAGGACGTACAATTGAGCCACGCTCTGTATATTGCTGATTTCGAAGTCGAGAAATAATTTTTCGCGCACCAAGTTCATGAGCCTGCTGGGACGCAATGAGATTAACTTCATCCACTCGGGTGAGACATAAAACATAATCTGCATCGCTCACATTTGCTTCACGAAGCGTCTTTGGGCTCGCGCCATTACCTTCTACGGCAGACCCATCAATCGTCTCTGAAACACGTCGACATTTTTCAGGGTCAATATCAATTACAGTAATATCAAAATTTTCTTCACTTAGGGCTTTCGCTACATGGAAGCCCACTTCTCCACCGCCTATTATTACAACTCTCATCTTAATTCACATCCAATTAATTATGAAAAATTACACCTTTTTTTGTATATAAAATATAAATAAGGAAAAATTCATCATTCACTTATTCTTGATATATCTGCACCTAATGCCCGATATTTTGCTTCTATATTTTCATATCCTCTATCAATATGATAAATCCTGCTCAAGTCTGTTTGTCCTTCTGCCATCAAACCTGCATTGATTAACGAGGCACTTGCGCGGATATCCGTTGACATCACGGAAGCACCCAACAACTTTTTTACACCACGAATTATCGCCACATTATTTTCTAAATGAATATTGGCTCCAAGACGGTTCAATTCGGGGACATGACTAAAACGATCGTGATAAACCGTATCTGTCACAACCGATGATCCATTCGCAAGCATCATCAGGGCAACCCATTGAGCCTGCAAATCAGTAGGAAAACCAGGGAAAACTGCTGTTGTCATATCTACAGGTGCTAAATTTTCTGCTTTGGTTACGGTGACAGCGTCACCCTTAATTTCTATTTTTGCACCTGTTTCCTCTAATTTACTCAATACTGCTTTTAAATGTTTAGGTACCACATCTTGAACTGTAACTTCTCCTAAAGCTGCACCTGCCATTAAAAATGTACCCGCTTCTACTCGATCAGGAATCACTTCAATATCAGCTGGATGTAATTGCTTCACGCCCGTGATGGTAAGTTCATCTGTTCCAACGCCAGAAATATCTGCACCCATTTTATTCATAAATAAACATAATTGTTCAATCTCGGGTTCACGTGCTGCATTCTCGATAATGGTGGTTCCATTCGCCGTTACGGCTGCCATGGCGATATTGCCGGTCGCACCTACACTGGGATATTCAAATCGTATGGTTTTTCCTTGTAGCTTTGGAGATTCTGCCAAAATGTATCCACTGTCTAAAGTGACTTTTGCCCCCAATTCTTCCAAACCTTTCAAATGATAATCTACTGGGCGAGGTCCCCAGGCACATCCGCCAGGCAAGGACACTTTTACTTCACCAAAGCGAGCAATCAGTGGGCCCAAAACATAAAAAGATGCGCGCATGGTTTTGACCAAATCATAAGGCGCTTCAGGGTTATTTACCGTGGAGCCATCCACTGTAAGTGTGCCATTTTTAAAGGATACTTTTGCTCCAATAATTTCCATTAATCGAATCATAGTTCTCGTATCTCTGAGGTTGGGAACCCGCGTAATGGTTGAAATACCATCCACCATTAATGCGGCTGCCATCATAGGCAAAACTGCGTTCTTTGCTCCACTAATTTTGACTGTGCCCTCTAAGGGTTTGCCACCATTGATTATAATTTTGTCCATAAGCTCTTATGTGTTTGTGTTAAAAGAATCATTTGAAAAACCTATCGCACAAATTAAAAACTTTAAAATTCACCTGTTCTTTGTTAGAAAACTTGCCCATAGCTTTGCTATTGACTACGTTTCCTGTCTTAAACAGGCAAATTTTAATTCTTTTTTCTTCATACATGAGGTTTATCAAAGGATTCTAAAAAATTGTTCTAATACAGCTTCACTTTGCAGATTATTTAAATAATCTGCCATCACAAATGTCTGATTTCTATCCACCATTTTCTTGACATGAAGATGATGATCTGCTTTTCGTGCAATTTGAGGTAAATGAGAGATGCAAAACAATTGCCGTTCTTCTGCTAATTCTTTCAAACAATCGGCAACTCTATCAGCCGTTTCCCCTGAAATCCCTGTGTCAATTTCATCAAAAATGAGTGTTTCTACCAAATCTTTTTTTTGAAAAACCGTTTTAAAAGCCAACATAATTCTTGAGGTTTCTCCCCCAGACGCAATTTCCGTTAATGGCTTCAATTGTTCGCCAGGATTTGCGCTGAGAAAAAATTCTACCTGATCCATACCCTTTGCAAAAACTTGTACTTTTTTTCCTTGATATTCCATAAACGAATCTTTTGATTCTATGAAAATAATTCGTGCATCAAATTTTGCATGTGGCATATTCAGTTTTTCCATAATATGCATTACACTTTTCCCTAAGCTTTTTGCATTCAATTCACGTTTTTTATGAAGAGACATTGCTTTTTTCACATAGTCTTTTTCAAAAGTAAAAATATCTTTTTTTATTTGCTCGATAGACTGATCTGTAGATTGCAATGATGCTATTTCTTCAATCAATTCATCCTTTCTTTGCAGAACGATTTCTAATTGACCACCATATTTTCGTTTTAAACTTTCAATAGCTTGCAATCTTTCCTGCACTTCAGATAATGTCTCTGCATCATGATCTAATTGATGTAAATAATCTTGAATGCTCGCCGAAGCATCTTGAGTTGAAATGAGTGCACTATCCAAAGTATTTCCGAGATTCGCCAATTTTTCATCAAATTTCACCAACTTTTCAATTTGATTTTTTACATCAACTAATTGATTTTGAATCGACTGATTATCTTGCGAAAGTTGCTTGTCAATTGATTGTAAGGAAGTAAGAATTTCTTTTTGGTGAATCATTTTTCGATAAGATTGATCTAGAGAAATATCTTCGCCCAATTCAGGCTGAACAGCCTCAATTTCTTGCACTTGAAATTGGATAAGCTCCAGTCGATTTTTTCGTTCTCTAGAAGAGCTAATTGCATCCATTAATTGTTTTCGCTTAGCTTGGACTCGCTGGAATATCCCCTGAATTTGAACACTATCATTCATCGTATCTCCAAAACGATCTAAATAATCCACATGGGACTCTTTTTTAAGAATCACTTGTTGCTCGTGTTGACCATGAAAATCAGCTAAAAACTGAGCTCGTTCTCGAAACGGACTTAAGGATGTGGGCTCGTCATCAATAAAAGATTTTTGTCGTCCATTTTCCATAATAATTCGGCGAAAATCACCTTGACTCGAGCATGCTTCTACAACTGCTCTCGCTTCATGGCTTCTTACCATAATTTTTGATGTTTTTCCGCCCAATGCTACGCTTAAGGCTTGTAATAATATCGATTTACCTGAACCTGTTTCACCTGTGATAACTGTTAAACCGGGGTGAAACGGAAGCTTGAGTTCATCAATAATAGCATAATTTTTAATCGTAAGCTGATGAATCATTTTATTTTTTTCCAGGATATTTTTGAAATTGTCACTCCGATTATTACGCCAATGCTGTCAGCCAAAATATCCCAATAACTGGAAAAACGCCCTGGAGTAAACTGCTGATACCACTCATCAAAGTTTCCAAATAAGATACCACAAATAATTAGGCCCAATACATAAATCGTTTTATCTTGAGGAAAGGCTTTAAATAGAAGAAATCCTAAAAATCCGTATTCAAAAAGGTGGACGATTTTATCTGCATTAAGTAAATCCACTTTCGGATATGCGTTTCCAGGAATACTGGAACCGATCAAAATTAAAACCATGAATGAGAATAAGGCAATTCTATACTTTTTCATAATACTTAATCGTTTGAGGTATTTCTTCTAATAAATCGGAAGCTAATAAAGCACGATACCCTTTTGTTTTACTCAAAGCATCTGCTGTTTTGCCATGGATAAAAACAGCCAGTTGGGCCGCTAAATCTATCTCAATTCCCTGGGCAATAAAACTTCCAATAATTCCCGTTAAAACATCACCCGTTCCTGCAGTGGCTAAACTAGGATTACCTGATATATTGAGTACAGATTGGTTTTGATAAATCGTGCAGGCGGGAACCGTTTTTATGACGGCTGTACCAGAGAATTGTTCCATTAATGTGTCCAATGATTGAAGTATATTCTCTTCCACCTCTTCCTTTTCTCTTCCTAATATTTTAGCTAATTCGCCCAGATGAGGTGTAATAATCATGGGCGATTTCACATCAGTGAATAAATCCATTTTTCCATGAAATATTCTCAATCCATCTGCATCAATCACCATGGGCTTATTACACTTCAACATCAATCCCTGTACCAAAGCAATCGTTTCTTTTTTGTCTCCCAAACCAGGACCTAAAATCAAAACATCTGTCCACGCCAAATGAGATTTTATCTCTTCTAAATGTGCAAGCGTAAAATAGCCCTTTCCTTCATCTTTTAATGGAATCGTCATTCCTTCTAAAATCTGTTTTTCATAAATTAAATTTAGGGATTCAGGAACAAATGTTTTTGTCAACCCGGCCCCCGATCGCAAAGCTGACATTGTACTTAAAATAGCAGCACCAGTCATCCCTTTTGATCCAGCCAAAACTAAAACCTTCCCTTGTTTGTGTTTATAAGTATCCATTTTCGGCGGTTTTAATAATTCAAAAGCTAGCGATTCATCAAATTGTCGCCATTGACGCCCAGCTAGATTAATATCCTTTAATGGCGGAAATCCGATATCAGCAGATATAATATCGCCACACAAGGTCTTTCCTAATCCAAACTTCATACCAAGTTTTGGGTATCTCATAGTAATCGTTTTACTTGCTAAGACAGCCACCGGGGCAATCTTTCCCAAGTTCCCATCTAATCCCGATGGAATATCAACGGATAGAATAAGCGATCCCGATTGGTTTATCCATTCAATGATTGGGAATATTTCTTCGCGTAACGGCAGTGAGATACCTGTGCCTAAAAGTGCGTCTATGATTAAATCTGGTTTTTCAAGGGCAGGAAATGCTTCTGAAAATGAAATAGAGATATTTTGATTTTGGCACCGACCAAAAAAATGCTTAGCATCTCCTTTTATTTCATTCTCGCCTGGTATGGAATATATAGAAAGTTCATATCCCCATTTTTTTAAATATAAAGCAGTTGCAAAACCATCTCCACCATTATTTCCTTTTCCTGTTAAAATAAGAATAGACGGTTGATCATAATTTGCAAGCATTTCTCTTGCTGTTTTTGCAATTGCTTTCCCTGCATTTGCCATAAGTGAAATGCCTGTGATATCAAAATTCTTCATGGCAATTTGATCAAATTCTCTTGCTTGCTCTTCTGTCAATAAATGTGTCATGTCTCCAAATTAAATAAAGCAAAAGCAATGGCCGTATCTTCAGTATGAGATATGCTTACTTTACATTTACCTTGGATGAAAAACAATAAATGGACCAATGGTTCTCCATCATTTCCAGAAATAATTTCGATTTTTTTTAAGGGGATAATAGTCTTATATCCTGAAGAATAAATTGCCTTTTGGATAGCTTCTTTTGCGGAAAATCTACCTGAAAAATGAATCGCAGGGTTTGCTTTTGATTGACAATATTTTATCTCAGTTGATGTAAATGTTTTATTTTTAAAACGTTCTGAATGTCGCCCCAAAATGTCCCTAATGCGTTGAACAGACACGATATCCGTCCCGATAAAAATATCAGACACTTCCGTTTAACGCGTCTATGATAGAAACTAGCTCATATATGTCATTCAAATCCCAATCTGCACCAGATACTTTCGTTCCAAATGTATCTCCATATTGGGCAAATGCGGTTTTCATACCAATTTGTTGTGCACCCACCACATCTCGTTCAGGCCAATCTCCAATCATAATAGTATTTTCTGCTGATAAATTCATACCAGACAAAGCCATTTCAAAGGGTTTGGACGAAGGTTTTCTTTCACCGCTATCGTCAAAAGTTACAACTACGTCAAAAAAATGATATAGGTTCAAATAATAAATTCGCATCCATGCTTCTCTACTGGGTGCATCAGAAACGACTGCCAATTTGATGCCTTTCTTTGCAAGCGCCATTAAGGTCCGGTTTACATTGGGATAAACCATGAGATTTGCTTCTCGTGCACGACGGTAAGCAACAATCCCCGCTGCTAGAAATTTATTATCTACTTTTTGGATAGTTTGTTCAAGAAAGACATTAAATACTTTCTGATTCTCCCAGCCAAACTCTCCATAGATATGAATAATATCATCATAAGCTTGCTTTTCATCCACAGAAAGTCCTGCTTCAATCATACCTTTGATTGCAGATTTTACGGCAAATTCTTTCATTTTCATGAAATCTAATAGTGTATTGTCAAGATCAAAAACAACACCTTGAATGGCTAGTGAATTATTTGTCATTACTTTTGATATTTTTCAGGATTCTTGATTTCATCAATTTTTCGTTCAGCCAATTTGCGCCAATTACGATCTTTTCGCGCTTCTTCAAAATGTCTTTTTGCGTGAGGTTTATTTTTCTTACCCATTTCAGCTTCACCCATTTCATACCAACCTCCCCCAAAAGATTTTTTGAGGTCTGTACACTTTTGTGCTGCTCGAATCGCATCATCCCACCGTTCTGTTACATTATATTGTTCAGCCAATGTGAACCATAAATGATATTTACGTTCATTAAAAGAGGTAGCAATTTCGAGATTTGTAATCGCCTCGTCGTACATTTCTTGCGCTACATAAACAAAACCAATGTACATATAACCGTCTCCATATTCAGGATCTATTTGAATGGCAGTTTTAAGTAAGGCTAAAGCTTCATCATATTTTTCTCTATCTGTATATAATTTCCCTAAATTTCCATAAGCTTTTATATAAGCTACATCTACTTCAATGGCTTTTTGATAAGATTCAATAGCTTCATTTATTTTCCCATCAACTTCATAAACAGCACCCAAAGTAAACCATGCCTTTGCATACTCTGGTTTCAGTTCCAATACTTTTAAAAAATTTTCTACCGCTTTATCTGAATTTCCTAATTTCTTTTCTATCACACCAATTTGAAAATAAGCTAAATAAAAAGTGTCATCATAACTCAAAGCTTTATGGTAGGAATCAAGTGCGCGTTCCGTATTCCCTGTGGTGTAAGCCTTATTCCCCTCGTTTAAATAGCGCTTTGTAATGTTATTGAGTCCTTTTCTAGCTTTTTTGTGAGCGGGATATATCTCCAATGCTTTTCCCCAATTTTGGGCAGCAGCATCTAAATCTTTTTGCTTAAATCTAGTGAGTCCCATATAAAAATATGCTTCAGAAAAATAGGGAAAATTTTCTAAAATACTTTCAAATTGATCAATGGCCTCATCGTATTGTCGATTTTTTACCGATTGTGTACCTCCTTGAATCCCCAAACGAATTCCATCTAATTGCTTCGACCAATCTCGAAAATCTTCGTCCATTTGTACTGCAGTATTAGAACGGGAATTTGCTTCTTTTAAATCTCCCTTGTATAAAGCTAATTTCGAAAACCCTACATGAGCAGGAGCAAAGGATGGGTCCATTGTCAAAGCTTCACTAAGAGAGTTTTTCGCAGCTTCATAATCTCCAGCAGACATTTGAGATTCTGCGTTTTGCAATAATACTTCCGGATTCTGGGAAAATACAACCGTTATCACGGCCAGTAAAATCATAAAAAAGGGTCTCAGTAATTTCATATTTTTTTATTTCTTATTAGTTTTAAGGTGATTCTGTCTTTTGATAGCTCGCAAGTTAGTAAAAATTCATCTTCATTTCCACTTAGATTTCCGAATACTTAAGTTTAAATGGCCTCTACATATAAGATACTGAATAACAAAAGCTAAGAAGCCCCATCATTTAAACCATGATAGGGCTTCATTTTTATATTAATACTCAATCAAATAAACAGTTATTCGACTTTCATCTAATTTATATCATAGAAAATGTGGCGCAATGTGAGATTGCCATTTTCTGAAAGCACTTTTTCAGGTGCTAGCTTAGACAGGGCATTGTATTTCTACATTAGGTGAAATGTTTGGTTCTGAAAATACTTTAACCGTTATAGTTTCAATAGCCGTTTCACCATAATCATCTGTAACCTTTACTTGAAAAGAATACTCACCCGCACCCGTCACAAAATATATATTCTCTGTACTTAGACTTGGTTTAATCGTGACCTCTGTTCCAGCTGTTTGCTGCCATTCATAACTGAGTTTATCATTTTTATCGGAATCTGATCCAACTGCATTTAGTGTCACTTTTGTTGTACCTGTTTCAGGATTGGAATCATGAGGTATGACAAATTTACATTTAGCCATTTCAATAGCAAGCATGGCTTGTCGGCTCATTTCAGCTGCCAATTCCTCTGAACGTATTTTATTTTGCTCTTCAATTTCTTGCTCTTTTGCGCGGTCATCAAAATTTTGAGCAGCAAAAACTAAAACAAATCCAACTACAATTAGCGTGTATCCATTTAGGTCATTCATGTTAACTCCTGTGTTATTTTAGTAACATATAGAGAATTCCATATACGATAAGAATACCCTCTATGGGGTGTAATCTACATATTTTAGTCTTTTTTATATAGAAATATTTATAATTTCTCCAAAAATCAAAAAGCCCAATCGTTTATCGGACCTTAGAAGCGTAATGTTTAGTACCGAAGGCCGGACTCGAACCGGCACAGGGTTTCCCCCACATGCCCCTCAAGCATGCGTGTCTACCAATTCCACCACTTCGGCAATCTTATTCTTCGCTTTGAGGCTCCAATGTTGGGTCAAGTGTTGGAATCTCTAATTCTGTACCTTGAACGGCAGGTGATTGATCTGCCGCTTCTTTCATTAGAGATGTTCCAGTTTGATCAGAGGGCCCTGATAAAATACTAATCAATACTGCTAATGCTAAAAAAGTGCCACCTAACCATGTGGTAATGCGACTCAAAGCTGTTGCCGCTCCTTGACCGCCCAGCATAGAAGACGTGGCTTGCCCAGCAATCGTTCCAGATAAACCACCCCCTTGACTCGCTTGCATTAAAATAACTGTTATTAGCAATAAACTTACAATTGCATGTAAAATAATTAAAAATCCTATCATATTGTTTCCTTCATTTGTTGTTCTACGTTTCTCGCAATAGCCGTAAACGATTCGGCCTTTAAACTGGCGCCTCCAATTAAAAAACCATCAACGCCTTCAATGGATATGAGTTCCCTCGCATTATCATCCTTTACTGATCCGCCATACAGTATGGAGACATTTTGACTCTCCTCTGTCGAAAAATCTTTCTGCAATTCACTTCGTATCAATTGATGTGCTTCTTCTATCTGCTCAATCGATGCAGTTTTACCTGTGCCGATTGCCCAAACTGGTTCATAAGCAAGCACAATATTTTCCAACGATTTTATCCCATTTAGACCTTTAGATAGTTGAGAGCTTAAAATCGATTTAGTTTGATTCGATTCTCTATCTTCTAAAGTCTCTCCGATGCATAAAATGGATTTCATCTTTGCATTCAAAACTGCGTGCACTTTGTTATT
This sequence comes from Fidelibacterota bacterium, assembly GCA_018671775.1. Classification (GTDB taxonomy): domain Bacteria; phylum Fidelibacterota; class Marinisomatia; order Marinisomatales; family UBA1611; genus JABHGY01. The sequence continues at coordinate 16,720 of JABHGY010000049.1, forward strand.
AATCCATTCATCTGACTCATGAAAAACATGCCGTCTTTCTGAATGGCCTACAATGACAAATTCCACACCACAATCTACAAGCATTTCTGGTGAAATTTCTCCTGTAAATGCCCCTTGAGATTCCCAATGACAATTTTGTGCCCCCAAATAAAAAGGGGCTTCTACGTCCAATTCAAAAAGCGTCGTAAATGGCGGGCTGAATATAATTGTCACTTTTTGTATATCCAAAAGCATATTCACCGTTTTTTTTACGAATAATATTCCCTCATTCGGCGTTTTATGCATTTTCCAATTCCCGGCTACAATCGGATATGTTTTCATTTTATTGCTCCAATATTTGTAAAGCAGGCATTGTGTTGCCACTTAATAATTCTAAAGATGCTCCTCCGCCCGTAGAGACATGAGACATTCCTTGGGATAAACCATATTTTTTGACAGCGGATACAGAATCTCCTCCTCCCACAATTGCTGTTCCACCTTTTTCTACTAAAGATTCCAATGCTACAGCTATTTTCATGGTCCCTGTTCCAAATCCGTTAATTTCAAATAATCCCATAGGGCCGTTCCAAACCACTGTCCCGCTTTGCGCACAGAGACTTGTGAATTTTTCAATTGTTTTAGGTCCAATATCTAAACCCATTAACTCTGAGGGCATTTCATGAATATGATAAGGCCCTAACGGACTTGAGGCACTCAAATTTGCACCACACATGACATCTACTGGCAATTCGATTTGCACGTTCTTTTGTCTGGCTTTTTCCATCAACCTTGATGCAGTTGAGACCATTGTTTCATCTAACAAAGAGTGACCAATATTCACACCATTCGCTTTTAAAAATGTAAATGCCATTCCGCCTCCAATGATGATGGTTTCTGCTTTATCTAAAAAAGATTCAATAAGGCCTAATTTCGACCCAATTTTAGCGCCACCCAATATCAAAGTAACTGGACGTGAAGGGCGTTTTAGCGCTCTTTGTAAATATTCAATCTCTTTATCTACTAGCAGCCCAATCCCTTTATGTTTAAACTGAGCAGGAACACCCACATTGGATGCATGAGCGCGATGGGCTGTCCCAAAAGCATCATTGATATAAATTTGTCCATGTTTAGCGAGTTGGGAAGAAAACACATAATCATTTGCTTCTTCCTCTGGGTGAAATCTTAAATTTTCCAGTAAATGTACTTCACCTGGTTTGAGCCCCAATGATGTATCGAGAGCATCTTCCGAAATCGGATCATAGGAAAATTTAATGGGCATTTCCAAAAGTTCAGCTAATTCTTCACCCACAGAAACTAAGCTTAATTCGGGATTGTTTTTTCCGCCAGGGCGACCCAAATGAGACATTAAGATAACGGAAGCGCCAAGCTCTAGACAATGTTTAATAGTGGGAAGTGCAGATCGTATTCTAAAATTATCTTCGACCAGACCCTTCTCATCAAGTGGGACATTAAAATCTACACGAATTAAAATGTTTTTTTCTCTAATATCAAAAGTATTGATTGACCTAATCATCATGTTTCTCCAAAGGTGTTGCCACGGTAATAGCGCTAATTTTTTTTGCTCCTGCTCTTTTTAAATCGACAGCCATAGATGAAATCGTAGATCCTGTTGTTAACACATCATCAACAATACCGATTATATCGCCTGAAACATTTCCTCTAATGGCAAAAGCTTCACTCATATTTTTTCGTCTTTCCAATTGATTCAATGCGGTCTGGGTCTCAGTTGATTTGATACGGCGTATTTTGTTTTTTTTCACAGGAAGGTTCCACTTTTTTCCCAACCCTTTTGCAATCCAAAATGCTTGGTTATATCCACGATCCCTGTATTTAACTGCATGCAATGGGACTGGAATTAAATAGTCACAATTTGAACTATTTTCAAATCGGTCTCCTAACATTTTCCCTAATTCTTTTCCAAGTAAAGCGCGATCCTGATATTTTAAAGCATGAATTGGAGTCCTTAACTCTTCCGAAAATTCCCAACCCACATATGCCTCATCAATACCATCTTTTACTGTCAAATTTTGAAAAGCATATTGATCATCTAAAATATTCAATTGGGCGTAACAAGTTTTACATAAACTTTTGGCCGATCGTAAAATTGGCTCGTTACAGGATAAACAGGTATCAGGAAAAATAAAATCCAAAGCTAATAATTTAGCAGAAGTAAATGGTGTGCTTATTGTCGAAAACCTTCGCATTTCAATCACTAAATTTATGCAGAGAATATGGCAAATATCTATTGCTAATTTTAAGAATCCTTTAAAAAACCTGATACGCAAGTTAAAAAAACTCCAATTTTCCTGCTTTTTGTTGGAAAATGTATCCATAAAACCATTATTGATTTCATTTCCCGCCTTAATCAGAAAAATGGTATCTATTTTTTCTTTACGAACAGAGTTTTGCAAAGGATTCTTTAATAAACTTAAATAATCAATAAGTTCACCCTATGAAAAAACAAACGAATTTCAAAAAACAAGCCTTTGACTTCCAGGATTTAATGGTAAATCGCATCCATAACATCCTATTGGTGGCGAGCCCCTACGATGCATTTATTCTCGAAGAAGATGGCCGATTAACCGAGCAAATTTTAACAGAATATATCGGTATGAATTTCAATTATGCGCCTCGCGTGACGCAAGCATCAACCGCCGCAGATGCGTTGGCACTTCTTAATAAACGGAAATTCGATTTGGTCATAGTGATGCTTAGAATCGAAGATACAGATCCTATATCACTTGGCGCCTCTATTAAAAAAATCTACCCCAGAAAGCCGGTTGTTTTGTTGCTCTTTGACGAATCTGAGTTAAAACAATTATCAAATAGCATCACGCCTGCATCCATTGATCGCGTTTTTATTTGGTCTGGTGATGCAGCAGTTTTCCCTGCGATTATCAAGTATTTTGAAGACAGGCGAAATGCAAAAAGAGATATTTTAAAAGGAGATGTTCGCGCCATTATTGTCATTGAAGATTCTCCCCGCATGTATTCTACTCTACTCCCATTAATATACCGAGAAATTATTTATCACACGCGACACCTTACAGATAAAAGTTTGAATAATACGAAGCGACTTTTGCATTTAAGAGGCCGGCCCAAAGTTTTATTTACGCCTAATTTTGAAACAGCGCAAAAATTCTTTAAAAAATTTCGTCATAATACATTTGGCATTATTTCTGATATTCAATTTTTACAAAATGGAGAAGAAAACTCAGGAGCAGGATTTTCATTCTTAAAATGGGTCCGTAAAATTGAGCCCTCCATTCCTGTTTTACTACACTCTACCGATAACGCAAATAAAAAAACAACTGAAGCCTTGGGCGCTCAATTTGTTCATAAATATTCTCCGACCTTTCTCCAAGAACTTCGCGAATTTATGATTGGCAATTTTGGATTTGGTGACTTCATATTTCGAGGGAAAAATGGACGAAAGCTCATGTCTGTTTCTTCTATTCCAGAATTGATTAAAGCCATTGAAAAAGTAAATGTTAAATCTCTTCATTATCATGGGAAATTCAATCATTTCTCCAATTGGTTAGCGGCAAGAACTGAATTCGGCTTAGCGTCAAAAATACGCGCCATGAATTTGTCAGACTTTAAAACAGAAGAAACATTGCGTACAAATTTATTAAAAGCATTAAATGCACCCGAAAAAGACAGTCGTAAGAGTCAAATATTAGATTATTTACCCGAACACTCTGACGGGAAAGGTGCATTTTATCGCTTAAGTGGTGGCTCTTTAGGTGGGAAAGCGCGTGGCTTGGCTTTTGCCCGTTATATGATTCAGGATGAAACACTATCAAAACAATTTCCGAATATGAAGATACGCATTCCAAAAACAGCCGTTATTGGAACGGATGAATTTGATCGCTTCATGAAAGATAATAATCTTTGGGAAAAAACATTAAAAGCAAAATCTGATAAAATCATATTAAAATATTTTCTCAAAAGTGAGCTTTCAATTGATCTACGTGTGAAGCTTCATGCCTATTTACAAGTGAACACCTTTCCATTAGCTGTTCGATCCTCAAGCCTATTGGAAGACTCTCAATACCAACCTTTGGCAGGTGCTTACGAAACATTTATGTTATCAAATTCCCATTCTGATATTCAAGTCAAATTGGAAGCATTATGTGTTGCGATCAAAAAAGTATTTGCCTCAACTTTCTATCAAAATGCTAAATCACTGATGAAAAAAACTAACCATCGTATTGAAGAAGAAAAAATGGCTGTTATCATTATGGAAATATCGGGGCAAGATCATGAGGGGAAATTCTATCCAACAATTAGTGGCGTTGCCCAAAGTTATAATTACTATCCAGTCTCCTACATGGAAAGAGACGAAGGGGTTGCCTATCTCGCTTTAGGATTTGGTCGTACAATTGTGGATGGAGAAAAATGTTTACGTATATCGCCAAAATATCCTGGTATTTTGCCGCAATTCTATTCCATTCGCACCATGATTCAAAACTCTCAACATCAATTCTATGCTTTAGATTTAAAGAAACAAAATGAGAAATCGGATCTTAACGCTTATAAATTATCCGTTGCAGAAAAAGATGGTGTCTTAAAATGGCTTGGTAGTGTCATCTCAAGTGAAGATCAAATTGTGAGAGATTCTTTAGGCTATGCAGGGACACGGATTGTGAGCTTTGCGCCTATTTTAAATTGGAAACTTATCCCACTCCCAGAAATGATAGAAGCCCTATTGAAAATTGCAAAAGCATCTATGGGGTGCCCCGTTGATATTGAATTTGCGGTTAACATTAAGCAAAATGAATCTGTCCAGGCTGAATTTAGTTTACTGCAAATCAAACCCATGAGCATGACAAATACACAAACTTCAGCGCTTCTTACTTCACATAAAGATGAGCTATTTTGTAAAAGTCATGTCACGCTTGGAAATGGAAATATATCAGATATAAAGGATATTATCTTCGTGCGACCTGAAACTTTTGATACGTCAAAAACGCAAGAAATTGCGCGTGAAATTTCCGAGCTAAATAAACAATTCAAATCGAATCAATATGTTTTAGCTGGACCGGGACGTTGGGGATCAGCAGACCATTGGCTTGGCATTCCTGTCGAATGGGAAGAGATTTCCAAAGCGCAAGTGATCATTGAAATAGGTATGAAAGATCAACCCATCGATCCTTCTTTCGGAAGCCACTTTTTCCAAAATCTTACAAGTTTAAGAGTGGGCTATTTTACGGTTGATGCCAAACGAAAAGATGACTTTATTGATAATTCATGGCTCAAATCATGTGAGATCCATCAGAAGGGGGAATATGTGGACTGGATTAAGCTTGACCAAGAACTTCAAATTTCTATCGATGGCATGACTGGTATTGGAACGATTTATAAACCCATATCACCCGAATTGGAACTAATGGACGAAGACGAATCACCTGGGATTTAGTTTTCTATTCTAGAATCTTTTAATAAAAAAGCCCTTATCCATTGATAAGGGCTTTTTTATTGTTAAATGGAAAGCACAAGAAAAACTACACAACGCCTTGATCAAGCATGGCATCAGCCACTTTGATAAATCCAGCGATATTCGCTCCTTTGACATAGTTAATTGACTCACCCTCTTTCCCATACTTTACGCAGGACTCATGAATATCTTTCATAATAACGTGAAGACGATCATCTACTTCTTTTCGTGTCCAAGATAAACGCATACTATTTTGGCTCATTTCTAATCCAGACACTGCAACACCACCTGCATTTGCGGCTTTTCCAGGGCCAAATAATACGCCATGGGATTGAAAAATATCAACCGCACTCGCTTCTGTAGGCATGTTTGCACCTTCGCCAACAGCCATGACACCATTTTTGACAAGCGCTTTCGCATCATCTAAATTGATTTCATTTTGTGTTGCACAAGGCAAGGCTACATCACATTTCACAGACCAAGGACGCTGTCCTTCCATATATTTTCCACCAAATTTATCTACATATTCTTTAATGCGTCCTCGTTTATTATTCTTCAAGTCCATGATCCAAGCGAGTTTTTTCTCGTCAATACCCTCTTTATCATAAATTGTCCCAGATGAGTCTGAAAGTGTTACAACTTTCCCGCCTAATTCAATTACTTTTTCTGTCGCGTATTGAGCCACATTCCCTGAACCAGAAATCGCAACGACTTTACCGTTAAAAGAATCACCTTTTACGTTTAACATCTCTTTTGTAAAGTAAACTGTTCCGTATCCTGTGGCTTCAGGACGAATAAGACTTCCACCCCAATTCAATCCTTTCCCCGTCAAAACACCAGTGAATTCATTGCGAATACGTTTATATTGTCCAAACATATATCCGATTTCTCGACCACCAACACCTATATCACCAGCTGGAACATCTGTATCAGCGCCAATGTGGCGACTTAATTCTGTCATAAAGGATTGGCAAAAGCTCATGACTTCATTATCCGTTTTACCTTTTGGATCAAAATCAGAACCGCCCTTTCCTCCGCCCATAGGTAAAGTGGTTAAACTATTTTTAAATACTTGTTCAAATCCTAAAAATTTTAAGATTCCCAAATTCACGGAAGGGTGAAATCGCAAACCACCTTTATAGGGTCCGATAGCAGAATTAAATTCTACACGATAACCTCGATTGACTTGCACTTCGCCTCGATCGTTTCTCCAGGGTAATCTAAACATGAGTACGCGTTCAGGTTCGACCATACGTTCTAGGATTTTTGAATGAATGTAATGTGGATGCTCTTGAAGGAAATCCCACAAAGATTCTACGACTTCGTGAACCGCTTGATGAAATTCTTTTTCCTCAGGGTTCTTTGCTTTCACTTCTTCCATGAAAGCATCTACGGTTGGATACATTTAAGTTCCTCCTTATTTTGAAAATTATGACCTCTAAATTTACAAATTAGGACACCTATGTCATAAAAAATATTTCAATATTTTCACTTGGGATTGCTTCAATTCAGACCCTAATTTTCCCCACTGATTTTTTAACAATCATTGAAAATTGGCGGCGTAGCTCAGCTGGTTAGAGCACCGGAATCATAATCCGGGTGTCCGGGGTTCGAGTCCCTGCGCCGCTACTATCAGTAATAAATATTTGAAGCTCAACTTAAATGTTGGGCTTTTTTTGTTTTTAAAATCCTGAAGACACATACTCCGGGGTTCCCTGCCCGACTGCTGACGCAGTCATTCAGGCGGGGAGTCCCTGCGCCGCTACACAAAAAAACCTCATTATCGAGGTTTTTTCATATTTTAGAATTACTGAATTCGTGACTCAGTTTTGCTCTTTCCTTGCCTTACTTTAATTTTTACAATAGGCGTTTCATTGGGCTCAGGATGAATTTTTACCGATTTCACTTTTCGTGTTTTTGCGCCGTAATTATCTGTAATGACCAGCTCAAAAGAATATTCTCCTGGTGTGCCCTCAAATGATACGATGGCAGTATTCATATCAGGTTTTAAGCTTACAGGAACACCCGATGTCTGAATCCATTCATACGTTAATTTGTCTCCCGCATCTGGGTCGTGAGATGCACTGGCATCTAATATAATAGGATACGTATTTGTTTCTGGTTTGCTATCATGCACAACGCGTACTTTATATTTATTTTTATTTTCTGCTTCTTTTTTAGCCAATGCCTTTTGATGTGCTTTTTGCTGTTGATCGTTTACTTCTTTTGCTGAAATGCGGTTGTTAAGATAAGCGATTCTGCTTTGTTTATCATATTCTTTCCATGCGAAGATTCCTATAGCGCAAATGAGCAATAATAATATACCTGAGACTTGTTTCATTTTGTCCTCCTTTAATAATTTAATTTAGTTTCATTTTTAACATAGAAAGTATCCAGTTTTTCCATAAATATTTTATTCAACGCTTTTGATATTTTTTCTAACGATCTAATCCCAGCAATATTGTAAGATGAAAAATCAGCCCCTTTGATATTTTGGAGAGCAAAATTAAAATAGCTTTCTTCCGTTTTCACATTGATAAAGTTCAAGTTGCCGTTGGCATAGACAATCATGGGGTAGTTAGAGTTTATTTGTTTTGATTTAATTGATGTTCTTACATCAAGCATAATTTTAATATCCGCAGTCTTTTCCTGATCTACAAAAACCGCACTCATTTTTTCTGCTAAAAGCGATTTAAGATTGGGCGTTACAATCAAATCAGATATTTTATTACCTAAATTTATTTCTTCCGTTTCTAAATAAATTTTTGGACTTTCCAAATTCAATTCAATAGATGTATTTTTTTCAGATAAACTATTGAAAAATGCAATATCACTTAATGTCTTGAATTTTTTGAGATGAATCATGCCGTTAATGCTCTGTGGCTTTGCGGAAATGCGTCCCAATTGAACGGAAGCTATTCCCTCATCATTCGTTATTATTTCTTGTTCAAACCCGGGAAGAGATGATTTGAATATTAAAGAAAGTTCGGGAATCTTTTCATTTCTTTTTAAATCGACACAAGTCACAGAAACTCGCGTGATCTCATCTAAGAAAAGAATCATATTTATTGCGGGAGGGTCTACAGAAATTTGAATATCATTAATCCGATTTTTTACAATCGATTTTATTAAAGCAACACCATTTTTCTTGTTTCCTGAACCTAAAGGGGATTCTATATAAAAAGGAGAGTCTAAGAATGGTTTCATTTCAAACCACGCCTCCTTGTAATAATCTAAAGCATCTACAAAAGATGTCGTTTCTGCATTTGCAAAATATTGCTCCACCGTTTGAATGGCATTCTGTCGTCTTTTTTCAAGTTCAGCATAATACTGTGTTTTATTTAATCTTGCGCGAAAATAGAAATGGTCTTTAGAGGAATAGGTCTCCAAAAATTCAACTTCAGGCAAAAATGTTTCCATTCTAGATTGAATCATGTAATCGGTAAACTCGTCAATTCTTCCATTGATTTCTTGAATCTCTGATGTCATTTCAGAAGAGATATAAATCGAAATTTGAGAACCAATTTCATCGAGCGCTTTCTGCTGTGCCTTTTCTCGGTAATCGATGCCATCGGATTTCATGACAAGACCAATTCCATACCAATAATCTATATTTTGTGCTTGTTGGTGAATCCATAATGGCTCAGGATTCGGTGGCGTACACCCCAAGAATAAGTAAATAAAACTGAATAGAACTGACCTTTTTAACATGATAAAGTCATTTTGCTTAAATAAGCTTAGAAAATTATTCTACGCCATAAAATTCGATAAGGACGTGATTTGAATCTGTATTCACGATATAGGGCGTTTGGACGGGATTTCCTTCAAGCTTTAGACTGAGTTCAGGAACCAATTTATTTATTGTCTTTTGCAATTTAGAGAATATGACGCGAGGCGCATCTTCCTCGGTTTCGCGATGTAAACTTTTTAAGAAAGCATAAGTAAAAAGACTATGGTGAAGGTCTTGATTTACATGAGAAGTTTCATTAAGCGCTGAGCTGGAAATCAAAGAAAAATTTTCAGGTAATTTTGGATATTCCCAATCGCTTGATTCTAGTTGATTCACCCATTTAATATCCAATAAAACTGTAATGGATTGGACTCTATCAAGCACAGAAACTTCGGAAAGATTTTTCAATAAAAATTCAAGTGAATAGTTGGATATTTCGCGTGATGGATTGGCATCCTTGGGCAATAAATAAGGTTTACCATTTATATGTTTTCCTAATCCATTGTAATAAATATAGATATCTAATTTATCAACACCCGAGTATAAATGACTTGTGCTAATTCGTTTACGTAAATCTCCTTTATGGGGATCGAAGAGTGCATTCATTTCGTCTAAAGTCGGTCCCCCATCCATTTGCCAGGGTTTTGCTGGAATAATTTGAAAATCATCAAGCCCAAACGTATTCTGAAAATAGCTTCGCATAAATTTTATATCTCTATTCGCAAACATAACTTTCGGTAAAGTGAAATTATCATAAGATTCAATACCCAAAAGAATTGCCAGTGCGTTTGGATTTCGCTTCCCAAGCGGGATATGGTTCTCTACATCAACGCTACTCATTTCATCTGGATAAGGATCTACTGTAAGAGTTCCAATGGGATAAACACTCATATTCATGGGATCACGATATTTTTTTTCTAATCTCAACTCAATCTCATGATTTTGCTCTATACCCAAATAATCCGTTGAAACGATTGGAATGGTAAAATGTGATTGGCGACTGCTGATGACAAAGGAGAAATCGGTAAAATCGCCTGGCGCCAGAGCCTCCAACTCTCTTATCCCTTTAGGCTCATACAAGGAAAAAGATTGATGATCTTCTATAATTTCTAATTTAACATAGTCAGTCAATCCTTCACCCACATTCTGTAATCGAACCGTAATCTCAACTTTTTCATTATTGGGTATATAAGAAATGCCATGTTCATGAAACACTGAGAAATCTGCAAGTAAGATTTTCGGTGGAACAACCGCAACGGTTTGAAACGAAAAAGGAAATTGTTCTGTTAAATCATAACCATGTTTTTCTGTGACAATTAAGGACAGATGTCTTTCCGCTGTTTCAACACTTATTTCAGCACTTATTTCTAAGTCCACAATTTGTATTGCTTTGGCTTCTAGGGTATCCAATATAAATACTGTATCCATATTCAGCGCAGATAAATTTTGATTATCAGCATTTATAATTAATTTGACACCATAGGCAGGGCTTTCTCCAATATTCTGAACCGTAAAACGAAATTTCCCTGTTTCTCGCGCATTTAATACATTGTTTTCGGATGATTCGATGAATTCAAAATTTGTAATTTTTAATTCGGGAGGCAATTTTGTTGATGCACATTCGGGCAGACCTTGAGCACTTTCAACACCATCACGATCTACACTGGAAATGGTAAAACATAAAGAGTCACCATCATCCAAGCTATCGACAACGAAAAATGTTCTATGCGCTTGAGCAAGGAATTTATAAGTATTTCCCGGCGTCGCTTGGTAAATATTATAATTTTCAGCGCCAATACTTCTATCCCAAGAAAGATTCATATATTTAAGTTCACCAGTAAGGCTGAAATTCTCTGGAGATTTAACGGGAACTTTGCCACATATTTCATTTGATTTTTCACTTTCTGTGCCTAAATCATCTATAGCTATTATACGATAACAAAAAGATTCGCCTGGAACGGTTCGGTCTTTGAATGTCGTTGTTTGAATTTCTGAAACTTTCACTTCATTGCGATAAACATAATACTTTGATGCAAATTCAATATCTGTCCAAATGATGACAATTTCCTCATCACTATCCAAAGATGAAAGTAATGGTGTTTGAATTGATCTACGAATTGTATTCTGCACAGGATGGGATTTTTCACTTTCTACTTTAAATGTATCCACAGCTGAAACTTGATACTGATAGTTTTCACCAAAGGTCAAATTTTTATCTGTAAATTCTGTATCATGCGAATTTATTAACAAAATATCATTCCGATATATTCGATAATATTTTGCAGATTTTATTCCTGCCCAGCTCAACGTAACTGAATTCTCCAGCGTAGTCGAACGTAAGTTCGTTGGTGCTGGAATGATGCTACTTTTACAAATTTCTTCTGTAAATGGACCAAAAAATTCTTGTTTGTCTCTGGCGCGTAGTTTGAAGCAGTGGCGTTCCCCTGGAGGAGCATCTATTGAAAATCTTGTATCCGATCCTTCATATATTAATCTATCTCCGTCATATAGCTCAAATGATTCAGAAAATGTTGTCTCTGACCAATCTAAAGATATTTCTCCGATTTTAGCGTTTGTGTTCACATGGTCAATCAAAAGAGTTGGGTTTTGCCTTAAAGGTCCATCTCCAGAGAATGTGTGGAGGTAAAAAGCGTTTGATGTATCTGGTAACTGAATTTGAAAATTAATAATGGAGTTATGCCCATCGTTTGATGGCACGAACATTCTCCTAAAGGCTCCTAATTTTTCATGAGTCGCTTCAAAGATATACTGGCCAAGAATCATATTGGGAAAATTGAAAACCCCTTTTTTGTCTGTTTCAGTCGAATATGCGGTTTTTCCATCAATGTCTGAAAATGTCAGTGTTACTTTTTTCTGCCCTTTCCCTTTTGCATTAATGACTTTCCCTGAAAATGAAATTGATGTTGTTACAGGAATTTCGGATTCTGTCATTTTAATGCTGGAAGCATTTTCTAAATCTATCAAAGCAATCTCATTATTAAGTGCATCAGAATTTGCATCAATACCAAAGGAAACCTGAGCAATATTTCCTTCACCTTTCGAAAGCACTAATACTAAATCTGCAATATCAGAATTGCTTCCCTCATTGGGCATTAACTGGACTTTGGCTTCACCCTCCTTCTTGTGGTTTGCCCATAAAATATAGGGAGCAGGAGCAATATTTTCGAAAAGATATACGCCCTTTTTTGCGGATTGAGTCGAAGCAACTTCTACACCATCCAACGTGTTTAAGGTTATTGTTACTTTTTTTACATCTTTTCCTTTTTTATTGAGGACTGTTCCAGAGATAGATACAGTCTGTCCCACAATCATAGAAAACAGAGTAAGGTGTATGAAGAGTTTCTTTAGCATTGGGGTAAAATTAATTGAACCTGAAACATAATAAAATAGCTTATTTTAAAATATTCGTTTTAAGATAAATTGA
>JABHGY010000050.1 GCA_018671775.1 Fidelibacterota bacterium
CAATCATATCACTAGCGCCTCCTCCTCCTGCACATAATGCATAAATTTTATTGGCATCAGAAGGTGCAACGGCAATCTCTATTCGTTCAACACCACTTGGAAATCCATTGGAACTTGTATTTAATTGAGTCCAATTTGCGCCACTATCTGTGCTTTTATAAATGCCATCAGAATAAAATATTCCTAATGATGCATAAATTGAGCCATCAGCTCCAATTTCAAGATCCGCACCTTTTGGAGAACTACTCGTTCCAGTCAAAACTTGTGACCAAGAATTTCCCCCATCAGATGATTTATAGATTCCGCCATTTCCTCCCCACCAATATCCGGGGCGAGAAGCCACAAAAACATCTCCACTGCCATCTACCACAATTTTTTGAACAAAGTCAAAGGTATCATCACCAATCGTGCTTGCTAATTGTGCCCAAGTATTCCCGCCATCTTCAGTCTTAAATATTCCAGCTCCCTTAACAGCGCCACCGTTTCCCCAGCCTTCGCCGGTTCCTACATAAAATACTTGTGTGTTTGATGGATCATAAGCGATGGTTGAAATAGCAATATTTACCCAAAAGCCATCTACACTCACCCAACTCGGGGCACTGACTGTAATATCGTCCGTGTACCAAAGACCACCAGAGACACTTCCTGCCCAGAATTTTTTATTTGTAGCATCATTGGGGTCAAACATGATAGCTCTGGATCTACCGCCCACATTACTTGGTCCATGTTCAATCCAACTTGCATCTCTTGATGCTGACATTGTCGCACGAAGTTCTTCCGCATAATCATACGCCTCAAATAAACGCTCTCTCGGAACATCTTTTGTTGCGGGATCCATCGTCATTAAAAAATCATGCTCCCAAGCTAAATCAGGTCTGTCTTTTTTAACCAAACGTTTCTTCCATTCTTTCGGTGTTAAGTTTTCCCGTTGATTAAATGGGTGATTTTTCAAGTATTGTTCAAATTCAATTCGTTCTCTTGTGTTGTTATTTATAGTATCAATATTGACTATAAATAGTAAAATAACTGCTATTATACCGGTGATGATTCCTGCTTTTTTCATTGGATTTTCCTTATCGTTTTTTTTGAATTGAGCACAAAACAAAGTTTTAGCTCATATTATACAATGACATTTTCACCTATCTTATCTAATTCAGCTAATTTTAATAATAAACTATCTTCTAATGATGCACCATGAATCATAGTGATCGCCATGAAGCTAGTCAATATCGTACATTGTTTTAAAATTTTAAACATCGTTATCATTTTGTATCTTTGTTCCAGCGTGAGCTGGTTGCCTATCTGCTGACTGGCAGGCACTTAAGAGTTGAATTCAGGGATTATTAATCGAATCCTAAATTTTTATTAACACCCACATCCACCGCTAGCAGGTTCGTTTTGAAGGTCTCCTTCGATACATGTGGTATCAAATCCCCCTCGTGTATTATAAACCGTGGTTACGCGAAGTTCATTTACAGCCAATACTTTTGATAAATCGTTATAGATGCGTTTTGTTGCTTCTTCTTGAAAAATCCCCACCTGCCTAAAGCTGATGATATAATATTTCAAAGATTTGAGCTCAATACATTTACCGCCACTTGGGAAATATTCAATTTTCAAATAGGCGAAATCAGGTAAGCCGCTAAAAGGACAAACCGCAGAGAATTCTTGTGTTTCTGTCAAAATATATTGTTCCGGACTTTCAAATGGAAATGTTTCCAAAAAATTAGACTTGATGTGACTTTGATCTAAATAATCAAATTGTTTTCCTTCTGCTTTTGCCATTATGACCCCTTATAGATGCAACCTGTTGTGCAGGTTTCTTTTATTTCGATAGAAGCCAAATTGTCTAAGTTTGGCTTTAATGTATCCCAAATCCATTTCGCAATATTTTCACTGGTCGGATTTTCAAGACCTTCAATTTCATTCAAATAATGATGATCCAATTGTTCGTAAATAGGCAAAAAAGCCTTTTTCAAATCGGAAAAGTCAAGCACCCAACCCAGTTTTGAATCCACAGGACCTTCCACGCCAATCCTAACTTTAAAGGAATGACCATGAAGACGCCTGCATTTATGTCCCTCTGGCAGATTGGGAAGCAGGTGAGCTGATTCAAATGTGATATCTTTGTAAATGTGCATAATTATCCTATGGGAGTCCTAAAAATTTATGCATTTGAAGGCTTATTTGCCAATGGGGATGCGCATGGCAATAGGCTACAGTTTTTTCAATGTTTTCGTCTCGGCTTGGTCCATCCATGGGTTGAAGTAAAAAATGCTTAAAATCCAAATTTATAAATTGTGCAGGATCTAGGGAAGCTTGAGGGAAAACGAGTTTGAGCTCATCTCCTGACTTTAGGATAAAGTCTGACTCCATCTTGGGTGAAACACAAATCCAATCAATCCCGTTTGGAGGTATGAGAGTGCCGTTGGTTTCAAGTGCTATGGTGAAATTATATTTATGAAAAACATCAATCAACTTTTGATCTAATTGTAATAAAGGTTCGCCACCTGTGCAAATGACAAAGGGGCGAGCATGGGTCCCTTTGGGCCAAAAACTTAAAATATGTTCTGCCAATAAAATTGCACTTTCAAAAACGCCTCCCCCACCGCCATCCGTGCCATTAAAATCTGTATCGCAAAAATTGCAAATTGCGTTTTCCCTGTCTGCTTCTTGACCATTCCATAAATTGCAACCCGAAAAACGACAAAAAACAGCAGGCCTTCCCGACTGCATGCCTTCACCTTGAATGGAATAAAATATCTCTTTAATATGATAGGACATTGTAATACTTAATATTGGAGCGGATCAATAAAACCCGCTTCCTGAAATCCTTTTAAACGCAATTGGCACGAATCACAATGACCGCAGGCTTGTCCCAACTCTAAAGGATCATAGCAAGAATGCGTCTGTGAATAATCCACGCCTAATGTCATTCCTTTTTGGATAATCTCTGATTTTGTTAAATCAATTAATGGCGTGTGAATCGTAAGTTTTTGAGACTGCTCTACACCGGATTTTGTCGCAAGATTTGCCATATTTTGGAACGCTTCAATATACTCAGGCCTGCAATCGGGATAGCCACTATAATCCATGGCGTTCACTCCTATAAAGATATCACCTGATTTTAAAACTTCCGCCCAAGCCAAAGCAAGCGACAGAAAAATCGTATTCCGAGCTGGCACATAAGTAATCGGAATGTCTTTTGAATCAATATCTACATCTTTTGGCACGTCAATTTGGTCGGTTAGGGCAGAACCACCAAATGATCTTAAATCAATTTGAATCGTTTTATGTTCAGAAACTTTTAAAGTATTTGCCACAGATTGGGCAGATTGGAGTTCATACTTATGACGTTGACCATAATCAAAAGAGAGGGCATAATTGTCGAACCCCTTTTCTTTAGCCATGGCCAAACACGTAGCAGAATCTAATCCACCACTTAATAAAATGACGGCTTTTTTCATTTTACAATATTTTTATCCCCTGCAAATTGAAATAGATAAAATATATTTACACAAACGATAAAGAGATTCACAATAAGAACAGGATATAATTGAAGTTGCCAGCCATAAACAGAAAAAGCTAAAGCACCTACAAGATTGAACCATCTTAAATATTTAATATTGCTCATGGTCAAAGATATTGCAATCGTTACTGATGCAAAATACCCAAGCCATTCTATGTAATTGTTTTCCATAAGTTTTGATTACTTTCCTTAATATCATAAAATAAGTGGCGGCAATTTATGAACCTGAACAACGATTAAAAAGCACGTTAATATTTAAATAATTGAAAATATATTCAAATATTTCACAATTTTTCTTGTGCCGAATCAACAGGTAGCTCTATACTTTGTCAGCCTTTTTTGGCAGAAAATTTTGAATACGAAATTTTTTGAAAAAGGCTGACAGATGAATGATAAGTATAGCCCGCATGGCTATATGAATCGCGAGTTAAGGCTTCAGGTTGGCGTTTGAAGCCTTTTCTTTTTATATGTAGATTCTAACGTTTATTGACAATGGGGGCGATCGGTTTCGACGGGATATGAGAAATGCTAGATTGCATGCGGAGGATGTCAGTTCCCTCCTTAATCATCTGACAAAACACATAAATGCCGATTACGGCTACATGGCTGCAGCTTAACTGATGCAACCCGTCCCGAGCTTGATGCGTCTATGGTTGGGCTCAGGGACGTCACCTACATAGGCTGGCTCCGAAATCTGCCTGTGTTTTTGGAGTAAGATAAAGCAGGCTGGTTCCACTCTATTTTTGTCCTTGGTTGGGCGTGGAATAAGATAAAAATCGAGAGACTAAGCATGTAGATGTCTTTCATCCCTCTATTTCGGACGGGAGTTCAATTCTCCCCGCCTCCACTTCGTTCCGGCGGGTGAACAGAATTCACCTAATGAATTTCGATTAATACACTTCTTTTCTGTGAGCTATTCGGATTACAGTAATAAGTAAAATATTATTTTCTCTTAAGTAAACAAGCCGATAATTCCCAGTTCTTTTTCTGTATCAATAAATGGAGAAAGTATTCAGATCTTTTCTGTTCATTTTTCCCCAGTGTGGGGAAAGTAAATGGAACATTGGAGATTTGATTGGATAAAAATAAAAATTACTTTCGACTAATATCCGTCGGATTAATATTTTAAATTAGCGGTACATTCTATCCAACATTAGAGGAGAATATCATGCATCAATATGAAAATTTTCATATTGTGGATCATCCGTTGATTCAACATAAACTTTCACTCATCCGAGAAAAAACAACGGGTCATAAAATTTTTCGAGAATTGGTGAACGAGGTCGCCACTCTCGTCGCTTTTGAACTCACACGAGATTTCCCTACAAACAGTACCCAAATCAAAACGCCTATGACATCCACCACAGGACAAACTATCGTTGGACAAAATGTAGTTTTGGTTCCTATTCTTAGAGCTGGACTTGGTATGGTGGAAGGACTCATTCAGTTAATCCCTAATGCGCGTGTGGGTTATGTGGGAATGGAAAGAAATGAAAAAACCCATGAGCCAGTAGATTATTACTTCAAAATCCCAAAAGAGCCTGAACATAAAAATTTTATTCTTATCGATCCCATGCTCGCCACAGGAGGGACAGCCATTGCAACAGCGAACAGCTTAAAAAAACGTGGGGCGACTCAAATTAAATTTATGTGCTTGATTGCCGCACCAGAAGGCATGTCTGCGTTCTGTGAAGCCCATCCAGATATTGAGGTTTATACGGCGGCTTTAGATGAAAAGCTCAACGAGAATAAATATATTATTCCTGGTTTGGGTGATGCAGGCGATCGACTCTTTGGGACACTCTAAGAAGCAGTATAATCTCCAATGAAATCTAATCTTCCCAATCCGAATAATTTGGCGTAGAAGGATCACCCATCAAAATATTGAATAAATCACTCTCTAAAGATTCAATAGGTGATTCGATAATACGCCCCAGTTCAACGCTATCCTGATAAAAAATGAATGTGGGGACATGATGGATATTTTTCCCTTTCTCATCCCCTTGTGGGTTCTCTCGATTGCGATCAAGAAAGGAAATAGCCTGCGCTTCATTTGGAAAATTAATTTGATCTAAGATTGTATAAAATCGCGGTACTTCTCGCCGACTATCACCGCACCAAGTCCCCATGAAAATTTCAATCGTAATTCCCTTCATAAAATCAGCTACGACCTTTGACAGCTCTTTATCAAGTTCATAGTTTTCATAATGCGCTTTAAACCACGCTTTGAAAGGCGTTTTTTCCAAATCTGAACGAAATCCACGCCCTACTAAAATGTCATTATCTGTTTTTGAATCCGCTTCAAGTTGCGTTTGAGCAGAGACAATGCTTAAGATTGCGATAAATAATAATTGTTTCATTGATGACTCCATATTCTCTTATTTACTAAGGGCAAATCTACTGCTCCAAAATCTTTCTTGTTAATGCTGTTAAATTCGTATAAACATCATGATGCGTTTTTTCTAATCTCTCTCGACTGGTATGGCCGATGGCCACCAATGCGCAATCTGCACCAATGGCATTCGCGACTTCTAAATCATG
>JABHGY010000051.1 GCA_018671775.1 Fidelibacterota bacterium
TTCAAATTGGAATGGCGACGGTCCACGATCCATTAGGTCCAGATGACTATGGTTATTATGTTTACGACAATGAGGATGCTTTGTATAATTTGTCGCCTTATTATAATTGGATTGAAATTGATGATCGTATTGGAGGAAGTGGAAACCATTTGACTTCGCTGACAGATAATGGGAATAATGGTGACGATGTAGAAACCATTTCTCTTCCATTTACGTTCAATTTTTACGGTCAGACTTATAACACTGTAAGCATTTGCAGTAATGGGTGGCTTGCTGTGGGAGAAGCCAGTCTTGCATCCTTTCGAAATTATGAATTACCTGGCCCAATGGGGCCGGCAAAAATGATTGCAGGATTTTGGGATGATTTACAATTAACAAGTGGCGGACGGGTTTACACCTGGTATGATGAAAGTAATCATCAGTTTATTGTCGAATGGTCGGACGTGAAAACATATCAAAACAATTCTACCAATACGTTTCAAATCATTTTGAAAGACCCATCTCATTATTTGACACCAACAGGTGATGGTGAAATTCTTATGCAATACAAAGAGTTCAATAATACAAGTTATGGAGATTATTCTTGGGGGCAAACCCACGGAAATTATGCAACGGTTGGAATTCAAGACCATAATAAAACCAGAGGTTTGACTTACACATGGAACAATACATATCCAACAGCTGCTATGCAATTAGGCAACGAAACGGCAATCCTTTTTACCAGCCGTGGCAGT
The DNA here is from genome assembly GCA_018671775.1 of Fidelibacterota bacterium. Lineage (GTDB taxonomy): Bacteria > Fidelibacterota > Marinisomatia > Marinisomatales > UBA1611 > JABHGY01. The sequence goes on from JABHGY010000051.1 coordinate 735, forward strand.
GATGTCCGGATGTTTGGTGACCTGAATGCGGATGATGCTATTGACATTTTTGATATTTTAGGATTGGTGGATTATATCCTTGATCCGAATGCGCCTGTCAATCCATACCTTGGAGATATGAACCAAGACGGGATCATTAATTATTTGGATGTCTTGGGTTTGGTTCGAACCGTTATGCAATGGTAATTGGAATAAAACGGGTTAATACTTATGATGCCAATCTTTCCATTACTCATTTTGGGGATTTTACTGCTCTTCCTTTTGACGGCAGGCATCATCGAGTATCAAGTTCATCACCGTGCCTTAGCCATGATTCCTTTGCGGGTTCATGTCAATGGAACGCGAGGGAAATCTAGCGTTACTCGACTTATCGCGGCTGGATTGCGTGCTGGTGGTCTTCGCACGTTTGCAAAAACAACAGGCACAGCGCCAAGAGTTATTGATGCAGAAGGGAAGGATCGGATTATTCACCGATTGCGATTGCCCTCTATTGGAGAACAAGTCCGATTGATGTCCTATTTTTCAAAAGAGAAGCCAGACGCTGTGGTGATGGAATGCATGGCGGTTCAACCTCAATATCAATGGATTGCAGAACATCAAATGATCCAATCTCATATTGGTGTTATTACCAACACGCGTCCAGATCATTTAGAGGAAATGGGTCCGACCAAAGAAGATGTTGTCCATTCTCTTTGTAATACCATTCCAGAAAATGGGACATTGATTACTGGTGAAGTAGAGCAATTTTCATGGGTGAAAAAAAATGCAGATTCGCTCAAAACACCAATCACACTTTCGGACGAATCTACCGTTTCTGATCAGGAATTAAAGCAGTTTTCGTATTTAGAGCATCCTCAAAATGTGGCGGTGGCCTTGGATGTTTGTAAAAAGGCTGGTGTCGAGAGAGAGATTGCTTTGGCTGGCATGCAAAAAGTTCAACCTGATTTGGGTGCTTTGGTGGTTTGGGAATTAAATTTCAACGGGAAAAAGATTTCATTTGTCAATGGAATGGCGGCGAATGATCCTGTTTCTACTTTGCAAATATGGAAATTTATTATTGACCGATATCCAGCAGAAGGAGGGACGTGTGTGCTTCTAAATTCTCGGGAAGATCGTCCCGTAAGAACGCGACAAATGATTGAACTCACGTTGGAAGAAATCAAGCCGGATACATTTATTGTGAGAGGAAATAAAGTCGATTCTGTTTTACATCGACTCCATCATCATTCCCCCAAAACCAAATTTCAAGCCATTGATTTGAGTCAAACAACAGATAAAACAATCGCCCTAATAGAAGATCTGCCTCATGATGCACTCGTTTACGCCATAGGAAATCAAGTGGGCGCAGGCCAGGAAATTTTAAACAAGCTTCATCAGGTTCGTCGCGATGCTTGAAGTCTCCATTGGATTAGGAATCGTTCTGAGTTTGATTCTTTCAGAATCACTAGGCGTAACGGCCGGTGGCATCATTGTGCCTGGCTATATTTCTCTCTATTTAGACCAACCGATGCAAGTGATTATTACATTTGTCGTAGCAGGGATTGTGTATGGCATCATTCATTTATTGAGCAAAGTTATGTTTCTTTATGGAAAAAGGCGTCTTGTTTTGGCGCTCATTCTGGGATTTTTCTTGGGTTATATTTCACGCCATTTTATCTATTCACCTTATGATAATTTATCCTTTGCTGTGATTGGAAATATCATTCCAGGTTTGATTGCGAATTGGATGGATAGACAAGGTGTTGCAAGAACCTTAGCCGTGATTATCATAACGGCTGTTTTAGTCAAATTATTGGTGATGCTCATTTTTGGAGGGCAAATCCTTGTCTGATTATACAAAACAGCCTTTTATTCCCATGATTCAAAAAACGTCAACGCTTATCGCATTGGTCGTTCTAAGTATTCTTTGTTATGGCTTCGCCATTTCGAGTAAAGTTGTGAATGTCTCTCCCAGTTATGATTTAAAAGTCAAAGCGGCGAAACTCATGGAAAAAGGGATGGAATCCTTAAAGTCGGTCCGTTTGGAACAAGGTGTTTTTGTGGATTTAGAAAATGATCCTAATGAGACAGGATTGGTAGGGTCACCATTTAGTTTGATTACCACGGATGAAGGAGACTTAGACGCCAAACTGACGACTTTGGATCCAAATTTTTCTGCTGTGATGATAGAACTCTTTCACCAAGCAGGATTAGAATCGGGAGATACAATTGCTGTTCTTTTAACCGGATCCATGCCTGGCGGAAATATGGCTATACTTTCAGCGTGTCAAGCCATGGATATCACGGCAATAAGTATTACATCCTTAGGGGCCTCACAATGGGGCGCCAATCACGAAGATTTTACTTGGTTGGATATGGAACAAATTTTATTTGAAAATAAGATTATTTCATCACGAAGTATTGCCGCTTCTATTGGAGGCAGAAATGATATGGGGCGTCTGCTTAGTCCACAGGGAAGAAAATTAATTATGGATAATATTGAAAACCACGACATGCCACTGATTCGATTTAAATCTCTGAAAGATAATATCGTAGAAAGGATGAATCTATTTTCATCCATTATGGAAATATCTCATTTTGATGCTTTTGTTAATGTGGGCGGCGGTGTCGCCAGTTTAGGAACCAGTTTCAATCATAAATTACTGAAGCCGGGTCTGGTAAACAGGAACGATGTTTTAGATATCTCACGTCCAGGTGGGATTGAAGGTGTTCTGTCTCATTTTGCGAAAGAAAATATCCCTATTATCCATATCCTAAATATCAAAAAATTGACAGAGTCATTGAATCTACCCTTTGCGCCCATTCCTTTGCCAGAGATTGGTAGGGGACCATTATATGCAGTAGAAACATATAATCTATGGATAAGCACTTTATCATTAATCATACTTGTAGGTGCGGTGCTCGCGGTAGGTATTCACAGTAAAAGAAAAATTCAGGAACACTTATTACAACATGAACCAGACAGCCTTTTATAAAAAAATAATTCTAATTCTCTTCATGAGTCTCATGAGTAATTTGGACGCCAAATTACTTAAGCCGAGTGAAAATGGAGAAAATAAAGAAATCTTGATTATTGCTAAAAAACGGCGATTATATTATCCTATTCAAAAAGAAGGTTTAGTCTATTCTGTGAAAGGTCCGGTCAGAATCGAGTTTATTTCTCGTTATCCTGTATTAAAAAACAAACGAAAAAGCCATGCTTTCTCCTATAAGATTATCATTGATAATCGAGATACGGTTCAGGTGAGCCATCGTTATAAAGTGCAAAAAAGTATCAAGTCCATTCAACATCCCAAGCATAGATACACGTATTCAGGAAATTATTTTATCAATATACCTGAAGGGGAACATATCATTGCGCTTCTTCCATCTGGTGAAGATAAATATCCTGTGCTGTCTCGTGTTCTTGTAAAAGAGTTTGAACGGACTGGCAAAGACAAAAATATTCTGATGCCTATGATTCATCAATCGCCAATCCCTTTGATGATTAAAGGCAAAGAGCTTAATTACTATGAATGCTCCAAAGCTATTCCACTTCAAATTGCAACAATAGGACCAAAGACCTTGAAGATTATGAGTCGATTATCTTTCAACGAATTAATGGGGCAAGAAGATTCCTACCGCATTCGTGTGAAAAATAAGTCAAAAGTGGTTGGCACATTTTATTTTAATACAGAAAGATCCTCTGAGACTGTGATTTCAAATCAGCCTGAACTTGTTCCAGGAAAATGGCGATCTTGTGAAATTCAAGTGCCCAAAGGAAAACAAATTTATACCGTGGAATTATTAGATATGAAAAAATCTGTTTTAGCCCGATTTATTTCTTATTAAATGGAAAAGTTAATTACATTCCTATTTTGTGCTTCGTTCGTTTTTGGAAGCACACCTTATTATTTCACATTTGGACTTGAAAATGGCTACGATTCCAATGTTTTACGATTTTCATCAATAGAAAAAGACGAAGCAGGGATGAGCCCAGAAATCATGGGACAAAATACCACGTTTGACTCCAATATAATAAAAGGAAAAATTTCAGGAAAGAAAGCATTGTATCTTTATAAAAACGTATTAACGCTTTCTGGCGATTTTGGATTAAGCCATTATGTGCAATACCAAGATAAACAGTATTCTTCTTATCAAATCAATGCGTCCTATAAATGGAAAGCATACACAAAATTATCCTATTCACTTCGTCATTTAGATTCCTATTATTTGCGCCATTATATTGATAGAGATGTTTCTGGTGATATTTCGGCTGCATGTTTGTTTTCTGATAGAGAACAAAAAATCGGAATATCACTTCCTGTCCGTGGCAAAATGTGGGTGAATGTTTGGGCTGGTTATTTACAGAGATATTTTGATAATCCATTCACAGAATTTGATTTAGATATTTATTATTTGCGTTTAAAACTAAATAAACAGATACGTAAGTTTGGGAATATCCGTTTCCAACTAGAGCAAGGTATTGCGGAAAATATCACTTATGAACAAACAGCTCGTGCCAGTGATTTTGATCGATCTTATCAGTATATTCAATTTTATTTACCGATCTCCAAAACAAAAAAGAATCGATGGACTGATGGATATGGTTTCGCTATAAGGAGCGATTTTAGATTTTATGAGGCTGAAAATTTTGGAGATCCCCTTCATGCTGGTCGAAATCATGTGGATATAAAATTAGATTATTGGGTGAAGAAAAATTTGAGTGAGTCTTTGTCTATCAAATCAACGATTCGATATAGACAACGGAAAACGGAATCGCAGTTTGAATGGGTTGAAACGTTAAAGAGTTTTGAGCAATGGCAAGTTTGGTGCAAATTAGAATGGAGAATGATTTATGATCGTTATTAAAAAAATAACTTGGGCCAGCGTATTGGCTATTATTTTCATATCGGCGTGTATAGAACCGAATACTGAAGAATTATGGGAATTGGAGGCAATAAAAACTTTCGAGACATCCGGTTTTTGTCGTTCTGTAGATATCCATAATGACATTGCTTACCTTTCGGCGGGACAAGCGGGGGTACAGATTTGGGATTTAAATTCTAATCAAAAAATTGTTGAATTAGATCAATACTCTCCTTCGCAAGATTTAAGCGACATCTCACAAGTGGTCTTTTCTCCCACCGTGAATAAATTATTTGTTTTAGAAAACAATAGCCGAGTTGTGATTATGGATCTTATCAATGGCGATTCCTTAGTTGTTTTGGGGGAAGAAATGAGTGAAAAAACACGAGAAATTCAAATCTTGGAAAAAGATAGTTCTTCGTATATCATCTTGGCTGCGGATAATGACGATGGACTGAAATGGAATCAATTTGACCACGATACCACGTGGAATATTTGGTCTAATGTTGCAGGCGATGAATATTCTACTCCAGGTAAACCTACGGGCATTGCTTACTTGGATGGCAAGATTGTCATGAGTGTGGATCAGCAAGGGGTTGAATTGTGGAATTTAGATTCGCTGGGTTCGGATCCGGTGTTTGTCAATCGATTAGATACACCGGGGAATGCAGAAAAAGTTACCTTGACTGCGTCAGGCGTTTTTGTCGCTTGCGATGATGCGGGAGCGCGATATATTCCCTTAGAAGCTTTTGATCAATCTTCCAGTAGAACGGATATTGAAGCGCCTTGGACGCCAAGACAATTTGCGCAAGATTTAACCGTAGATCATATTGCGAATAAAGGTAATATTGCGATATTATCCATTGGAAGTAAAGGTATAGCCATATATGATATATCTGATCCGAGAAGTCCAGAATCTCGAGGTATCTTTGATATCGGCTATACTTACTCTGCCACTTTTTGGGGAGAAAAATTAGTCGTTTGCACACGAGAAGGATTAAAAATATTCAATATTAATCAATAAGAAATTTGGAGAAAAAATGAAAAAAATAATAACACTGTCTATTTTGGCGATGAGTTGTATGCTCGCCCAAAATTTGTTAAATGATTCTGGTGTGCCTATTCGTCAAGGAATCCATATAGAATGGTTTAAGACTGTGAGTCCTGGAGAAGATGGCACGGCGATTTTCGTCTGGTCAGATAATCGTTTTGGACAGCGCGATATTTTTGCACAAAAAATTGATTCTGATGGAACACTGCTGTGGGGTGAGGGTGGCGCTGTGGTGACTGATTTACCGGGGCGACAGGAAGATCCTGTTTCAATTGCAGATGGAAATGGCGGCGTGTTTATCGCTTGGATTGATTATCGATTTGATGCATCAGGAGACGTATTTTATCAACATATTGATACTAATGGAAATCGTCTGGTGGGTGATAATGGTGTAGCTTTGGCGCAAGTGGCGAGTAAGCAAATATCCATTAATATGTGCACCGATAGCTTGGGCGGTGTTTTCGTCACCTGGCAGGATAAACGAAACTTGGTGGACGATGACATTTATGGCACACACATTTCGGCAGATCATACGGTTATTGCGCCTGGTGTGGGTGTGTCTATCGTGAGTGCTGGTGGTGGGCAGTCTGCAAAAAGTATCGAGTACGCAGGAAATAATGAAGCTTTTATCGCTTGGGCAGATGCACGGAATGGTGGCAATATGGATATTTATGGTCAAAGATTAGATATAGCGATGAATCCTTTGATGGATATTGATGGTGTTTCCATTGCAAGCACAGACGCATCAGAAACACGTCCTCGTGTGACTTACATGGACAATAATCGTTCTTTTGTGATTTGGAAATCTGAAGATGAAGGTTCGGAAATTTTATATCAATTAATGGATATTAATGGATTTCTTTTGACGGAACCTTACAAAATTTCTCAGAACACAGCGAGTCAATTATCTCCACGCATTAAGAGAAATGGAGTGGGGGAAGTTTTTGTATCTTGGACAGATTTAAGATTGGATGCGCTTGAGGGAGATCTCTTTTTCCAAAAAATTGCTTTAGATGGAACTGTATTATGGGGAGAAGGGATTGCCTTAGAACAAACGGATAATCCGAATGGAAATGGACGATTTTCTGCCGATAGTTCGGGTGGGTTGTTTGTGGTTTGGGAGCGAGGCACGTTCCCAAATATGAATATTTTTCTTCAACATTATGATGTAAATGGTAATCCGCTTCTTGGAGATGGAGAGACCATCGCTGATGAATTTGGAAATCAAGATGCACCCAATCTTATCGTTTCGCCTCAAAATGGCATTTTTACGATTTATAGTAATCAAATGTCTGGTTCTGCCCAATTATATGTAGATGGTATGAGTGATGGCAATCATTGGGGAAGCGATGTCTTAGGTGCAATAGGGATGGACGGAGATGCGAGATATACGCAAGGATTTAACGTGAGCTCAAGTGAAGCGATTCTTTTTTGGGAAGATAGTCGTTTTGCAAATAAAATTTATGCTAACCGCGCAATCAATGAAGCCCTATCACATTCAAATGGAACGAAGGTGACCTATTCTGATGATTCTGCTTCTGAAGATGATCAAACGCTTCCGGTATACCATACGGACGAAAACAATTTCTACATTGCCACTTTTGATGGGTCAGATTTTCCAAAATCGGCACGTATTAATAAATTGAATGCTAATTTTGAAAATATGTGGGGAGATTCTGGTGTAGCAATTCAAACAACGAACGATCAATCCAATGGTCGATTTGTTAGTGTGGAAAATGGCATTGGTTATTTCTGGAGTCAATATCAAAGTATTTACTTAGATGTTTTTTATCAGAGATTTGACGAGAATGGAAATCCTTTATTCGCTACGGGTGGAAAAGCTATCTTAGAACATTCGGTTGATAAATATCTACAAAAAGCTGTCAATACACCAGATAATCAAATTATGTTATTTTGGCTAGATAATGCCTGGCACAATGCCAGGTTAAAAGCGAAGAAAATCAATTTAGATGGAGATTTGGCCATTGGGTGGCCTGCAAATGGCTACGATGTCAGTTCTGGTGTTTATGAAATACATGACTTTTCTGCAAAAATCATATCTGACGAAATAGGTATTTTTGCTGTTTGGCGTCAAACGACAGGGGCAGAAACAGAAATATATGGTCAAATTATTGATTGGAATGGGAATGTAACTTGGGCTTCTGGCGGATTATCCCTTTCAAATGTGGAGCACGATCAGCTGAATCCATCCATGGATGTAGATACACTAGGGAAGACGGCTTTTGTGGCTTGGGAGGATTTCCGTAATGGAACTGATTTTAATATTCACGGTCAAGAAATAGATTTGGAAAACGGTATTTTGACGGGAGAATCTGTTCAATTTTCCGCTGACACAACGCAACAATTAAACGCTTATGTGAAAAATATTTCAGAAAATAAATATCTCATCCTTTGGGAAGATGGACGTGGATTTTATAGCCAAGATCCTTTGTTGACAGGCGGAACTGATTTGTATGGAAGTGGCTATGAAATTTCTGCTGGTATGTCGGCGGAAATGGATGGTTTTCCCTTTGTGCTAAATTATCATGAACAATCTAAAGTGCAAGTCACGGATTATGATCAAAATGGACAATTTTTAATGCACTGGATTGACTTACGTTCTTCCGGGAAAGCAGACATTTATAACTATTATGGTATGATCATTGAATCAGCAGATTATTTAGGCGTCGCAGGGGAGACCTCAAATACTGCGGATCAATTCAAGCTCCATTCTGCCTATCCCAATCCTTTTAATGGCTCTATTCAATTTGAATTTGAAATGACCGCATTTGAGCCAGTTCAATTTTCCATTTATGATTTGAGTGGACGTAAAGTATCTGAGCGTTTAATTTTACCCAGTCCATCTGGAAACTATCGGATTTCTTGGAATGGAAAAGATATCAATGGTAAGGAGCTGTCCAGTGGAATATATTTCTATCAGTTTATCGCAAGAGATATAATAATAAAAGATAAGATGACATACATCAAGTAGAGTATGAAGCGCATTATCTGGAAAATCTTTAGCCTATTCTGTGTTTCGATTGGCATGAGTCAAGTGCTGGACGCACGATATCATTCACTGGATGAAATCCATACATTTTTGGATTCCTTAGACCAAATTTCCGAATATGAATCCTTTTATCGCGTGGATACGATTGGATATTCTCATCAAGAAAATCGCCCCATTTTAGCCGTAAAGATTTCGGACAATGTGCAGGTAAGAGAAGATGAAGCCCGAGTTTTATTTATTGGACAAGTGCACGCAGAAGAAGTCATCGGCTTAGAGGCAGTCTTGGACCTGATATTAGATTTAATTAATCCAGAAATCTCAAATACAAATCATGTGAATATCTTGCGTGCCAACATGGAAATTTGGATTATCCCCACAGTAAACCCGGAAGGATTAACAGCTGTCCACGAAGCGCTTGATGTGAGTTATCGTAAAAACAAGCGAGATTTATCTCCAGAAGGACCTTATTCCAATGGCATTTTTGATTACGATCCATCTATTGGGAATGATATTGATGGTGTTGATATTAATCGGAATTTTGATTTCAATTGGACGTTTGGTGATACCTTTCTAGAGCCAGACAATAGCGATTACGCAGCCCATTATGATTACTACAAAGGGGAAACGCCTTTTTCAGAGGGAGAAGCCGTTGCCATACGGGATTTGGCGCTTCGAGAAAAGTTTCTATTTTCCATAGTTTGGCATAGTTCTCGTTCTGGTAATTTGTCCGAAAAATTATATACCTCTTGGTTGTGGGCAGCTTCAAAGGTATCTCCCGATTTAGCTTACATGAAATCAATTGCAGACGACTTGGCTTCTGAATTGGTCAAAGAAGATGGCTCGGGCACATATTTATCTCGATACAGCGCTTCTCGCAACGGGAAATTGCACGATTGGTTTTACACCGAAACTGGATGTATTCAATATCTCATTGAGTGTGGCACAGCAAATCTTCAGCCCGATAGCACGCTTTTAGAAGATACCATCGACCGCATCATGCCAGCCATGTGGTTTTTGATGGATCGTTCCATTGGCTATTATATGGACGCTTCTCAATTGACGGGCATTGTCAGTGATGGCGTAACAGGAATGGTCATTGAAGGGGCAAGAATTGAGATATTGGAACATAATGGAAGCGTTCTAAAACCACGGACAACTGATGGATTTGGTCGATATCGACGTATTCTGGATGCGGGAACTTATCATGTGCGAATTTCAGCAAAAGGCTACGAAACCCAAACGCACACCGTGGTTGTGAATACAGCAGCAATTACCAATCAAGATATTGGATTGAATCCAGCAACCATGCGCACGCTAAATTTTACCATTATTGATGAAGACGAAATGCCTTTGGTTTATGCAGGGTATTTGTCATCAGAATTTGGTGTGGATACACTGACGTTCGGTGAAGGACTAAATACAGTTGAATTACCATCTGCATCGTATGATTTGGTGATTCCAACTAATGGCTTAATTATTCCCTGGAAAAAATCATTTAATTTGGATAGTAATTTAGGTTTTACGGCTCATTTTATAAATGGAAATCTACAATTATTGAGTGCATCATGGCCTTGGAATAATGGAGAAGGTCCTTGGGTGGCAGGCAATGTTTTACTTCGTTCTCAGGCTGGATTGCGATATGCGAATGGAGATTCGAGTCTAAGCGAACAATGGATGGAATCGCCACTCGTTGATTTGAGCGGAAAAAATCGGATTGTCCTCGAAGTGCATCAGCGTTACGAAACGGAATGGGACCATGATCCGATTTCCATTTTGATTTTAAACAAAGAAGATTCGGTGCTCATAAGTCAAACGTGGACAGGAATGAGATGGGATGATTTTCAAATTGATTATATGACGGCCATTCAAGAATCTGGTTTTGATAGTGTAAAAGTCAGGCTTAGTTTCACGCCAGATCAAAGTGTGAATTATCGGGGTTGGGAATTGCAAGCCGTCAAACTATTTGCTGTGGATGATGCGTATTTAGGATTGAGTGAAAGTCAAGGTGGATCCGTGCCAAAAATGCCTATTCGCATTAATGGTCTCTATCCTAATCCATCCAATGGACAATTTCAGTTAGACGTGAGTCATTGGCCAGGGGGAAAGGGACATATTTCTGTTTATAATCTATTGGGACAAGAAATTTCTCAAATCAATTTAGAGAATGTGTCACCTGGACGACAATTCTTTCATTTGGACTTGGAACAGTCTAGTCGCCGTTTAGTAAGTTCTGGCGTATATTTCATTGTCTTAAACATCAATAAGGAAATTATTACAAAAAAATGCGTATTATTAAAACAGTAATTTTTGTCGCAATCTTAGCGAATCTCAGTTTTGGGGAAGGGCTTTCTTTCCGTGGAAAATCAACAGAATCTCTGATGCAAGAACCACTTCCCATGGCGTTTCAACATTTTGTAGAAACGGAGTTGGATTTATCCCAAAATTTAAATTTTAATCGAGGGACTTTTCTCATTATTGTGCCAGATGGATTAGTCGGATATCTGGATGCATATGTGGTATTTAAAAAGTCACAAGGCTTTGATGTTATCGTTTCGCTTTTGTCAGAAGCGGGGAGCAGTGCTAATGATATCAAAGGATTTATTGATGCAACTTTGACGGCAGATCCCATGTTGGAATATGTTTTGCTTATTGGAGATGTGGATGGCTTTGCCGCCTTGCCTTCATTTTATTATGGTCCAGCAAATGATGTTTCCGATCAAAAATATACCCATTTAGTGGGAGAGGATATTCTTCCTGATGTTTTTATTGGACGGATGTCTGTGGACAATTTGACTGATTTAATTGTGATTTTATCTAAAACCATGCAATATGCTAAAAATCCATTGGCATACGACCAAGATTGGTTGAACCGTGGTCTCGTTGTTGCAGGGAATTATAGCAACACTTTTCCCATTCCCATTACGCCCAAATGGACATCTTATTGGTTGCGAGATGAATTATTGGATTTTGGTTATGCTCAGGTCGATACAGTCTTTTATCCCCCAACACAGCAAGGTGCTTCTCAAATTATTTCTGTGATTAATCAAGGAGTAGGCATTGTGAATTATCGAGGTTGGGGCGATGCAAATGGATGGCATTATCCCGAATTTCATGTGAGTGATGTAAACAATCTAAATAACGGATGGTTTACACCCGTTTTCTTTGGTTTCGTCTGTAATTCCAATGATTTTGCAAACAATGTTGATCCGTGTTTTTCTGAAGCTATTTTACGTGCAGGAACGCCATCCGTTCCTAAAGGAGGCGTCGCCTTTATCGGTCCATCTGATTTGCACACCAGCACTAAATATAACAATATCATCAATGCATACATGTATGATTCCATGTTGAATCATGGTGTGGTGGAATTGGGGCCAGCCATGCTCGCGGGACAATTGGGCTTGCAAAAAGAATTTCCTGAGCAAGATGATGCAGGCGAAGCGCAAGAATTTTATACCCATGTTTATAATATTTTGGGTGACCCATCTTTGCAGGTCTATACGGGAACACCAAAAGAATTTGATATTAATGTCGCTTCAGGTGACCCAGATGGTACCGGAATGATAAATATTACGGTTAGAAATGATGGCATTTTTGTTCCGAACGCGGTAATGAGTGTTCTGAAAAATGGTGAAATTATTTCAAAAGGCTTAACAATCGAGGAGCCAGGAATATATTTAGTAGATATACACTCGCTTGAGCAAGGAGATGTATTAGATATTTATGCCAATAAAAGTGGGTTTATTCAGGGGCACATACAATTTACATCTCCTTATGAACCAAGCCACTTGTCTATCAAAAGTTTTTCGGTTGAAACAGCAGAAGCGAATGATAAAATAGTTTATGGCGAAACAATCAATTTTTCCATTGAAATTGAAAATAATTCAGAAAATGATATAGATCCAGATTCCGTAATATTTGGAGTTAAAAATTGCACGAATGTTCCATACAATCAAGAAATAGATGTTCCATCAATTCCTGCTGGAGAATCGGTCGTTGTTTCTAATATTGAATCGGTAATATACCCTTATTCCAACCAGTTTTATTTTCCCCAAGTATATGCAGCAATTTCGAGTCAAACCGAAGGAACAATCGGACACATTGTATTGGATGTAGAAACGCCTGTATTCGATATTTCTTTTGTGAATACAGCGGTCACGCCAAATTCAACTCTTTCTCCAGTTTTATCTATCAAAAGTTATACTGATGTTGATTATAATGATATGCTGGTCCATATTTCCTGTTTGAATGATAGCAGTGATTGTGATGCTGGAGCGAATGATGCCAATGCATCTTTTTTCGTCTCCGTTTCTGCATTTGAAGAACGAGATTTTACCTACCCTGTCGATATCACTTTGGGCGATATTTCCTATGGCAGTGATGTCACATTTTTGGTGGAATTCCTGATAGATAACCATCCAATTTTTAGACAAGAAGTCCAACTACACATTGAGCCTCAAATGGAAAACCTTCCCGTGGCTCCATCTAATTATGGCTATTGGGCCTATGACGATACAGATTTAGGGTTTGACCAAACCCCCACTTTTGATTGGGTGGAGTTAGACCCATCTTTTGGTGGCGAAAACGGAACAGAATATCTTTTGGATGACGATGATCATGTGGATATTGCTTTACCTTTCGCCTTTCAATATCATGGAGTAAATTTTGAGAATATGACAATTTCTTCCAATGGTTGGACATCATTTGAATTGTGTTATTTAGATTATTTTTGGAATTATACGATTCCCATGTTTATGGGTCCAAAAGCCTTACTTGCACCTTTTTGGGATGATTTAGAAGTAGTGGGAGAAAATTGGATTCGTGTCTATACCTGGCACGATGAGGCCAATGGACGATTTGTCATTGAATGGTCTCGCGTGTTGAATGGATATGATGAAACAACAGAAGAAACATTTGAAATCATTCTTTATACGCAAAACGCCAAATCGACGGAGTCTGGCGATGGCGTGATTGATTTTCAATATTTAGAAATTGATGATGTAGATGCGACTAAAAATTATGCAACGGTGGGCATTGAATCACCTGAAAAAAATGATGGCATTCAGTATGCATTTAATCATGGATTAGCATCGGGAGCAGCGCCATTAGCCAATCATCGTGTCATACGATTTAGCACAGAAGCACCGGACAATTATGTCGCTCCATTAGCGATTGATACAGGATTGAATCCAAACATATTTCATTTGTCACCTGCTTTTCCAAATCCATTTAACCCGACCACGAATATCAATTTCAATCTTCCTGAAAACGCCTTTGTTTCTGTCGTGATTTATGATATTATGGGCAGGGAAGTGAATACGCTTCTTTCAAAATGGATGAATAGTGGTTTACATCATCTAAATTGGAATGGCATAAATGCTTTTGGAACACAAGTGGCTTCTGGCACTTATTTTGTCGTGGCGAAAAAAGACAATCAGACAAAAATACAAAAAATATTATTTTTGAAATAGTTTAGGATTTCCTTGTTCATTCCCCCTGTAATAGGGGAGATTAAAAGAGGAGTATCAAAGTAATAGAATCCTTTGCAATACCCTGTGCGTAAAGAAAAAATAGAAACCATTTTTTGTAATCCCTTAGCGTCTTCCCCATAGTGGGGAAGATTGAGTTGGGGTTTAGAAAATATAGCGAAAAATGAAGTCAATAATGGTTTTATGGATAAGTTTTCCAACGAAAAGTAGGGAAATGGTAGCCTTTTTAACTTGCGGATCAGGTTTTTCAAAGGATTCTAAACAATAAAAAGAGGAAAAAACATGATTAAAATCTATACAACATCTTGGTGTCCATATTGCAATAATGCCAAGCGATTATTGAAAGAAAAAAGCATAGAATATGAAGAAATCAATATCGAAGAAAAAGGCATCAGCCGAGAAGAA
>JABHGY010000052.1 GCA_018671775.1 Fidelibacterota bacterium
CTGTTATATCTGAAGAACAATTCATACTTATCTGAACCCCAACTAAATCTTCCCCACAATGGGGAAGATTTTATGGTAAGTTAGATAAAAACGGATTTTAACAATTGTTTGACACAAACTGTGTTTTTCTTTATACATTCTACTTTCTAACTTTCAGCTCTTCTCTCTTCTGCTTAATTTTTCTCATGGCATATCAACTCGGAAACTTTAAAGCCCATCCATTACAAGAAAAAGCGATTCGCCATCCCGCCTCTCCATTAATGATTTTAGCTGGAGCAGGCACGGGCAAAACTTCCACCCTCATTCATCGTATCCACTATCAAGTGAGTCAAGGATTCATGAAACCCGAGCATATTGTAATTCTTACTTTTACAGAAAAAGCCACAAATGAATTAAAAATTAAACTCAGTAAAATGGATGATATTGACAGTAAAAAGATGCGAATCTCTACATTTCATGCCTTTTGCAATAATATGGTCAGAGATTTTTCGGATTCACCTGATGCAGATAAATTGCTCATTCAAGAAAATGATACGGCGTTTCTTATTTTGCAACATTACGATAAACTCACTTTTTTAAAATCGTCCTACTTTAGAAGCAATCCTATAGAATCGATTAAAAACGCCTTTATTCCCTTCTTCGGTCGAATTCGAGATGAACTGCTTTCTCCAGCTGATTTAGACGAAAAAATGGACGAGCTCACTTTATCTTCCGATAAAATGCATGCTCTCTTCCCTGGCTTGAGTGACCGTGTTCCAGAAGAAGAATATTTATTTCAATTTCAAGATTTGATTCAAGTGTATAAAAGATATCAAGCGTGGAAAAATGAAAAGGGTTTCGTGGATTATGGCGATATGATTTTGGATTGCTATGAAATGCTCCGATCTTCTCCCAAAATATTAAATACAGTCCGTGACAAAATGCAGCATATCATCATTGATGAATATCAAGATAACAATTACGCATTGAATAAAATTGTAAATCTCATTGTTGAGAAAAATCCCAGCATTACGGTGGTGGGTGACGAGGATCAATGTATTTACAGTTTTCGTGGGGCAAACTATTTTAATATCACCGATTTTAGAAGTCGATATCAACATACTGATAATTATGGCGAAGTGGAATTAGAAATTAATTATCGATCCAGTCAGCCTATTTTAGATTTAGCCAACTATTCTATTGCCAATGATAGCAATCGGACAGAGAAAATATTAGAAGCATTCAATAATCAAAAGGGTCCCGTTCCCATTTGGCATGTGGGCAACAAATCCGAGTCAATGGAAGAAATTGTCCGTCAAATCCAAGATTATGTTTTCAAAAAAGCATTTGCCTTTGGAGATATCGCCGTTATTTGCCGGTCTGTCGCCAATATTCGTCTCGTAGCAAAAACTTTACAACATGCTTCTATTCCCACTGATGTCTTTGTGGAACGATTTTTCTCCATTCCAGAAATCAAAGATGTGATGGCTTGGGGATTACTCACCTTTGATAATCCACGAAATGGAACGGCTTTTACTCGATTAGTCAAACGAAATCATAGCCGTGAACTTGCCCGTAAATGCGCCCAACATCTCCCATTGAAAAATTTCGATCAGATTCTTCCTAAAATATCAGAATTGGTAAACATAGATTTATATACAAAAGATGAGATCCAAGTCATTGAAAAGATTTGCAATAATATTCAAGCGTTCCGTAAACGTTTAAAACAAAAAATCCGCCCAGTAGAACTGATTTGGGGTATCCTATACAAAACCCAAATCATGAAAAATACACGAAAATCATACCGTTATCGTGAGCGATTGATCTTAGCAAATATGGGCCATTTTATGTCTTTAGCAGATCAGTTTTCCCAACAGGATAAACATTATTCTGTGCAAGATTTTATGCAATATATGGAGATTTTATCATCCGATGGAAAATATCCAGCTATTCAGCCATCTATGCAAAAACATAGCGGTGCGATTAAAGTCATGACTATTCACAAAAGCAAAGGACTAGAATTTCCTATCGTTTTTGTGCCATTTCTCAGATCAGGAAGTTTTCCCAGCACGTTCAAAAAGGCGAGCCAAATCACAACCTTGCCCGAACCATGGTATCAATGGGAAAAGCCAAAGGGTTTTACGCCAAAAATAGAACATTTTAACGAAGAGCGGCGGATTTTTTATGTGGCACTGACCCGTGCTCAAACTCATCTTCATTTATTTGGTCCGTCTTCATACCGCTCACAATTATTAAAAGAAATCGATGAAAAATTAGATTCACTCACAAGGAGACAAGATATGCCCGATGCACAAGATGCTTCCAATCAATCCACAAGCTTGCCTGAAAAACTACTCGTGGAACTCAATCGTGAATTAGCTGCCGGCCAATGGGATTTAGCTCGAGAAATTGTTGATGGGCTCCAATCTATTGCGAAGACCGGATCCTTACCGAAATCACATGTTTTTGCTTCACTAAACGATGCGGATAGTGACACTGAGCTTCCCGCCACTTCTGGACTCCTGAATCTTTCTGCAAGCGCTATAGAAGAATATGCAAAATGTTCCTATAAATATCGCCTCGGAAAATTGGATGGATTTCCTGAGAAAAAAAGTTCAGCCCAAATGGAGTTTGGAAATATTATCCACAAAACCCTACAGTCATTTCATGAAATAGATGATATACGATTAGAAAAACTATTGGAATTATTTGAACAAAATTGGCGTTCGGATGCTTTTGAATATTTGATTCGAGAAGAAGAATTCAAAATTCAAGGACACAATATGATGAAAGACTATTTTAATTTCGTCCAATCCAATCCTCCAAACGTGGTCAAATGTGAAGCGAGTTTTGAGTTCATTATGGAAGACATTAATGTGCGATTAAAAGGAAAAATTGACCGAATTGATAAAGTGGATAATAAATTGTTTGTCTTAGATTACAAAACGGGGAAATTGTCTTCTAACGAAAAATCAAAAAAGAGCCTCCAATTGGCACTTTATATTGAGGCACTTAATCGTGGAGCAGTTAAAGATGTCAAAGGAGAAACGGGTGCTGCTCAATTACTATATCTGAAAGATTTGGACACACCTTTAGATCCTCATGAATTCAACGAAAAAGAGTTAGAAAAACATTTAGAGAAAGTCCGAAAAGCTGCGGATGGCATTCGCAATGGTATTTTTGAACCGAAACCAGGTCCATTCGTTTGTAAATATTGTGATTATCAGGATTTTCTATGTCCCGCTTGGGAAGAATAATTTCTATGGCTAAACAAGCATCTCCAATTTCCATTCAAAATAATTGTAATTTCATTATTTCAACAATATCATTTTCTTAACTGAATGAAAGTTCCCAGCCGATATTCGATATAAATACATCCCAGCACTCACAGGCTGGCCAAAGTTGTTTGTTGCATCCCACACTACAGATTTAAGTCCAGCGTTTTCTAAGTGATTAACCAATAATCTGACTTCACGACCCAGCACATCATATATCATAATCTGAACATGAACATTCTTTTGTAAATCATAATGAATGATTGTATTTGGATTAAATGGATTCGGAATATTGTCATATAAATGAAAAGTTTGAGGAAGATGATTAATAGCTTCGATAGACACGAAATCACATGCCTCAACACACGCATCCATGGAATAGAAAAATGCACTGGTATAATCCACGCTATCAACGGTCCAGTCGCAACCTGAGATGCTCATACAAGAATCATTCACCCACCCAATTCCTAAGACCATATCGCAATGTCCAAAATCAATGCCACTCAAATCGATACAATCTCGCGTTGAACCGCAGTCCACTAAGTCGCCATTCAGATAAAAATCCGCCCAACATCCATCGCAATAATTAGGAATACATTCTGCATTTGGGTAAGAATTACATTCATTTACTACACAAGGATCTACATAACAATATACAGGTGATGCACAGGAATCTGATATTTCGATTGAGTTCACATTAATCGCCACACATTCTACGCATTGAATTGTATCTCCTTCTATTTCAACAAATCTATCACGAAAATAGTCTAAGGATTCCATATCATCTAAATAGCTTATCCAGGATATGAATTCCCCATTTTCAGCCTCAAGAAAATAAACGGAACAACTATCCATACAAAAAGAAGTTTCAGAATAACGAAGATAACCTGTCTCTCCTAAAAGAGCCGTAGAGAAAAAAGTGATAAAAAAGATGATCTTGGCGAGCTTCATCACTTTAAGATTAATGCTTATTTAAGGATTTTCCAAATCTCTCATCATGGTGTTAAATGAAAATACCCTTTATGCAAAAAACTTTACACGCCCCTCCATTCTTAATTCCACTCAAGCACAGACAGGCGAATATCTATTGCCACCATAATAAATAAGGAACTTGTCATACCAGAAATTTCGTTTAAGTCTTCGTTGAATAAAGCCAAAGTTAATATTCGAAATTATCTGGTATCCACTTGTCCCGTTGATAAATCAAAGCATGGATTCCGCATCTCGTTCCTCGTGCGGAATGATAAGTCAAGTCTTGAAAAAGATTTTCAGTTTTTTGTACATTTTGTGGCGAATAATCCAGGTTAGGTCAAATTTCAACCATATTTTCTATTTTCAAATCTTTAATTTTAGACTCAAAGCTTGTATTTTTAATAAGTTCGTCAAAGGCATATTCAATGAAATTCAAATCAATTCTGCTAATCATCAGTCTATTTTCTTTATTAACTTGCTCCGTCAAAACGAATGAAAAGTCAACGATGAAACATAAACACACAAACAAACTTGCCCAATCTCAAAGTCCCTATTTATTGCAACATGCCCATAATCCTGTCAATTGGTTCCCCTGGGGAGAGGAAGCATTCACAAAAGCAAAGGCAGAAAATAAGCCTATCTTTTTATCCATTGGATATTCCACCTGCCATTGGTGTCATGTGATGGAGCACGAATCGTTTGAAGATTCCACCGTGGCCGTGCTTATGAACGAACATTTTATATCCATCAAAGTTGATCGAGAAGAAATGCCGGAAGTGGACCATCTTTATATGGCTGTATGCCAAGCAATGACTGGGCGCGGTGGATGGCCATTAACCATCGTCATGACACCGGAGAAAGAACCTTTTTTTGCAGGCACTTATTTTCCAAAAGATGGACGAGGCCAACGGCCTGGGATGTTACAATTACTTCCAAACCTTGCCCGAGCTTGGAAAGATCAACAGACAGAAATTCGTAATTCGATTCAACGCATTAGTCAATATATGCTTCAGATAAATGATTCTGAACCAGGGGCTCCCATAGCAGTTAGCATTTTGGACAAGACTTTCTCTCAGTTTCAGCAGAGATTTGATTCTGAATACGGTGGCTTTGGCCGTGCTCCCAAATTCCCATCTGCTCATAATCTAATTTATCTATTGCGTTATCATCAAATGAACCAAGATAAACAGGCCTTGACCATGGTTGAGACGACGCTTCAAAAAATGCGGCAAGGTGGCATTTATGATCATATTGGATATGGGTTTCATCGTTATTCAACTGATAAGCAATGGCTCCTCCCTCATTTTGAAAAAATGCTTTACGATCAGGCCATGATTTCTATGGCATACTTGGAAGCCTATCAAAGCACAAAAAAATCAAAATATGCTGAAACTGCCAAAGAAATTTTTGCGTATGCCTTGCGAGATATGACTTCACCAGAAGGTGGATTTTATTCTGCAGAAGATGCGGATAGTGATGGAGAAGAAGGAAAATATTATGTTTGGACACGGGATGAAATTCTCAATATTCTCGGTAAAAAAGATGGGGAATTGTTTTCGTCTATTTTTAATATTTCTGAACAGGGTAATTTTACTGACGAAGCATCTGGACATGCATCGAATAATAACATCCCGCACTTTTCTCAGGCAAAATATGAAATAGCAAAAACCTTAAACATAACACAATCAGAATTAGACAATTTCATCCAGAAAGCACGAGGAAAATTATTATCAATTCGCGTTAAGCGAATTCATCCTTTGAAAGATGATAAAGTTTTGACTGATTGGAATGGTTTAATGATTGCCAGTTTATCTTTGGGCGGACAAATTTTAGACGAACCGAAATATCTTCGAGCCGCTGAAAAAAGTGCTCACTTTGTATTGGATGAGTTGAAAGACAAAAATGGACGGCTCAAAAAACGCTGGCGACAAGGTGAAGCTGGGCTCCCTTCATTTTTGGATGATTATTCCTTTATGATTTGGGGGTTATTGAATTTATACGAGGCTACTTTTGATATTCTATGGCTTGATGAAGCAATCCAATTAGCTGAAATAATGGTATCCGATTTTTATGATTCAGAAAATGGTGGATTTTTCCTTGGGTCCAAAAATGCAGAAAAATTATTTGTCCGAACAAAAGATACATACGATGGCGCCATTCCTGCTGGGAATTCTGTTGCGTTGATGAATTGTCAACGACTGGGACGTTTTACTGGAGACGTAAAATGGTTAGATATTGTTGAAAAATCATATCGCGCTATTTCTACTCCATTGAGTAAATCGCCTATGGGAAATACGTATTTACTCACTTCCTTTTTATTCGAGGATCAATCTCCAAAAGAAATATTAATTGTGGGCGATGAATCAGCAAGAAATCAGATATTACAAGAATTCTCACAAATGTATCTTCCCAATAAAGTGATACTATTTAAAAATGCTTCGAACAAGGATGCTTTGAGTAAGATTGCACCTTGGACAAAAAACCAAGAAATGATTAATGGGGAAACGACTTATTATATTTGTGAAAACTTCGCCTGTCAACTCCCTACGAATGATTTTCCTACAGTGAAAAGACTCTTAAATAGTAAACCTTAAAACAATGGCCTAAAATCCTGCTCGTTCATGCCCAAATACAAATCCAGTCATTCTAATCGCAAAACCTGTATTTAAGATCTTTTGATAAATTAATTCGAGTGAAGAATCTTTTTTCTTTCATTAAAATAAAAGTGCCACGAATATCCTTATTCGTGGAAGATGCACGAAAAGAGTGTTCGCGACAAACGCACGAGAAAGGATTTTTGTGCTACATTTAAGACATTGCAAAAAATGAAAGCATGGATTTCGCATCTCGTGCGGAATGACAATTGTTTCTTGTTCTATCTCTGCCATCATTCAGATGACCAACGGGAGGAAGAATTCTCGTGTAACATAGATTTTGAAGCAATAAGAATCTTTTTAGAGATAAATTTTGATTTACTGAAATACAAACCTAAACTTCTGTTTATATTTCTTGAAGAATCAAAAACGTATGAATTTTCATTTAAAAAACTAAGAAAATAAAGACATCAATCATATTTCCCGTTAAATTCTGTGATTAATAAAATCAACAATTAGGAAAATTGCGATGAAAAAACTACCCTTACATTGGAAAATAATCATTGGGCTTACATTAGGACTTATTTACGGCGTTATTGGAGCCTCGGCTGGTTGGGGCGCATTTACCACAGACTGGATTGCACCTTTCGGCATTATTTTTATGCGTTTACTCAAACTCATTGCAGTGCCCCTGGTCTTAGCTTCACTGATCACAGGTGTTGCTTCTTTATCTGATTTAAAAAAATTATCACGAATTGGCGGAAAAACCATCTCTATTTATATTGCAACAACAGCGATTTCTGTTAGCATTGGACTTGTGATTGTAAACGGATTGAACCCCGGCGATAAAGTTCCAGAGCAAATGAAAATCAAATTACAACAAACGTATGAGCAAGATGCCACTTCTCGTACAGGATCTGCGCAAGCGGTTAAAGACCGTGGCCCACTTCAAGCGATTGTGGATATGGTACCTAGTAACTTTTTTGATTCAGCATCCAGCAACCGGAATATGTTACAAGTTGTATTCGTAGCCATCTTTTTAGGGATTGGACTTATTCAAGTCCCAAAGGAAAAAGCAAAACCAGTTTTAGATTTTTTTGAAGGCTTCAATGATATTATCATCAAATTGGTGGATATTATCATGCTGATGGCGCCGTATGGTGTGTTTGCCCTTATTGCCCAAACCATTAACAAAGTAGCAGGAGATGATTTAAGTCAAGTCATGGAATTATTGGGTGCTTTGGGTTATTATATGCTTGCTGTCATTTTAGGACTCATTCTCCATATGCTTGGAACATATACAGCTGTATTGAAACTATTTTCAAAAATGCCTCTAAAAACATTCTATAAAGGTATTGCACCAGCACAATTATTAGCATTTTCAACAAGCTCCAGTGGAGCAACACTGCCCGTAACCATGGAATGTTGTGAAGAAAATCTGGGCGTATCTGAAGAAGTCTCTTCGTTTGTTCTGCCTTTAGGTGCCACCATTAATATGGATGGAACTGCACTTTATCAAGCAGTTGCGGCTGTTTTTATTGCACAAACTTTAGGAATGGAGTTGAATCTTGGTGCTCAATTGACCATTATTTTGACCGCTGTTTTAGCCTCTATTGGAACCGCTGCTGTTCCTGGAGCGGGGATTATTATGTTGGTCATAATATTAGAAGCGGTTGGTGTGCCTAGCGCTGGAATCGCCCTCATCTTGGGAGTGGATAGAATTTTGGATATGATAAGAACAACGGTGAATGTAACCGGTGATGCCTCTGTGGCCATTGCGGTGGCTTCTACCGAGAATCAACTCGTGATTCCTAAACAATCTTAATTCAATAGGAAAAGAAGAATACCAATGTCTAAATTCAAGGTGATTATTAAAAGTATTCGGGCAATGTTTAGCTATTCAGGATCTACCCTTAAAAATAGGAGGCTGTACTTTGTGGACAAAAAACAGGCCTTTCAGCCCTAAGGCTGATCAAGGAAGTTTGCTGTTTGCAGGAGGCCACCACTGTCAATCTGATTGCGGTCCTGAAAGTTTCATTGCCCGTTTTTTTTAATACGCCTTAGATCATAATAAATTTTATGGAAAAAAACTCAAAAAATAATAAAAGAATTCCTAGCGGATTTTCTGCCGACGATACAGAAAAACGCATAGAATGGCTAAAGGAAAAAACAGGGATTCATCTTGATGAAACACCCATAAATGAGCCTGAAGATTTAAAAGGAATTATCGAAAACCACGTTGGATTTATGCCGATTCCCATGGGCATTGCAGGTCCACTTCTCATCGATGGAGAATATGCTAAAGGTGAATTTACCGTCCCGATTTGTACATTAGAAGGAACGCTAGCCATTTCTATGAGTCGTGGCATGTTTGCTTCAACCCTTTCTGGCGGCATCTCAACTCAGTATATAAAACAAGAATTATCTCGCGCTCCCGTCTTTATATTTAACTCTTTGAAAGAATCATCTGAATTCATGAAATGGATTGACACCCATTTTGAAGAAATTAAAAAAGTAGCAGAGTCTTCCACCAATTATGGCAAACTGCTCCGTATAGATCAATATCCTATTCAAAATTATGTGGTGATTGATATGGTCTTAGATACAGGGAATGCTGCCGGACAAAATATGGTAACATTGGCCGCAAAATTGGCCTGTGATTATATTCAAAATAATACGGGATATAAATATATTCTTGAATCTGGCTTTAACAGTGATAAAAAAGCTTCCTCCAAAACCATGATTATGGGACGGGGACATAGCGTTATTTCCGAAACCACATTAAAGCATTCTGTATTAAAACGAATTCTCGGCATACACTTGGATGAAGTTGATATTTTTCAACAAGTCGCTCCAACCGTAACGAATATGGCTGGCACGACTGGGTGTCATCTTCATATTTCAAATGCATTAACAGCCATTTATCTTGCCACGGGACAAGATACAGCTTGTGTTGCGGAAAACTCCATTGGACATTTTCAAACTGAGCCTGCAGAGGATGGACTAAAATGTCGGCTGACACTCCCCTCTATTACCGTCGGAACAGTTGGTGGAGGAACACGATTACTCCCACAACAAAAAAATCTTGAATTATTGGGCTGCCACGAAGGCGAATATTCTTCCCGAAAATTAGCGGAGATTATTTGTGCATCCAGTTTATGCCTTGAAATTTCATTAATGTCTGCCATTGCATCAGGAACATTTACTCAAGCACATATGAAATACGGGCGAAAATAAATGGTAGCTTATTCTGTCCTCGAAGATGATAAGTTTTCGTATTTACTGACAAAGCAATCTTTATTTTCCCGGATTTTAAAAAAGATATTCGAACTATTTTGTAAAACTGTTTTTACCCTTTACACCCCTGTTAAAGTTATTGGGCAAGATAAAATCCCAAAAACATCTTACATCATGATTTGCAATCATAATAGTCACATGGATGTTGCTCTCCTCATGACGGCATCAGGTAAAGGATTTAACCATTTTGGAATGCTCGCAGCTCGTGATTATTGGTTCGACAATAAAATAAAACGCTTCCTGACAAACATTGGAATGAATTTAATTCCCATTGATCGTAGAATTAGGGGGAATCATTCTTTTTCTCTCAATGACACCATTGCTTTATGTCGTGGATTTATGGCTTTAGATAATCGAAGTATTATTATGTTCCCAGAAGGAACGCGTGGAAATCCAGGAGAAATAAAGCGATTTAAAAAAGGGGCGGCGGCCTTTTCGATTAAGTTAGATGTACCCATCGTTCCTTTATATGTCCACGGATCACATAAAGCTTGGCCACGTGGTAAATTCTTTATGCGTCCCACTTTTATTAAGCTCGAAGTTGGCGACCCCCTCTATCCCAAAGATTTCATAGAAGAACATTTGGGAACGGAATATGATTCTGGTTTAGATCCGCAACCTGTCATCCAGTTTACAAAAGATTTAGAAAATATGATAAAAAATATGGGAGAAAAATACCATGTCTGAAAAAAAGTTTTTTGCAAATGACCACATTACTTTTGGACACAAATGGGGTTATAAAGACTCTGGCTTTGTTTTGAATGAAGATCGTTCCGTAACCATGTTTGGCAATCGCTATGAACTCTGCGGAACACCTATGCCCAATCTCATTCCCTATGTGGAAGAAGTCTTAGGCTTTAAAGTTGATCCCAATGATGTATTACCCGAAGTTCAGGATAAACCCATCTCTGAACCGAATATAAATGAGTCTTTTCTGCAAGCTGTAAAATCGAGTTTCGAATCCGATCGCTTTTCTATTGCCAATGATGACCGTTTGATTCATAGTCACGGGCAAACCACTTCAGAAGAAGTCTATAAGGTCTTATACGATAAAATTGATAAAAGTGTGGATATGGTTTTTTATCCTGAATCAGAAGATGAAGTGCAAAGCGTTATCACGTTAGCATCAGAGCATAATATTTGTATTGTGCCTTTTGGTGGAGGAACTTCCGTGAGTTCTGCTTTGAAATTACCTGAATCGGAAACGCGAATGATTGTGGCTGTGGATATGCGTCGCATGGATAAAATCGAATGGGTCAGCCAAGAGAATCGTCGCGCATCCGTGCAAGCAGGCATCACAGGAACCCAATTAGAAGATGAATTAGCAAAACAAGGCTATATGGTAGGACACGAGCCTGATAGTGTGGAATTATCGACATTGGGTGGATGGATTGCCACGCACGCCAGTGGGATGAAAAAAAATCGATACGGCAATATTGAAGATATCGTGGAAGACTTTACATTGCTCACCCCTTCAGGCGTTATTGAACAAAAATCACCTATTGTACGTGCTTCCATTGGAATGCGCCCTGAACTTTTGATGTATGGCAATGAAGGGAATTTAGGCATCATCACAAAAGCAACCGTTAAAATCCGTAAACTTCCTGAACTCAAAAAATATGGATCTGCTGTTTTTCCTAATTGGGAATGTGGAGTGAATTTTTTACATGACTTATCCCAAACAAATTATATTCCAGCTAGCGCAAGATTGGTTGATAATATTCAATTTCGCTTTGGGCAAGCCCTTAAACCCAAAACGACAGGGCTTTCACAAATAATTGATGATATTAAGAAATTCTTTGTATTAAATATCATTGGATTTGATCCACATCAAATGTGTGCCGCCACTTTTGTGATGGAAGGCGATGCAAGTGAAGTTGCTTATCAAGAAAAAAATGTCAATGCGCTTGCGAAGAAACATTCTGGATTAGCAGGCGGTTCAGAAAATGGAAAACGTGGATATATGCTTACCTATGCGATTGCATATGTAAGAGATTTTTTAACAGATTATCACGTCATTGGAGAAACCATGGAAACATCTGTGGCTTGGTCTGACATTGAAAAAGTATGTCAAGCTGCGACAAAAACATTATTCGATTTACATAAAAAACATAATATTCCCGGCGTGCCCTATATGTCCTATCGAATTCCACAAATTTATCACACTGGCGTGGCCATTTATTTTATGTTTGGCATGTATATTAAAGGTATCGATAATGCAGAAGAATTATTCGGAAACATTGAACATCAGATTCGTCAATCGATTATGGATAATGGCGGTTCTATTTCTCATCATCATGGTGTAGGAAAACTACGAAAAGATTTCATCAAATATACCCTATCAGACTCGTCCATTAATGTCATCAAAGATATGAAAACATCTTTGGACCCAAAAAATATTTTTGGAATTAAGAACAATGTATTCGCTGATTAATGTATAGAGAATTCGATTAAACTCAAAAATAAAACCATCATTATTACGGGTGCCTCTTCTGGTATTGGTGCAGAATTAGCTAAACAGTGCGGACGTCTTGGTGCAAAGCTTGTAATCGCTGCTCGGTCTGAATCTAAGCTTTTTGAAGTTCGAGATGAAATACTTGCAAAAAGTGGGCAATGTATTGCCATAAGAACAGATGTAACCTCAGTCGAAGATTGTGAAAGCCTGACCCAATTGGCCATTCAAACTTTTGGACAAATTGATATTTTAGTCCTAAATGCTGGTGTAAGTATGTGGACAAATTTTACTGAAATTGAGGATTTACACGTAATTAAAAAATTGATGAATGTGAACTATCACGGTGCGGTAAATGGGATTCAAACCGCCCTCCCTTCGCTTCAAAAAACAAAAGGCCTTATCGTTTCTATCTCAACCCTTCAAGCCATGATAGGATTTCCAAAACATTCTGGCTATTCAGCTTCTAAGCACGCGCTAAAGGGATTTATCGATTCACTTGAGCTTGAGATGAATGCTTCCATTCGATTTTTGGATGTGTTTCTTGGATGGATTCGGGGAACAAACCTTAGAGAAAATGCCTTTGCCTCGGATGGAAACCCGTTAGGTGAACAAAAGAAAAAACATAATAAAGAATCTATCAGCGTAGAAGATTGTGTAACGGGAATCATAAAAGCAATTCAAAGTGATAAGAGACAAACCTTTTTACCTTGGAAACTAGGTCTTATCCCCTTTTTACAATTATTTTTTCCCCGTTATTTGAATCGAAAATTGTCTAAAGCGGTTCGAGAACAAAAATGACAAAAAAGGGACAGTATTAACTGTCCCTTTTTTGTTTAATAGAGTCTTTTATTTCCATGGTTCTTGCATCCGCATAAACAATTCACTCCATATTCCTTTGGAGTGAATTGTCTGTGCCAATTCTACGCTGAAGTATGAAGCGTCATCAATACTTCCTTTTTACATCTAATCTTTTGAATCTCGTTCCTCAATTCATGCATCGACATAGGCGATGCACTCCATATTCCTTTATCGATAGAAAATACTAATTCTTTTTCAATAATTGCTCAATACGGTTTTGGTGTCCTCTGATGCGTAAATTAACACCTGTTTCAGTCCATTCTCGCTCTAAGACTTCTACGCCTTCTTGAGCCATTGCCATTTTTTTCCCCTCTTCAAAAGAAAAGCTTAAATCAATGGTTTGATATTCCGTTTCCATGATACTCACAATTCGTTTTTGGAGTTCAGATAATCGCAAATGATTTTTCGCTGAAATCATCACCGAATCTGGGAAGCGTCTTTGTAATTTAAAAATTAAATTTTCATCCTGAATCGCATCCACTTTATTTAAAACAATTAAGGTTTTGATTTCGTCTGCATGCAAATCTTTTAAAACACTTTCAATGGTTTTACTATGTTCGATGATTTGTGGTGAGGACATATCTAAGACGATTAATAACAGATTTGCTTCTATCACTTCTTTCAGCGTGCTACGAAAAGATGCGACCAAATGATGGGGCAATTTCCTGATAAATCCCACAGTGTCACTGAGTAACAATTGATGAGAAGCATTGATATCCAAATGGCGAATTGTTGTATCTAAAGTGGCAAATAATTCATTTTGAACATATACTTTCGCACCCGTGAGGGCATTAAATAAAGTAGATTTTCCGGCATTTGTGTATCCCACTAATGCACATCGAAATTCATCCGCTCTTTTTTTACCTTGCGTTTGTCGTTCCTTTTCAATCTTCTTTAAATCTTTTTTTAAACGGGAAATCTGTTCTCTGATAAGTCGCCTGTCAATTTCAATTTGAGTTTCGCCCATACCTGCACGTGCTCCAATACCGCCCATTTGTCGCTCAAGATGAGTCCATTGCCGCGTTAATCTTGGCAATAAATATTCAAAATAGGCCAAATCAACTTGGGTCTTCGCTTCCTTGCTTTGAGCATGTTTTTGGAAAATATCTAAAATCAGGGCAGAACGATCAATGACTTTTATATCTTTGGCCAGTTTATGATAATTTTTAATCTGCGCCGGAGATAATTCATCATCAAATATGAGTAAACTCACATCTAATTCTTCCGCTTGAGACAAAAGCATTTCTGCTTTCCCTTTCCCAATATAAAAAGCAGGATTAATCTTGGATATTTTCTGTGTCACACGTCCCACCACCTCTGCACCTGCCGTATCGGCAAGCAGTGCTAATTCGTCCAAATGATCATTTAATTCACTTTCATCCATTCTTTGGCTTAAGGCAGCAATTAATAGCGCTTTTTCCTTTTCAACTGTGTCAATGCCTCGACTCATTTTTTTGTTCCTTTGGGTCCACCAACTTTATTTTTTTTTAATACTTCTCCGCTCCCACGACTCAATAAAGTTTCTCCTAAAAATGCAATCATAACAATAAGTAAAAATGTTTTCCATAAGGACTTACCATGTCTCGCTTCATTAAAGACTTGTTTGAAAGCATGAGAATTTTCCAACCACTTTGCATTATCGTCAGGGAAAAAAGATAATAATTGTGCTTGCTTGGGTGGATTGCTTGGAATTTCGTCTGGATGCAAAAGTGTGGCAAAGGAAGTGAAAAGTTGTCCGTCAGAATAAACAGTATAAGATCCCAATTCACTTGTATTCTGAATACGTAATCCTTTCTTTTGATAGTCGGGAATTAATTTTTCCTTGGATCCATTTGGCGTGAACAATTCCCACGTATTTCGTAATAATTTATGATTTAATGCAATCCATTTTGGTTCATTAACCCATACTGAATTTGAGTTCATTTCATCTGTGCCAGAAAGCAGTAATAATTTATGTAAAATCGGAATAAAGGAGCCACGCATTGCAAAATCATTCCATCGTAAATCGATTAATGAAGAAAAGTAAAATAGCTGTCCACTTTCCAAACTGCGCTCCAGCAAGAATGGCTCATCGTGATTAAGTGTAATCAGGATTTGATCATTGCTTTGGGTTGATATTTTGTCATACTTAAAAACTTCTGGCATTTCTCTATCTAGACGTCGCACATTCAAATCTTGAAATAAATTAAAGAATTCCGAACTGGGTTGTGTTTGAAAATAACCACTATTCAATTCAACAACACTTTTGCTTGCAGGGATTCCCAATTCCGCTAACGCTTCATCTTGATTTTTTTGGCCTCCCGCAAACCAAATGACGCCCCCACCCTTTTCCAAAAATGTTTGTAATTCTTTGATGCTTTTTTCAGATAAGACACCGGGATTATGAAAAATAGCCACATCTGCATCTCCTAAAAACAAACGCTTTAATTCAGGTTGGATCCGTGTATCTATGCTAAGAAAGGCTTCTTTTTCATCAATAGCATTGAGTGCCGTTTTGAGCATGAAAATATCATCAATTGAGGAAGAAAAAAGAACACAATTGATTTCATGGATAATGGGCAAATTCATTATTTGCTGATTGTCTAAAGCAAAATCATCTGGCGGAAGCTGAATGACACTATGAATCATTCGATTTCCTGTGGGAAACGCTTGAAACAAAAAATCCTTTGAGGTTTCCGGTGAAAACTCAGTGACCACTTGTCCCACTCTTTGCTGATCAAAAAACAGTTCAATGGGAATATTCTTTTTTGGCAGCTTGCCGTTATTCACAATCCGAGTATTTAATTTTATCAATTGGTCTTTGGTCTTTACACGGCTCATCGATTTTACGTTTAAAATGGACAAATTATCTTGGATTTCTCCTTGAGAAACTAAATAATATCGCCAATCATTTTTCAAACGCTTCTTATTTTGAATTGGTTCTGGCCATGTTTGAAAATCGCTAAAAATGATACATTCTTTATTTGGCTCTGACGTTTTTACCTGTGATAAACTTGAGTCAACAAAAGTCCAAATATTGTCATTTGACGCAGTGGGAGGAATGGCATTGGTGATCGATTTAATTGCGCGAAAGTCTATTTCTCCTGTAAAAAGCTTTTTAGGTGGATTGGTTTGATATAAATCAAAAGATGTATTCTCTCCAAATAGTTCAAGCATGTTTATGAGAGATTTTTTGGAACGAGATAATCTTGATTCGCCTTCAATAATCGTGGACATACTGGCAGAATTATCCATAACAATTACGACGCGAGACTCTAATTCTGCGCCCATCCATCCAGGAATAAAACCTTCCAAAACAGGGCGAGCAAACAACAATACCAAGGCAAATATCATCAACATCCTCAACAATAGAATCAGCCATTGTTTGATTTTTATATTTCGAATGGTTTCGTGCTCCAAAGCTTTGATAAATCGGATGGTACTAAATTCAACATTATGCGTTTTGAATTTGCTAAATAAATGAATAATTATTGGAATTGAAACAGCAGCCAAAGCAAATAAAACGGATGGAGAAAGAAACGTCATGCAAATCCACCTGAAAGAAATGTTATTACCAAACCCGAACTCAAGGGAATCGTAATGTTATCATCCAAAGAAATGGGCAAAAGTTCTACACCCATTGCAACGAAGGCACCGCCTAAACCGTTAGAAAATGGGATATGTGTCTTCATTTCAAATACAATGAAAAGACAAGCAAGCAAGCCCCCCATCGTTCCTGATAATGTTTTACTTCCTATCTTTCCTATAGGCATAATTTTTCCCGTAAGAGCAGCAAACGTATCTCCAAATACCATGAATAATATGGCCATGACCGCAACATATTTTTGAAAAATTAAAATACTTATAAACATTCCGATCAAAACCCAAGTTGCGCCGGTAAGTTTGTCCTTAACTTCAAAATCTCGTAACATAAAATTGAAATAGCGTTCGAAAATATTCTGTCCAAATTTTGTATTTTTTCTAATGGTTTCAATCCCAATAGCAAACAGGATTAAAAATCCTAAAACTCCAAGCATCAATATTTTTGAAATGGGCAAAGTCATATAAGCCAGTGGAATCAAAGAAGAAAATACATGAATACTCTTTCGAGCATATTCACTTTTATTCAGCGCAATCACTTATCAATGACCTGATTGAAAATATCATTTAAATCTATAATACTCACAGTGATTCCAATTTCTGCTTTTTTTTCTAGGACGGTTCCCTTTGGTATGGTTTGCTCCAGGACTGTAAATGGAATCAAATCTTCGTTTTGCTGATAACTGATCTCTCCTATTTGAAGACCAGCCGATTGCAATGTGTTTTTTGCTTCTTTTTGACTCAATCCATATAAATCAGGAACTTGAAAAAAGTTTGGTGCACCTCCTTCACTTAGCATCAAATGAACACCTAAGCCTTGCTTCAAGCGGTCGCCACCTTTGGGTCGTTGCCAAGTGATATTTCCAGCGGGATAATCAGAATTATATTCGGTATAAACTGTATCGATCACTAAACCTGATTGGAGTAGGGCTAATTTCGCAGAACGTAAGCTTTGCCCAACTAAGCTTGGGACAATCACTAATCGCGCATTTTGGGCTATTTTCAAGCGAATGGTCCGCCCTTGTTTTACAATCATATTTTCTCGTGGATATTGATCAATAACTGTGCCTTCATCATAGAAATTTGAAAACACCGTATCGGATACAACGCCTTTAAATCCTTCTGAATCTAATATTTGCAATGCATAGTTCACTTTTTTGTTTTTGACATTGACCAAATACTGCCCATCGCCAAGGCGCACATATGTCGGCATAATTACATTGTCCAACAAGACAATAAATAATGACGAGATTACCATAAAAATAATCCCTGCTTTTATAAGTGTAGTCTTCATATTTTTTTCAAGCGAGCGCCGAAAAGCCCATCCGTATTTTCTTGAGATGGCCACGTAAACAAACAATGATTATCATCCAACCATCGAGAAGGTATCCATTGTTCTGCAGACTCAATTTCAAATCCATCGTTCAATTTAAGAAAATCTTCTACCACTTCCCAATTTTCTTCTGGTTCAATTGAACATGTGGCGTAAATCATTACACCACCTGGTTTCAAAAATTGACTCATATGTTTTAGAATAGATTTTTGAATTTTTTGCATTTCATGAATATCTTCCTTAATCCGTCGCCATTTTAAATCTGGTTTTCGTCCAATAAGACCTGTGCCACTACAAGGTGCATCAATGAGAATTTTATCTGCCATAGGATATGTATCACGAGTTGCATCTT
This sequence comes from Fidelibacterota bacterium, assembly GCA_018671775.1. Lineage (GTDB taxonomy): Bacteria > Fidelibacterota > Marinisomatia > Marinisomatales > UBA1611 > JABHGY01. The sequence continues at coordinate 18,695 of JABHGY010000052.1, forward strand.
TTTGTTCCCATGAAATATGATTAAACGAAAAACGTCCTCCACCTTTTTTTGCCATTTCAATTCGCTTTTGATCTGAATCAGATAAAAACAAATTCCCTTTGCCATTCATGGCTTTTGCAATCGCATATGATTTTGTTCCCGGCGCCGCACAAACATCTAAAATGGTTTCATCTTCTTTGGGATCTAATAAAGTGACGATCGCCGCAGATCCTGGGTCTTGAATTGAAAAATATCCTTTTTCAAAAGAAGGAGATTTCACCAAAGCTGAAGCCCCTTTTTCTATCTGGTGGATTTTTTCATTTTCTGGCAAAATTTTTAATTTTACTTCTCGAGAATGTAAGTCATCAATCACATCCCCTAAATGAGAATCAATACGAATAAAAATTGGACGAGGCTTCATGAATGTGGTCATGAGAGATCTGGTTTTTTCTCGGCCAAATTGTTTAATCCACTTTTGAGAAAGCCAGTGGGGAAATGCTTCTTTGAGATGTTCCATTTCCTGATAAGGTTTTTCTGCATTTTTTTGAATCACCTTACGCAAAACCGCATTTACGAGACCCGATGCTTTTTTCTTTTTTATTGATTTCGTCGTCTCAACAGCAGAATGAATTGCTGCATAATCAGGGATTTCTGAGTCCATCACACTTTCATAAACGCCCAAGCGAAGCACTGCTTTCACCTTTGAATCTAATCTACGAAGAGGATATTGTAGATAGGGCGCATAAATAGAATCAATAACGGGCAACCACCGGACAATTTCATTGGTCAAAACTGTGGTGCGTTGTCGGTCCAAATTGGACATTTTTTTCCGATGAAAAAATTGATCTCTAATTATTTTTAATTGTGAACCCGATTTCTCAAATGTTTCCAATATAGAAATTGTTGCTAATCGCGCATTCAAGGGTTTACCTCAAATGTATCTCCAGGATGAATATCATTTCCCAATAAAAAATCTTTGACCGTCATTCTGCGTTTTCCTTCTAATTGCACTTCAGAAACATGAAGATACCCTTTGCCTGTCCCAATTTTTAGTGAAGTGGCTTCTACATCATAAATTTCCCCAACTTGGATTTTTTCTGAAATGGATTCTTCATATTTCCCCTTAAAAAGTCGAATGCCCTTTTCGTTCAATCTTGCTTGCATCCCTGGTTTGGGAGAAAGGCCTCGAATCCAATTCGCAATTTTTTCACCCGAATCGCCCCAATTAATTTGTGTCATTTCCTTAGAAATTTTTGGTGCGCGGGATATTTGCTTTTCGTTTTGATTCATTTCTTGGAATTCACCGGTAGCAATGGCGTCAACCGTTTTCACTAAAAGTTTTGCCCCCTCTTGAGATAGTCTTTCAGACAAACTAGCGTAATCATCATCTTCTAAAATTGGAATCGAAATTTGGTGAATCATTTTTCCTGTATCGACACTTTTTTCCAAAAAAAATGTGCTCAAACCTGTTGCTTTATCCCCATTCATTAAAGCCCATTGAATGGGAGCCGCTCCTCGATATTTTGGTAATAACGAGGCATGAAGATTGATGGATCCTTTCGTAGGTAAGTCAATTAATACTTGCGGTAAAATGCGATATGCAACCAAAATATTCAAATCTGCATTGTACGATTTCAATCTTTCAATAAAGGTAGGGTCAGTCAAGGACTCTGCTTGCACTAAAGGAAGTTCGTTTTCTACAGCAAATTTCCCCACAGGTGTATGTGATAGTTGCTTCCCTCGTCCCATCCTTTTTTCTGGATTCGAAACAACAGCAACAAGTTCATGCTCACTTTCCATAATCTGCTTCAAGCAAGGAATGGCGAAATTTGGATTTCCCATAAAAATGATTCGCATGGAGTTAATACGGTATAAAACTGTTATTAAAAATTATACCCATCAAGGGTTGGTCGAGTTTTCTGTTTTTCGTTTGATTGTATTTCTAAATTTTTCAGCTCAGAGCGGATTTTAATTTTATCTAATGTACTAACGCGGTCAATCATCATAATGCCGTTTACATGATCCATTTCATGCTGAATGACACGAGCAGTTAAATCTGAAAATGTTTCTGTCTCCCAATTGCCATTTGGATTTTGATATCGAAGCGTAATCACTTCAGGTCTATTAATATCAAGTCTTATACCAGGGAATGAAAGGCATCCTTCATTGTAGCTGGATTCGCCTTCAGATGCGGTAATTTCGCCATTGATGATGACAAGGGGGTTTTCGACTCCATCTATATCTGATAAATCAAGAATGAATAAATGTAAATCCAAGCCGACTTGATTGGCAGCCAATCCTAGTCCATCTTCTTCATACATGGTGTCAAACATATCGCCCAAAAGTCGATCGATGCCGTCAAATCTTTTTACAGGATTACATTTTTTTTTGAGGATAGGGTCCCCAAAATGGACAATATCCAATACGGCCATTAATTTTGGCTTTCTAAATCCGTGCTCGTAACTTTTTCGGCTAAGCCAGAAATGCTTGATTTGTTTACAGTCAAATTTGTTGATTTGTCCACATTTAAAATAACAATTCGTCCTTTTTCTTTAAATCCTGAAACGGAACCATAAATGCCACCGACTGTCACAACTTTATCACCTTTTTTTAAGTCTTCCATCATGGATGATTTTTCTTTTTGCTTCTTGGCTTGAGGACGAATCATCAAAAAATAAATAATCCCCATGATTATAATAAAAGGTAAAAAAGCCGCTATACCGCCCCCACCTTCTCCTGTTTGTGCTGCCCCAAATAATAAATCCATGTTTTTCTCCTTTTAAATTATCCTTGAAATTACCGAGTTAGTCCCATGAACCCAATCATTCATCATCACCATTTTCAGAGAATCGAATCTCAAAAGTTGCGCCTTCACCTATAACGGAATCAAGCACTTTTAATCGTCCACCATGCATATCTTCGATTATCCTCTGACTTAAGGATAGCCCTAAGCCCCATCCTGTTTTTTTGGATGTGAACCCAGGACGAAAGATATTTTTCCAATCTTTCTTGGGAATACCACAACCATTATCCTTAATCCGAATAAATACCTGCTGGTTTTCTTTGATAAGCGTCAACATTATCATGCCTTTTTCACCTTCAATCGCATCAATACTATTTCGAATAATATTTTCAATGGCCCAAGTTAAAAGAGACCTATTTGCGACAATCTCCGTTCCAACCGGTATTTGGTTTTTCAAATCAACCGTTTTCCCTAAAGAAGGCAATCGCTTGGTCAAATAATCTAAAACGCGACTAATATTTTGGCTTAAATCAATTTTTTCCATTTTGGGGTCTGAGCCCATCTTACTAAATCTTCGACTGATTTGCTGAAGTCGCTTCAAATCCAACTCAATTTCAGGAATAATATCTTCCGTCTTTTCAGGATGCATTTTGAGCCAATCCAGCCAGCCCATCAATGCGGAAACAGGTGTGCCCAATTGATGTGCTGTTTCTCTAGCCATCCCAACCCAAATATGCCGTTTTTCACTATTTCGAATAAATGAAAATCCAATAAAGCCTAAAAAGACAAATAATGCAACGGCAATTATTTCGAAATATGCCAACCACTGTAATTCACGAATAAGATCTGAATCACCGTAATGCAAGTAGCCAAATTGTATTTCTTTCCCTGTTTGATGATCTACAAATGTCAAAGAAATTGGTTCCGCTTGTTTGTCCATTATTGCAAGAAAATAGGCTCTATCTTCCTTTGAGATAATATTCGATGGCAAATTTCGCCATGCTTGCGATTTTCCATCTAAACTAGTTTGTATAATGGGAAATTGAACCTTCTGGATAATATTTTCAAAAACAAAATCTAAATCATTATCATCAGGATCTGACACAGTATTGGCAATAATCTCTGCATAAAGGGTAACAATTTGATGGTTATCCTCTCTCAATCGATGTACCAAAGATTGGGTGTAAAGCAATAAACTTGAGACAAGTATAATCCCCAGGACAAATAGTCCTGCTTTGATATTACCTGTATGTCTATATTGCTTCATTTTTTTTCACTTTTTCCAGGATCGGTTTGCGATATAAGTATAAAAGAAATAGGACAGTTCCAAAAAATGTTATACGAGAAATCCATCGAAATAGCGCCCATTTGGAATCATCATATCTGAAAATAACTTTGTGTTTCCCCTCGGGAATTAGCACAGAACGCAAAACGTGGTTTGTTTGATATATTTTTGTTTCAACTTCGTCCACAAAAGCGAGCCAGCCCGGTTTATAGTAAATTTCCGAAAGCACAAGTAGTCCACCCTTTTCACTCGATATATCTAATTTAATTTCATTTTCTTTATATTGCGTGAGTTTGACTCGATTCTCTCCCAAATCAAATTGAGTCTCCCCTGTATAATCTAAAACAATCGCTTGTTTTTTTGGTGAAAAATTTGGCGCCAAGACTGACATTAAAGAAGATTTTTGGTCTTCTACTTGCAAGATTGAATCCACCATCCACGCGCGAGGCAAATATCCTTCATTAGGCACAATGCGTCCTTTATCGATGATGTAACGAATATTGAGCATATTTTGTACTGAAGGTGAAAACTGAACCTGCCCTCCACGTTTGCTCCCATCCATCAAATCTTGATATGTTCTGAGTTTAATCGGACGATATCCACCGACACTTTCTAGTCCAAAATAGCCATATCGATTTGTTGCAAAATCGTCTTTAGGGTAAATACGAAATGGCTCATTTCTCATTTCCTTTTGTAGAAATTCAATACCTGGATTGCTCTTAAATTTCTTTGCCATTTCGGAAGAGTCTTTCAAATGGAGAAACTCAAAATTAATCATGCCTAAATCGAAGATTAGGATAAACGTTAATAATACGCCAAGCATACTTTTTGTTATTGCCCTCTTAGTTCCAGCCCAAATAATAGCTATAGAAAGTCCCGAAATGCCAAGAGCAAGCATTAAGCCTTTTTGAAATAAGGAAAAACGTATTTCTCGAACTGCCATCAAAACTTGCTGGTTATATCGGGTGGCTTCTCCTGTTTTCATAAATGCAAGAAAGGATTCCCCAAAAAGAAGAAAAATGATTGTGAGCCCAATAAAACTCCCAAAAACTTTTATTGTATTTTTTTGAATAAGCTCTCTTTTGTCTTCCAAATGATACATTAAATCGTTCAAACTTTTCCCAGCCAAATAACTTACCATAAAAGGGATGGTCATATAAATCATAGACGGAACTCTGAATTTACCAAAAAAGGGTGACCAGTTAAAAAAGGGTGAAAATAAGATGGGAAAATATGAACCAAAACCAATTAAAATAGCACAAAATATCATGGCCCACATAGACCATTCAAATCGGCTTGGTTTTTTCAAAAATGCACCCAAAATGGCCAATAATAAAACCAAAATCCCGAAGTAGTGTGTCGATTGGGTAAAAGGCATATATCCCCAGTATGCTGCCGATTTTATATCTCTAGATGGATAATTTTGCATGCCATAATTATATGGATATAAATATGAAATGGTTTCTTTTGGGTGAAAAGACCATTGGGTTGCATAATCCCAAGATGCACCAGATTTGGTTTCATCCGTTTTGTCAAAGACTGACGATTCTCCCCGATTTGAGTAATCATTAAATTCCATGACAGAGACATAAGGATCACTGACCATAATCAATGCCAAGGCGACTCCCGCGAGAATCCCACCAAATGATTTTGAAAAATATACCAAATTCCACTTCTTATCCATAAGGGCTTCACCTTGAATCCAGACCAAGCGAAATCCGATGAGCATCCATGTGTAATAGACCACTTGTGGATGATTTGACCATAATTGAAGTGCTGTGAATAAAGCCAATAACAAAATTGATTTGAGCGAAAATTTGGCCATCACATCTTCAGCAAATAGTAAAAGCCAAGGCAAATACGCAAAAGCAATAATTTTCGAAGAATGTCCGGCATTAATGAGACCAAAACTATAAGGCGTAATGGCGAAAACCAATCCACCAAAAACGGAAGCCCACTCATTGAGATTTCTCCGCCTTAAAAAGGCAAAAACGCCTAAACCACCCAAAGCAAAATAAAACCAATATTTCAACCCTCGATTAAGCAATACACTATTCAAGAGAGGTGCAATTGCATTCCCTCTTGTATTAATATGTCCTCCATAAGAAGGCATTCCAGAAAATAAATCCGGATACCATTGGGGATAATTTTCATTCTCATTCACCGACTGCTTTTGCCATTTACTGATGGGCTGATGACTGACCGTATCTCC
>JABHGY010000053.1 GCA_018671775.1 Fidelibacterota bacterium
TCATAGCAGACAATCCTTCGGGAAAATGATCCATCACGTAGTTTTCAATTTTATCCACAAAAACAATAATTTCTTGTGTCCCCATCATTTTACTTAATGCTGTAACGAGTCCCACTTCATAATCATAATCGACCATGGACTTAAAAGCGTTTGGATCTCCTGAAAACGAATACATAGTGAACAGATTATTTACCTTCCCTCTTGAATCCGGAATAGTTTCAAAATTCGGATCATCATCCATAATGGATTTATGCATTTGTTGCACAATGTTCGCAATAGAAAAACTCATCCCGACTTTCTCATCTTCCTCCATGTATGTTTGCAGGTCAACAATCGCTTGTAAATGTTCTGGCTCTTTTAAATCGCCTTCTACGCGAACACGCACATCCATGGTGCCTAACATTTCATCTTCTAAGAAGTCCATACTGTCACGAATTTCCGTCCCCTTTTTGAAAAAAGTCATAAAATTTACATCGACTTCTACCATCGTCACGCCCATGCCTCCAATGGAGACAAGAAGGAGTCCTGTCGTTAATATATATTTTGGATGCTTTGTTACTTGCTTTGCGAGTCGATCAATACCATTTTCAAAAATACTTGCTTGAGTAACCGCTTTAGAGTTTAGATCCCATTTCCTTAATGAAATCAAAGCGGGAAGCATTGTTGAAGATAAAATCCACGCCCATAAAATGCCGGCAGATATTGAAATACCATATCCCACCATTTGCTCAATCGGTGCAAAAATAAGTGCCAAGAATGCCGCCGCTGTTGTGATGCTAGTTAAAAAGATAGGGACCAATAATGAATCCATTGCCACTGTGACCGATTCTTTAATATTTCTTCTATTTCTTAATTCTTTGAAAAACTTCGCCATCATATGAACACCATCTGAATTGGCTATTGTCAATAAAATGATGGGCATAGATGTATTCATCATGGTGAATAAAAACTTTTCCGAACCTGTCAATTTTAAAACCCATCCCATAAACCCAAGCATAAATCCTAGGGACAAAACAATAGTAAGCATAACCATTCCTACAGCCACTGGACTTCTTAAGTTGACCAATAAAATCAATACCATAATCAACATACCTGATTGCATCAACATAGCAACATCATCTCGAATGAGACTTGGAACGATACCTGTTATGTAGGCAGCACCGCCATAATGGGTTTCATACTTGCTTAAAATATCATCCCCCACATCTCTCACTTTATGACTTAGAACATCAAACTTTGAATGAGCAGAAGGCTGGATAACAACATTAAGATAAACATCACTTTGGCTGATTAATTGTTTTTTAACATTTTTATTTTTATTTAAGTATTGATTGATTTCAGCCACTTCTTCAATCGTTAATTCTCGTGAATTCTGAAGGTCGCCGACTACTATAGTAGAATCTTCACTCTCCAACCGGTCAATTGAAGTGATTGAAGTTACTTTTTCCACTTCAGGCAAAGCCTCCATGGCTTTTGTGAAATCCCATAATGTTGCTAATGATTTTTGATTGATCCCCGGCTTACCCTTTTCACCAAACGCCACATAAATCATATCTGTATTACCAAATTCTTCCATGACATTATCCCAAGCAATACGAGATGGCATATCTTTTGGCAATAGTTTCATCATATCATCGTCAACAATAAAAAACCTGATGCCCGATGCCATGAAAATTGTTATCAGGATACTGATAATAATCGTTCTTTTTGGATGCTTTAGGGTTTTTTGAATGACCCATTCTCTAATTGGATGCCCCATTTATAAATCTTCCTTATTAAATAGTTTATTGACATATTGATTTCCGGAAGGCGTAAAAAGACCGCCAGAAATCATTTTTAAAAAATTGTGAATCGCATCCGTTGGTGCCAAATTATTTTTTAGAAAAAACTCGGGTTGAAACGTAGAATTAATAATATTCATATATAAAGTAGCAATAATATTAATATCTACATCATCTCTCACATATCCCTGTTTTTGCGCATTTGATAAAACATGAAAAAAATCATCTCTTCTTGCTAATCTAAATGTTTCCATTTTTTCCCATACTCTCGGAAAACGGTTTTTTAAATCCGCTAATCTCTCAATAGATACATTGGAAATATGCCCCATGATAAATTCCATTACTTTCACAAATTGGATAGCGGGATTCGGTTCAGTTTCAATAAGCCGTTTTAATTTTTTTTCAATTAATCCGTGAAAATATCCTACACTTTTATCAACTAAATCTTCTTTTGATGGGAAAAATTTATAAATCGTTTTTTTACTCATTCCCAAATTCTGAGACAGAGAATCCACTGTGAATGAACGAACACCATCCCGCGTCAAAGCTTCAAAGCTTTGTTCGAGTATATATGCTTCTTGTTGTGTCTGTGAGTCGGTCAATGGAAACGTTTTTCGTATATATCGTTTCCGATATTACAAAACAGCTCCTTTATAAGTCAATGGTTTATTTGATTCGAATTAAAAATTTCTTAGAAAATATATCATTTTGCAGTCCTGCGTCCATAGTGGCTTTGTTAATCACCATACTTGTTTGATTCCCCTTAATAGATATCATGGTCATTTTTTCTGGGATATAAAATCCATTTACGATTTTATGCTTAGGAATTGATAATGTTTTTATGATTTTATTTTTTTCATTGTAATACTCCACTTTTTTAATTTGCCAAGTGCTTGTTTCAACCCAAATTTTTTGCCACTGATAAGCACTTTCTTCTTTCGGTTTCGCTTCGATAACATAACACGGGGTATTGAAAATAACTTCGATACCAAATTCAGTAAAAGTATCCTCATTTAGAGAACGTGATTCTAAATCTTCATAAATAAAATCTGAACCCATGAAAGATTTTGTTCTATCTTTAGACGTAATTTTTTTTGCTGTTTTTAATTTGGGTAGAAAAATCCATTGTTCTTGGACGCCATTTTTTTGAGTCCAATTTAATAAGCCTGTTCCTTTAACAAACAAGGGCTTCGTAAAACGCACCAAAGTTTTTCGTTCATATTTACCCGATTCGTAATTTTTTTGATAACGAATAAACTCTCGGATTTTCTTCTTTTCTCGTTTTCCTTTTTTCGTCACAATCGTTAATTCAATATGGGTAATAGAAGACGATGGTAAGGGATTATTTTTAACCTGTTCCATAATTTCTAACCCTGTTCTTTGCCCAAAAAGAACGACTGGACATAAAATATAAATAATGATTAGCTTGAACGTTCGCATCATTTTAAGGATTCCTTTTTAAAGAAAAATAGACCAAAAGGGGTAAGGATAATACTAACAATTACAGCCTTTAAATAATCCTGCCCCATTCGCATTTCTGCTATTCCTGCAGTCTGAAAACAAATAAATAGATATACGGCTAAAATTCTTTGCCAATGTGCCTGAATAATATCTAGCCAATGAATTGAGAAGGAATCCGCTTGAGTGCGCCAAGTTAATAGGATATCAATTACACCACCGTCAAATATCCACCAAGAGACGATTGCTATCGATCCTAAGAAAAATACGTTACTCATGACTTTATCTAATTTATCATTCATCTTCGTATAAAAATTTAGGATTAATTAAACTGACAAGAGCTGGTAAAAGAGCTAGTGCGCCAAAAAGACAAAATACAATCGAGGCCATGACCAATATGCCAAAAACAGCAACGGGTAAAAATTCTGAAAATAGTAAAGCCGAAAACCCGACCACTACAGAAGCCGCATTGAAAGCGATACCTTTACCCGAAATTCTAAATGTATTTCTGATGGATTCACTCAAATCCATTCCAGAACGAATATGGTCTCTGAGATGCCAAAGAAAATGGACGGTATAATCGACTCCAACTCCAACAAGAATGCTGGTTAAAAGTGATGTGGTCATGTTCAAAACAATGCCTAAATGGCCCATCACGCCAAATACCAACAAAACAGAAATGGCCATAGGAAGCACAGATAAAAAACCGCCCACAAAAGAACGAAAGACTAAGGACATCATAAGAAAAATGATAAATGCCGATACGAACAAACTTATAATTTGTCCTTTCACAATCATCCGCGTTAAAACACCCAAAAATGCTGCTGGACCCGTCAATTGCATCCCATGTTTATCATAAAAATTTGCTCGGATAAACTGTTCTGTATCTTCAACAATTTCAGCAATTTTAATCGTTTGGACTTGTTGTAATCTTACAAATAGTTGAGTGAATTCGGGTTCTTCCCAATCATCTAATATAAAATCAAATTCATCTGTATTGCCCGTAAGCGAGAATAAAAACATATATTGGACAATCAAATCTCTCTCTTCTGGGATTGCATAAAATGCAGAATCACCCCCATTAAAATCAAAATGTAAGTTTTTAATCACATCTACAATAGAATGAGTTTTGGTCACCAAATCATGTGTTCCTTTAATATGGTTTGTTAAAAATTCAATATCATGTAGTGTTTCTGGATTAAAAATATCGCCTTCAAGCATAATACTCATTTGAGTGGAGCCACCAAAAGCATCCGCAATGGCTGTATTATGAATACGAATTCGTCCCTCTTTTGGAAAATAGTAATCTGGATTTGTATCTACTTTTAAGTCCCGAATACCCCAACCCAAAACTAGCACCACTATTGTCATTCCCACCAATAGGGAAGATCGAAACTTCACAAAAAAGTCGCCCAGAGACACTAGTGCTTTGTTGATGTTTTGATGATTTGATTCTCTCATCACAAAGGCAGGGCGATTCAGTAAAACCAAAACGGCTGGAATCAAAAACATACTTAACAAAAATGAAATCAGGATGCCAAATGAAATGAAAAATCCCATTTCTCTAACTCGAGGTAGCATATGAGTCGCCAAACCTAAAAAACTCACAATAGTGGTTAAACCAGCAATAAAGATGGGCTTCCCTAACTTACGAATGGTTTTTCGTAAAATGGCTCCTCGACTTTTTTCTGGCTCCATTCTGGAATACTCATAATAATGGGATATAATATGAATACCATAATCATTGGCAATGGCAATCAACATGACGGGAATAAGTCCTCCAATAAAAGGAACGGTCATCCCCAACCAGCCCATGAGTCCAAAAGTCCAAATGACAGAAATTCCCACAACAAAAAAGGGGAGAAATACGCCCGCCCAAGAGCGAAAACTCAAAGTTAATAGAATAATCATGAGCCCTAAAGCGAGAGGTGTGAATGTGCTCAAATCTTTTTTCATACTATCAATGATTTCTGCTCTCGTAATTGGGAATCCAGAATAATATATTTTTTCTGGACCTTCAAATTGATTTATAATGGAAACAATTTCGTTCCGTAAAGCAACCTCGTCAAAATCATAAGATGATTCCAATTGACACAGGAAGCTCATCTTTTTCAAATCACTTGAAATGATATTTTCAATCAAATCTGTATTTTTTAAATCATTGATAAATTTTTGTCTTAAAGAATCATTTTTTGGGAAAGACTCAATTGTTTTCCTTAGCACAAATTCTTCAGATTTCGACTCAATATCATAATGCGTGTAAAGGGAATAAACGCGACTGACGAGAGGAATGTTCTCTAAAGAATCATGAAATGAAGCATATTTCGCTAAGACAGAAGGAGAAAACAAACTATCCGATTCAACTGCTATAATTATCATGCCCGTTCCAGAAAAAAGTTCTTCCGCCTGATCCATAGATTTTGCCATGGGATGTTGATGCGGAATCATAGAACGCAAGCCTGGATCTAATTCCAATCGAGGAATGCCCCATAAAAATATTAGCGTAAGAAAAAATACGCCTGCAATCAGCGATCGCGGATAGTGAGCATCAAAATCGAAAAGTCGTCTATTAAATGATTTTTTGGACATAAAAAGTCGGACAATTTAGCTATAAATGAGTATATATTAAACTGGCGATGAATAGTCGTAATTTTAATTTTATTCCGTTTTTTCTTTCCGTAAAGTTCGGTTTTTCCATTCATCCTCCTGAATCTCGTGCCTCGATTCAACATCAACACAGTTGATGAACTCCAAAATATGGAGTGAATTATCTATGTCAATTCTACGCTGAAGCATGAAGCGTCATTGAGTCAAAAGTTAAAACTCAAATACACCCGCTTCCTGTCTCCTGTCTTCCCTTCTCGTGCTTTTATTTACAAGAGCCCTTTGAACGTCGTAAATTTATGACACATGAAAAGACCCATTTCATTCCGATTTCCTCTTGCCATTGTCGCAAATGGATTATTCCCAAGCCACAATCATCCCCTTGATTGTCTCAAAAAATCTGGGACAATTATAAGCATAGATGGGGCATTGGACACCTGTCTTCAAAAAGGCTTCCACGTCTCTGCTGTTTTGGGCGATATGGATTCGCTGGATCAAAGAGAAAACGAGTTTAATGGCTTGTGGATTCCATTGCCCAATCAAAATAAAACAGACTTAGAAAAAACATTAGATTGGTGTTTAGAAAATGGAATAAATCGTCTAACCCTTTTGGGAGCAACAGGACTTCGAGAAGATATGACGCTTGCAAATCACTATATTTTATTCGATTATTTTAATCGCTTGGAAATCACCATGGTAACGGACCATTTTTCTATCAGCTGTCATCAAGGGCAACAATCCTTTGAATCTTTTCCTGGCCAAACGGTTTCAATTATCGCATATCAAGAGAAAACGATCGTCTCCTCTACTGCACTTCAATTCCCCTTGAGCCAGTTTGTTTTAGAACCATCGGCAAGAGCAATTTCCAACCGATCAATTGGAAATACTTTTTCTATCGATGCCTCAAAACCTTTTCTCGTTTTTAGAAGTCATTTAGAAGAATAAGCTTATGCACTGGATTGACATTCTTATTTTGTTCCTTTATTTTGGAATGATTCTCGCGCTCGGTTTTTTTCGTAGTACACAAAAACCTAGTAATGCGGAAGACTATATTTTAGCGGGACGGAAATTGAGTCTGCCTGCGTTTACAGCTACTTTGGTCACCACATGGTATGGGGGCATTTTAGGCATCGGCGAAAATACATATTTATATGGCGTGCAAACTTGGTTTATCTTCGCTCTACCTTACTATGTTTTCGCCCTGATTTACGCTTTTTGGATTGCTCCAAAAATCCGTAATTCCAATCATTTTTCAATTCCAGACCATTTTCGAAAAAGCTATGGAAAAGAGGCAAGTATTCTAAGTGCCATTTATATTTTTATTCTTTCCAGTCCTGCGCCTTATATACTGAGTATGGGTATTTTGATACAATTTATTTTTAATATTCCCTTTGGAGTCGCTCTAGTTTTGGCCAGTGGGTTTTCCCTCATTTATGTTTGGAAAGGTGGATTCAAATCTGTAATTCGAACCGATATCCTTCAATTTGTCCTCATGTTTTTAGGCTTTAGTTTGCTCCTATTTTTCGCATGGAAGACAGAAGGCTCTCCCATACATTTATTCAATACTTTGCCCAAGAGTCACACCTCTCCTTTGGGTGGAAACTCCATTCAATATCTTTTGGTTTGGTTTTTTATTGCATCTTGGACATTTATCGACCCTGGATTTTATCAACGATCCGCAGCAGCAAAAACACCTGATGTCGCAAAAAAAGGTATTTTAATGTCTATCCTCTTTTGGGGGATTTTTGATGGACTTACGCTCTTGACAGGACTGTATGCTGTCCAGTTGGTCTCGCCAGAAAATCCGCTCTTCTCTTTTCCTTTATTGGGAAAAACCATTCTTCCGCCTTTCGCCTATGGATTGTTTCTTGCTGGGATTTTTTCTACGCTCATGTCCACCATCGATTCATTGGGCTTTATCAATTCAATCACATTTGGACGAGATATGGTGGGACAAATAAAGAAAGATGCGAATACGATTCAATCCATTAAAACCGGATTAATTATTACAAGTGTGTTTGCCCTCGGGTTGGCTTACATTTTGCCTTCGGTTGTAAAATTATTTTTCACCTTAGGCTCGGTGATTATACCTGGACTTATCCTACCTTTTGTCCTTACGTTATGGAAACCTGAATTCACAATTCAAAATATTCAAGCAAACCTTTGGATATTATTTCCCGTTCTCGTTTCTCTGATTTGGATGGGAATTAGCTTGAAACAAGGCTCACCCTTTTTATCCATAGAAGCCTTTTATCCAGGGATGTTGACTTCTCTTGGAATGGGGATTATTGTGATCAAACTAAAAAATGGCATTCAATCATGAACGCCATTTTTTAGTCAATTTCATGAAAAAACTACTGCGCCAAAGATTTTCCAATCGAACCTAAATCTGCAAACGCTTCATCCAAACGTTTAACCATACCTTCTTCACCGGCTCGTAATAAATTCCGTGGATCATATTGCTTTTTATAAGGCGTGCCATCTTCTGGATCAATTTGATGTTTAAAAGCTTTCGCGTTTGCATCAACATATTCGCCAACAGCTTTTGCGAAAGCAAATTGCGTATCCGTATCAATGTTCATTTTAAATACACCATAAGAAATCGCTTCCGTAATCTTTGCTTTTTCTGAGCCAGAACCACCATGAAAAACCAAATCCAAGGGTTTCGCTTCTGTGCCACACGATTTTTCGACTAAAGCTTGAGAGGCTTGTAAAATCTCTGGGCGGAGCTTTACATTTCCTGGCTTATACACGCCGTGGACATTTCCAAAAGAGGCAGCAAGCGAAAAATGTCCGATAGGTGAAAGCAATTCATAGGCACGCAAACAATCTTCCGGTTGGGTATAAAGCAAAGGATTATCTGCGCCAATATCATCATCCGAACCAACACCATCTTCTTCTCCACCTGTAACGCCCAATTCGATTTCGATACTCATTCCAATTGGTGCCATTCGCTTAAGTAATCGAGCACTTTCTGACAAATTAAATTCAATATCTTCTGCGGACAAATCTAACATGTGAGAAGTATATAATGGCTTTCCTGTCTTTTGGAAATGGACTTCGCTGTGACTAATCAAAGCTTCTACCCAAGGAATCAATCCTTTGTTTGCATGGTCTGTGTGAAGCACGACACAGATTCCATATTTTTCTGCTAAAAGATGAATATGCATGGCGGCCGAAATGGACCCCATCACTTTTGCTTCAAAGGCATCCGAGAGACTTTTTCCTGCATAAAATTGTCCTGCCGAATTTGAAAATTGAATAATCACATCCGATTTATTTTTCGCTGCCGCTTCCATCACAGCATTCACGGAATTTGTTCCGACTGTGTTCACTGCCGGAATTGCGTAGCCCCCTTCTTTGGCGGCTTTTAATAAGATTTTGTAATCGTCTCCGCTTACAACGCCTGGTTTTAATGAATAAGTCATTTTTTGCTCCTTTTTAGTTTTGACCGATTTCGGTCAGCATTATTTGAAACCAAGTTGTTTGAACATCAAAAGGTTTTCCACCTTTAATCCGTTCAAAATCTATTAATGATAATTTCCCCTCTGCGTCGTCATCTAAGCCAATCACGCCACTTTTTCTAGAGATGGCTTGTTCCACGGCCATAAATGCCGATTTTTTAATTAAATCTAAATCTTCCTGATTCGGTTTGGCCGATCGTGCAAAATAGCCACTTTTTTGGACTAATACTTTTTCTGCATTTAAAGCAGTGGCAAATTTCTTCGCAAACCATTGTCCCGGATTTATTTCATCCAAGCGAACATGTCCAAAAGCATCTCGTGGTACTTCTTCTCCTTGTGCTTCCATTTCTCGCACAATGGTATCTAATCCAGCTCCTTCACTTAAAAAAATGTTTATACCATCTTTTTCATCCATTCGTTTTTTTAGTCGCGTGGCTTCAACTTGAAACTCAAAATCAGCTTCCGGAATATAAACTGCATCAATATCCCATTTGTCTCTGGACAGTAACATTTCTGGGAAAAAAGTTCGATGATCTAATCGCTTACGATAATCTCTTGCAGTATGAGCTGTGAGCCAACCACAATTTCGCCCCATTACTTCATGAATAATGAGTTGACGCGTACTGGTGGTATTTTCATTGGCAATGTTTTCAAAAAAAATGGCTCCTTGTTCTGAAGCTGTCCACGCACCCAAAGTTTGAGCAATAGGATAAACATCATTATCCACTGTTTTTGGCATCCCAACAACGGTTAAATCATACCCATTTTTTTTGAGATAAAAAGATAATTGTGCTGCCATCGTATTCGTATCGTCTCCGCCAATGGTGTGTAAAATATCCACATTATCTTTCATCAGCTGTTTAGATGCAATTTCTAATGGATTTTCGCCTTCTTGCACGAAACCATTTTTAACACAATCTTGAATATTCGTTAATTTTACACGACTATTTCCAATGAAACTTCCACCGAAATCATAAAGTGTGGCGTAGTTTGTTTTAATCGATTCAGGAAAAGGAATGGATTCTCCAAGTAGAAGCCCACGATATCCATTTAGATATCCAATCATTTCAGCATCAGGGGATAAGTCATTATATTTTTCTATTAATGCGCCTATCGATGATGATAAGCATGGAGCAATTCCCCCAGCAGTTAAAAATGCTATTTTCATTTTGTGAACCTTCATCTCACTTTGCTATTAGAATCCAATGATTCTTTACTGTAAAATCAGACCTAAATTTGCACGAAAATATTGGATAGAAAAATGAATAAAATCCTGTGGCAACCTAAACAAGTCGAAAATACACAAATGGCAAAATTTATGGAAACCGTGAATACCGCTTATTCACTTAAGCTTAAAACGTATGCAGATTTGTTCGACTGGTCTGTTCAAAAAAGTCCAGATTTTTGGGAGAAGATTTGGCAGGAAGCAAACATCATTCACTCAAAACCCTACACTCAAATTGTAGATGATATAAAAAAAATGCCTGGCGCCAAGTGGTTCTCTGGTGCGCGACTCAATTTTGCAGAAAATTTATTAGCATTTAGGGACGATGAAATAGCGATCCAATTTCAAGGAGAAGGACAAACGTTAAGAAGTCTAAGTTATAAAGAATTGTTTGATGAAGTGGAAAAGCTTGCTCATTCGCTTCGTGAGATGGGCGTAAAAAAAGGAGATCGTGTGGCAGGGTTTATCCCCAATTTACCCGAAGCAATTATTGCCATGTTAGCTACCACTTCCATTGGGGCTATTTGGAGTTCATCATCACCTGATTTTGGAATAAAAGGAGTTTTAGATCGGTTCTCTCAAATTGAGCCCAAAGTTATTTTTGCGTCAAATGGCTACTTTTATAATGGAAAGGAATTTGAATCTTTAAGCAAATTAAATTTAATTTTAGAAAAACTTCCCAGTGTTGAAAAAACCATTATTATTCCATATATCAGCGGAATACCCGATATTTCTTCATTGAAAAATGGAATATTATATTCTGATTTTTTATCAAAATCACCAGAGCCACTTTCGTTTGAACAACTTCCCTTTGACCATCCTTTATATATTATGTATTCGTCTGGAACGACAGGATTACCAAAATCGATTGTCCATGGTGCAGGGGGAACGCTTCTCCAACATGCCAAAGAATTAAGGCTTCATTGTGATTTGAAACGAGATGATACGATTTTTTACTTTACTACGTGTGGGTGGATGATGTGGAATTGGTTGGTCTCCTCTCTTTCTGTTGGTGCCACGCTTGTTTTATTTGATGGGTCGCCCTTTTATCCCGATGGAAATGCCATGTGGAAAATGATTGATGATTTGAATATTTCGATTTTTGGAACTAGTGCTAAATTTATCGATGCCTGCAAAGAAGCAAATATTCGTCCGCAAAACGTGGCAAATCTATCATCACTAAAAACTATTTTATCGACAGGTTCGCCTTTAGTGGATGAAAGTTTTGATTATGTTTATGAGCATGTAAAAACAGATGTTTTGCTTGGGTCCATTTCAGGTGGAACAGATATCGTATCCTGTTTCGCTCTTGCCAATCCTATGCTCCCAGTTTATCGTGGTGAACTTCAGTGTCGTGGATTAGGAATGAATGTTCACGCTGTTAATGAAACGGGTGACTCCCTCATTCAAGAAAAAGGTGAACTCGTTTGCAAATCTGCTTTTCCGTCAATGCCCATTTATTTTTGGAATGATGCGGATGGTCAAAAATATCACCATGCTTATTTTGATATTTTTCCACAGACTTGGTATCATGGCGATTTTATTGAAATTTCAGACCATGGCGGTTTGAGGTTTTTTGGTCGCAGTGATGCTACATTGAATCCGGGAGGCGTGCGAATTGGAACCGCAGAAATTTATCGTGTGGTAGAAAACATGGATTGTGTGGATGATAGTTTGGTGATTGGACAAGATTGGGAAGGAGATCAACGTATTATATTATTCATTAAATTGAAAAAAGATTTTTTTTTAAATGAAGAATGGGTTCACAAAATTAAATCACAGATTCGTTCAAGTTGTTCTCCGAGACATATTCCTGCACTTATTCTTGAGACAAAGGGAATACCCTATACCATTAATGGGAAAAAAGTGGAAATCGCTGTGAAAAAAATGATTCAAGGCAAAACGGTAAGCAATAGAGATGCGCTAGCAAATCCTGAAGTTTTAGATTTGTATAGTCATATTCAAGAACTGATGTAAAATAAATGGATACTTTTAGTCACGCCCTTTGGGGGAGAGGTCTTTTTGGATATGGCGGTCATCCTAGAATGGCACTTTTTTTTGGGGCGATGCCTGATCTATTTTCGTTTGGCATACTAATCGTCATGCGAATTTTATCAGGAGATGTTCAATTTGGAAATTCACCCGTAATCAATACGATTCCAGATTGGGTGTATATTAATTATGATATCACTCACAGTTTTGTGAGTGCGTTTATTTGCATCGGAATCGTTTATCAATATAGAAAGGATTTAGCTTTTTCTATGTTAGGGTGGCCGTTTCATATTCTATTGGATTTTCCTTTTCACAGCAAGGAATTCTTTCCCACAAAACTCTTCTGGCCCATCACCGATTTTTCATTTGATGGTATTCCATGGTCAAAACCAGAAATTTGGTTTCCAAATTTAGCCGGAATAATACTCTTATTTATTTATAGAAAATATAAATGCTAAATGGAGAAATATGAATGATCTCCCCATTTCAATTCTTAATTAAATTGACTCAGAATATTAACCAAATCTACGACACGGTTTGAATATCCCCACTCATTATCATACCAATTTAGCGTTTTGACCATATTCCCTTGTACAACTTTTGTAAAGGGTGCATCAAAAATAGAGGAATGTGGATTCCCAATAATATCTGTGGAAACAACGGGCAAGTTTGAATACTCTACAATACGTGATAATTTTTCGGTTTTAGAGGCTTCATATACCGCTTCATTTAGTTGATCTGCCGTAACATCTTGACTTAATATAAAAACAGAATCTACCACAGAGCCATCCGGCACGGGAACACGCATGGCAATTCCATCTAATTTCCCCGCCAATTCAGGCAAGACTTTCCCCACAGCTTTTGCTGCACCTGTGGATGTTGGGATCACATTTTCTGCAGCAGCACGACTTCGACGCCAATCTGAATGAGGCACATCCGCTAAACGTTGATCGTTGGTATAAGCATGGATGGTATTAATCACGCCAAACTCAATACCAAAATTATCTTGTAAGATTTTTGCCATTGGTGCTAAACAATTCGTAGTACAACTTGCGTTGGAAACAATTTTGTGTTCCGCTTTTAAGCTATCATCATTTACTCCGATGACCACCATGTTATCGATATCATCTTTTGCTGGGACAGTCAAAATTATCCGTTTTGCCCCTGCATCTAAGTGCTGATTTAAGGCTTTACGTGTTCGGAAAATGCCTGTGGCTTCAATAACAATATCTACATCCATATCGTTCCAAGGAAGCTGTGATGGATCTCGTTGATTCAACATTTTTATTGTATTGGATGATGTTTTTAATAAATCGCCTTCGGTCGTGACGGTGTCTTTAAATCGACCCATAACCGTATCATATTTCAACAAATAGGCCAAGGCATCATTATCGGCTAAATCATTAATCGCCACAACATTAATATCATCCCGTTCATTCATAATACGAAAAACAGAACGCCCAATCCTTCCAAATCCATTGATGGCCACCCTCATGATTTTACTCCTTCATTTTCAAGTTTTTGATAGGCTTCAATCAGTTCCAAAATACGGGCTGAGAACCCCCAACCATTGTCATACCAACAAACTGTTTTCAATAATTTATTAGCTGTAATCATGGTTGCTTTGGCATCGTAAAGCATCGTTTCTGTGCATCCAATCACATCACTGGAAACAATGGGATCATCTGTGTAACCAACTATATTTTTCAACGAACCTTCAGCAATTTTTTGAACAACTGCGTTCATTTCTTCCACAGAAGGTAAACGTTCTAAATCTGTGGTTAAATCGACTGCAGACCCGTCAGCAACAGGAACATTAAATGCGGTGCCAGCAATCTTCCCTTCAAACTGAGGCATGATTTTTTCTATCCACTCTGGTGCTCTGGTATAATTGGGAATAATATTTTCCACGGCAGAGCGACTCCTACGAAGGTCTGACTTTGCAGAATCAGCCAAAGGTTGATCCGATGTATAAGCATGAACCGTTGTCATCATGGCGCGTTTTACGTCAAAATGATCGTCTAGAATTTTAAGCATCAAGGCCAAGACTTGCGTTGTGGAAGAAGTGGTGGAAATAATTTGGTCACTCACTTGAATATCTTCGTCATTAATTCCAGGAATAATAACCCGATCGACCTCATCTTTTGGAGAGACTGCTACAATCACTTTTTTTGCACCAGCATCAATGTGTTTTTGTAAATCGGCAACATCTTGATATTTCCCTGTTGCATCAATGACAATATCAACATCAAGGGCGTCCCAAGGAATTTCACCGGGATTCCCACCGGAAAGAATGCGCGTTTTTTGTCCATCGGCAATAAGAAAATTGCCCTCTAATCTAATGGCCTTATCCATAACGCCATGAATCGAATCACGAACCAATAAGTAATGGAGTGACTTTGCTGGCCCTAAATCGCTAATAGCGACAAAGTTAAAGTTTGGGTTTTTATATCCTTGACGAAATAGGTTTCGTCCTATTCTACCGAACCCGAAAAGGGCAATATTTATCGGTTTCATTTCAGCCTCAAATCTTGTTTATGATTGTTAAAATACTCTTTTTCAGATATAAATATTACGAATATATTTTATCATTGTCTTCTATCAAACGGGATATTTATAAATAAATTGAAACTCGTATTGGATTTTAAGGGTAAGACAGAACGGTAAACAAATAACAGAAAGGAATACCAATATGAAAAAAACAGATAAAAAGACACTTCAAACAATGGCTGTCATTGTTGGCGCTATTATGGTAGGTGTCGTTGTTCAACATTCAGGGACAGATGACGTGCAAAACTTTGCTATTGAGAAGACCAGAATATCTTCTCAGCTTGAGCAAATTGTGGAAACAACCTTTCCTGAACATACTCTCGAAACGGTAAGCAAGGATTCTGAACTAGAAAGCACCCCCGAAATTATTGTCATCGAATCCAATTCTTTTGGTAAAGCATTCGCAGAAGCTCGGGAGAACTTAGGCCATAATCATATTTTTATGTGGAATGGTCAAGCTTATTCAACGCGATTGGCCGATGAGCCCGAATCAGTTGACAATGAAATGCAGGTAGATTCAATTATCTCGAAAAGTGCGTTAGCAGAAATAATTTCTTCCGAGGAAACGTCTTTCCCTGATGGGCCAGATATAGTCGGCACTGAATAATTGCCCGCTTGAACAGAAAAAGCTTCGTTACGTTTTTACTTTATTGCACAGTTCACGTTGTCGAAGCTTTTTCTATTCGTCATAGTCATCAAAACGTTGGCGTGATTTCATAAACCCAAATAAGACCAAAATCGCCATCAATATCCAGAGTTTTGACATTATTGCTTCCCGCTTTGACTCCAACCAAAATCACCATACCTATCATTTAAAACGACAACCCCATCTAAATCTTTATTTGTGCCTAAATAGCATGTTGGATCTTCTCTCCTATTAAAAGTTCGAATATATCCATTTTGATTTTCTCCCGTGCCGATATAAACAGTCCGTTTCCCGTCTTGATTGTATGTCGAAATATATCCGCCATGCCCATCATCCATAACAGTGATGGAATTCACAACAATATCGCCCAAATTACCATTTCCAAATTCAGCTCCAGTTTTTTCTCCAACTTTATCTGCGCCAATCAACACAAAAAATAATGTAGCTGAAAGCAAGCCAATGATAAAACTCTTAAAATCTATTTTTTCCATTTTTCTCTCCTTATTTCTCTGAATGATTTTCTGATAATTTATTCGTCATGTCGCCCATGGTTGAGATTGTTTTATCCTCGCCCAAATCTGCTAAATCTTTATTCTCTTCATACCATTTATTTTTTGCTTCCAAAACACGAGCAATCAATACGCCTGAGTAAACGAACAAGAGCACAAGAAAAGTGGCAACAAATAAAGTATTTTCCCTATCCATCATGGCCATCATAACTATTAAAATAATGGGCATGACTTGTATTACTTTTTGAATTATTTTTTCAATCATTTTTTGTTAATAATACGGTGTCAATGTAGGTGAGCATTTTTTTTTGTTGAGACAGCCACCCTAATCTTGTTTCAATATTAATATATCGAACTCCTCTCTCTAAGGAAGCCCAAGATAATGAACCATCATCCTCAATTAATCTTCTGTTTTGTAGGACAATATTATAAGGGCCAGCAGACAATTTCTCAAAATCTGACAGATCAGTGCAGAGAATGAAATCTCGCGGATTTTGATTTTTCTTAATCGATACTTCTGTGCTCTTTGATTCTTCGGTATAGACATTATACCCTCGGGAATTATTATGCAGCGCAATCAAAAGTCCCTCTTCTTCAGGAAATAATTCCTTAAAAAAATCATCCCTTCCTTCATCTAACTTTGATAATGCATTCTGAAATTGTTTTTTCGTCCAATTGGTTTTGAACTTTCTCAGTGCTTTTTTTGATCCTTCATGCGAAAAGATACGATTTGGATCTACTGTCGTAGTCTCAAATGGAATTTCTCTTTCATGATTTTGGATAAATAATGCCTTCCCTTCATGCGTTTCCATATAATCTTCCAACGCCATTTTTGCCGTTTGTTCATCCCCATGAATCCAGATAAAGTGATGGTTTGACTTTCCACTTTGGATGATATCAAATGGTATTCCAGCCCATTGAATTTTTTGAGATTCACGTGTCATCATTTTTACATTTTCACCCATCACGCTTTGAGGAACAATGAGAAATCCTATCCATAAATACACACATATTTTTTTAAGTATAATCCACATTTATGATGGAGAATCATCCTTATCTTGTAAGCGATAAAAAAACGCCAAAGCCATAGAGCCGACAACAAAAATAATAATTACCGAAAAAATAATAATTTTCATAATAAATACTGTTTACCTTTTTTTAATGATAGAATTTATCACATTCAAATTATTATGGATATAATTCTCTAAATCTGATAATGTTAATTTTCGCTGACTTAAATCCATAAAATCAGAAACAATTTTTAAAATACTAATTTGCTCAATTGAGATTTTTGTTCTAAGAATATTGATTATATACCATGCCTCCATATCAACCAAATCTGCATAATCTTTTATCCATTCTGTAACGGACTTTTCCACAGACTCTAAGGATAAATAACTTAATTCAACAAGGGGTTGCTTTCCTAAATCAAATATCATATCTTGTGGATTACGAATAACTTTATTCACGCCATATATTTTCCCCAATTCTGTTTTGTGTGGATTCCCACCTGCCACGCCAATATTATAAATGTGTGAAAGGGCTTGAGATTCGAAATAGTTTAAAATATTTGGAAGTGATTCCTGAATAGATTTATAACCTATTCCCGTAATGCTTAAATACAATTTATCTTTTTTATATAATGGAAAAGGAACGGATATTTTTTCCATTTCATAATTTTGAATAATAGGATAAGCCTCCGCTTGTAAGGCGGTAAGAATTAACTGAGCTCCAACCATTTTTTCCTTCTCTTTTTTTTCTTCTCTTTTTCGGGTAAAGCTTTATGTCGGCTACGACCAAAAAGGTCATGCTGACTTTCTCCCTCTGTCCCTTCTTGATATATACTCTTTTTGGTTTGATATTTTCTGTTCATATCGGCACGAATACTTTCAAAAATAATTAATCTGTTTTTGTATTTCAATCGATTAAAATCATAAACGATTTCGTCTTTCCCCCAAAATTGACCCAAAAAATTCATCAACCTTCCTAAGCCTGTCAATAATAATCCTGAAGGCAAGCCATAAGTCAAATATTCACCATGTCCCACAAGCGATGCTGCTAAACTTGAGCCCATGGCAAGTCCACCCATCACCTGGAAGGGATTGCCAATTGAGGCGTAAGATTTTGTGTAATAGGAAACATAATCGATAGACATAATGGGAAGGCTTTTCACTGGCACTTGGTCTTTTAAAAAAACAATCTGCCTTTTTTCAATCTTAAACTGTTTATGAAATTCAAATTCATCTCCTGATTTCATCACAATTTCAATAATTTGTCCTTGCAATAATTGCCCGATTAAAACAATTAAAAATAATAAAGGTCGTGTGTTAGGCATCATTGAGAACGATGAATTATCAATAATTAAACAGAGATTTTGACTAAATATTTTTTCGATAGCCAATTAAAAAGAACATAAAAAATAAAAATATGAAGTATGCCCGCTACTTCAAATCCAAGTATATAAAATGGCCACTCACCCACGATAAATGGATTTGAGATCAAAGGCTTTTTCATCAAATACATATAATTTGAATTCAATACAACATTCATAAATCCAATAAAAATTAATAATCCTTGCCCAAATAAAAAGGCCATTTTCCACGATCCTTTTCTTAGAGCCATACCATGAACAAACATTAAATATAAACCCGAAACTATAATCGCGGAGTGACTAAAATAATATTCAAATAAAAAATATGTCCCATATCCATTGGTGAGCTCTGGTGTTAAAAAACTATGAATAGCACCCGGAATCCCCAAGAGAATGATAAATTCGAATCCTAATTGTTTTGGTTTAAGTAATAAAATTCCTGCCAATATCGCTGAAATACCGCATAAATGTAAAGGAAGGCTATCTGAAAGCGCCCATAATTCATGAACATATAGATACGCATTATGAAAGACGGCTCGCCCTAAAAATAAAATACCTAAAAATAAAGAGAATTGTCTCTCTTTTTCCGACTTCAGTTCTTTACCAAATTGGATAACCGCCCAAATTCCTACAGTACTCAGAATAATACCAATCCACCAAATCTGAGTAAAGGGTAAAATAATATGATGTTTTTCCATCACCAATACTAAGGATTAAACCCTAAAAAGAA
>JABHGY010000054.1 GCA_018671775.1 Fidelibacterota bacterium
GATTCTTTACTTCTCATCAGGCCAAACGATGATATAGACAGGGTTGATCTTGCCATGAGTGTTTCTTACCAAGAAACATCAAATACTGTTTTTGAATTGGTTCGGACAGATTTAGACTCAACATATAGCTACCATTTAAATATATTCGATTTTCCTGATGGAGAAAAAAGGGCATTCCCATTAAATTTTGACGATTTTTTAGATTTGTCAAGCATTCATGATATTCAAATGGATTTAATTGATAGAACATCGGAATTAATATTTATTGCCAAAGGGCCACTTTTGGGTGACAATGATCAAAACAGAATTCACTTTTTTACCTTAGCATTGCCACTCATAAATCCCATTGATACAATGGAAGACAAGCCCAATTATTTATTATTCGGATTCATTCTAACTATTCTAGTTATGGGTGGCCTTGGGTTTTATTTAAGAAAGAAAGAAAAAATAATTCCACAACAAAAAGAAGATGTTTTAGAAAACATCGGCTTGGATGTCTTGGACAAGGGAGTAACGGTTCAACTTTTTGGTGTATTTCGCATGTGGATAGATGGTAAAGAAATTTTAAAAAAGGATTGGAAATCAAAAAAGGCGAGAGAATTATTTATTTATCTCATTTTAAAAAACCATCAAGGTGTGACCGGAGAAGATATCTCTTTAACATTTTGGCAAGATGTAGCGTCAGATAGTGCGGTAAATAGCCGTAGTGTAGCTTTAGCACGAATTCGAAAAGTATTAGGTAAGTATGGTCATCATTTGGTTCGAGTAGAAGATAGGTATTTGATTCAACACGACGATACCTTTTATTCAGATTCTCATAGATTTCAGACTTGGATGAAAGAAAATAATGATTCTAATTTTGAAAATATTTTGGAGATAATTGGCCCCATTGGCTTACTGTCGGAATTCCATGATGATTGGGTAGAGAATATTAAAACGGATGTGAATCGACGCATAATCAACCATTTTAAAAAACAAGTTAGTCGATTGGAAAATGATCAGAATTGGGGTGACCTTACTCTGATTGGAGAATCGATTTTATCCTGGAACCCATTGGATGATGAAGCACTTGTCATATACGTTAATGCATTAAAACAAAATGGGAAACAGGGATTGGCTCATCAAGTTTATGATGAATTTATACGTAATTATGAGATGGAAATAAAGGAATCATACAATCTAAAATATGAAGATATTTAAAATTTGTATTAAAATTAGAAAACTTCTCCTAAATTACATGCAGAATATCAGTAAAACGGGAATACAGAAATGAGTGATACACTACAAATGCGAAAACGGGGAACCTTAACCTTGCCCAAAAAAATCCGTGATAAATATACTTTAGATGAAGGGGATCCTTTGACACTTATAGATTTGGGAGATGGCATTCTTATCAGTCCAAAAATAAGTGTTTTGCCAAAGCTTGTTTCGAAAATAGAAGCTTTGATGGATGAGAAAGGAGTGTTACTTGAAGAGCTAATTCAAGGAATTGCAGAAGAACGAGCCCCTTACAAAAAGCGGTGATTTCTAATCACAAGCTAGCAGTATTTATTGATTCTGATGTTTTGATATCTGGTTCTTTTTCTAAAAAAGGAGCCAGCTTTTTATTATTCCAATTAATTGAATTAAGATTTATAAACGGATTTATATCCCAATTAGTTTTAGAAGAATGCGAACGAAATATAAGAAAAAAGTTGCCTACGGCTTTATCTGCATTTTATACCATTTTAAAGCTTTGTGATTTTTCTATTGTCAATCCTTCAGATAGCGACATTGAAAATGCTGAGAAATATGCTGATAAAAAGGATGTTCCAATTCTGGCCGCTGCCCTAAAGGCAGAGGTAGATTATCTTGTAAGCTTTAATGTTAAAGATTATTTTCCTTCTCAGAAACATCAAATTGTCATCGCAAAACCTTATGATATTGTACGCATCATAGGAAAAGAGAATTTGTAAATTTTAAATCCAATTTTATCAAAACTATATAAATATGCCCGGGTGGCGGAATGGGTAGACGCGGACGGTTCAGGTCCGTGTGTTCGAAAGAACGTGCTGGTTCGAGTCCAGTCCTGGGTACACCTATCGTTTACAAACTAAGAGAAAATCCCAATCCGTGTTGGCAGTCCAAATTAATTCCTTGTATTTTCAGCGACACATTTTATGAGTACAAAAATCATTTCCACCAACCGAAAGGCTTATCATGAATTTCATATCTTGGAATCGTATGAAGCGGGAATGGTCCTTGTGGGGAGCGAAGTCAAAAGTCTAAGAGAGGGAACAGCCAGTCTAAAAGAAGCTTACATCGTGATTCGAAAGGGAGAAGTCTTTTTGATTGGGGCTCATATTCGTGCTTATTCACACACAGGATTTTCCGGGCATGAATCGGTTCGAAATCGCAAATTGCTTCTCCATAAAAAAGAAATTGGTAAAATCCATTCTAAATTAGCAGAAAAAGGCTTAACAGCTGTCCCCTTAAAGTTGTATTTTAAAAAAGGGCGGGTTAAAATTGAGTTTGCTTTGGCGAAGGGAAAGAAACTTCATGATAAGCGAGACGCGAAAAAACAAAAAGATATTAAAAGGGAAATGCAAAGAGAAATGGGAAAATACGCATGACATTTTTAGCGGTTGAAGAACAGATGACACTTATTCAACGAGGTGCAGAAGAAATCATTCCGGAAGAGGCGCTGAAAGAAAAATTAGCAAAATCTAAAGCAGAAGGGAAGCCCTTAACCATTAAATTGGGATGCGATCCTAGCCGAGCAGATTTGCATATTGGCCACGGCGTCGTTCTACGAAAACTACGCCATTTTCAAGATTTAGGCCATCAAGCTATTCTGGTAATCGGCGATTTTACAGCCATGATCGGCGACCCTTCTGGGCGAAATAAAACTCGCCCACAACTCACCTTAGAAGCAGCACAAGAAAATGCAAAATCATATGTCGATCAAGCTAAAGTGATACTTGATGTTGATAGTCTTAAAATTGTATATAATTCGGAATGGCTAAATGAGATGAACTTTTCTGATGTCATTTCATTGACCAGTAATTATACAGTGGCTCGCATGTTAGAACGAGATGATTTTACCAAAAGATTCAAAGACGAAGTCCCCATTTCTCTCCATGAATTTTTGTATCCATTGGCGCAGGGACAAGATTCCGTGGTACTGGAAGCCGACGTGGAATTAGGCGGAACAGACCAAAAATTCAATCTATTGCTTGGTCGTGATTTGCAAAGAGCGAATGATCAAGAGCCCCAATGTATCATTACGCTTCCATTGCTTGAAGGGACGGATGGGGTCGAAAAAATGTCTAAATCCTATGGAAATCATATTGGGCTTCATGATGCACCTGCGGAGATGTTTGGAAAGACCTTGTCGATTGGGGATGATTTGATCGAAAAATGGTTTGTCCTGGGTGCAGATGCAAGCGAAGAAAAGATGAAACAGGTTCGAGCTGATTTGGCCAATGAACAGATTAATCCAATGACAATAAAACGTGATTTAGCCCGTTCGATTGTAGCGCTTTATTATTCCGACGAACAAGCAAAAGAAGCGGAAAAACATTTTGATACGGTTGTGGTTGGGAAAGGCGTTCCTGACGACATGCCTTCTGTTACATTAAAGGAAGAAAAATCGATAGTCGAAATTATTGTGGAAGCGGAATTATTGAAGAGTAAAAGTGAGGCTAGGCGGATGATAAAGCAAGGAGCCGTCAAATTGGATGAGATAAAAATAACGAATATTCAAGCTATAGTTTCCCTCAAAGAAAATGAACAAATACTTAAAGTCGGAAAGAGAAGATTCTTAAAAATAATATGATAAAAAAAATACTTTTGGGCATGATGCTCATTTCTTTGTTTCAGATTTCTTGTAATTCAAAACCAAGCTTAAGCGCAAAACCGAAATTAGTTGTTGTGCTGGTGGTGGATCAAATGCATCCTGATTTATTAACACGATTTGATGCGCTTTATACGGGTGGGTTTCGTTGGTTGATTGATCATGGAACTTGGTTTACGAATACACATCACGAGCATGGATATACCGCCACGGGCCCAGGACATTTCGTGATTGGTTCAGGGCGTTATCCGGGACCAAATGGGATGATGGGAAATATATTTTATGATCCAATCTTAGAAAAGAAAGTTAATTGCGTAGAAGATCCAAATGCAAAAGTAATTGAAAATACAGGGGATGCCAGATCTTATAGTCGATACACAAACACAGCTTTGAGCGATTGGATTAAAGCTTCCGATTCTCTTTCGAAAGTATATTCTATTGCAGGAAAAGATCGTTCGGCAGTTTTAATGGGCGGACAAAAACCCGATTTAGCCGTGTATTACAATTATGATGGACAATTTATAACAAGCGATTATTACACGAATAAAAATCCAAAATGGCTTACAAATTTCAATACAAATTTAGATATTGCTTCTTTCAAAGACTCTCTCTGGACACGTTCTCTTGATACCAGTCTTTATTTGACATATGCTCGTCCAGATTTCTTTGATGGAGAAGTGGATGAATACCTTACGGATCCCTATTCGCCTACATTTCCCATTGGCATTGATTCATCAAAAGAGGCAAAAACTTATTTCATGGGACGACCATGGTTTGAACGCTCCATATTGGATTTAGCAAACGTGTTGGTGCAAGCGGAGTCCCTGGGACAAGATGAGCATTCGGATCTGCTATTTATTGGATTTTCGGCCATGGATTGGATGATTCATGATTATGGTCCATTTTCTCAAGAGATTATGGATGCGATGATCAAGTTAGATGGATATTTGGGCAATTTTATCAATCGCTTAGATCAAGAGATTGGATTGGAAAATATTCAGTTTATTTTAACAGCAGATCATGGTGGATTGCCACTTCCCGAATATTTACAGGAGCAAGGCATTGAAGCGGGACGATACAACAAAGAAGAAATTGAAGAAGCCAAAGAATGGATTGAAGATGAAATTGAAGAACGGTACGGAAAAGACTTATTTACACGATCTGGATTGCAATATTTTTTAAATGATGAAAATATAAAAAAAGCTGAGGTGAATCCAGATTCCATCGTAGCAATTATGAAAAAGTATCTTCTCAAAATTGATGGAATTGCTCAGGTGTTTACGCCTAATGATGTTATAAATGGAGATCAAAACAATCCAATTATTTCACGATATATGAATATGCTTCATCCTATCATGAGTCCAGACGTATTTTCTATACCAGAAAAAAATTGGGTTTACCGAACATTTCGTGGCACCAGTCACGGCGCACCTTATGATTATGATACTCATGTTCCATTGCTTTTTTCTCACGAAAATAATGCATGTCAAGAAAATGACACAAAAATTGAAACGGTTGATATTGCGCCCACTATTGCCAAAATCTTGAATGTGGCTTATCCTGACTTAATTGATGGTAAACCCATTTTAATTGACTTTAAATTGGATTAAATTGATTTAGCCATGGCGCAACTTATATTTTATTTTTCACTTGCAATAATCGTGTCGTTTTTGTGCTCATTATTGGAGTCTGTATTATTGTCTGTTTCTCATGCACATATTGCAGTTTTGGTCAAACAGGGCAAGAAAAGTGCTATTTTGTTAGCGCATCTCAAAGAAAATATCAATAGACCATTAGCGGCCATTCTTACCTTGAATACGGTGGCGAACACAGTGGGTGCGGCTGGGGTTGGAGCAAAAGCGTACACGCTCTATGGGAATGAATGGGTTGGTATTTTTTCAGCAATTCTTACATTTTCAATTCTTATTTTTTCTGAAATTATCCCCAAAACACTTGGAAGCGTCTATGCAAAATCATTGATTAGTTTTTCTGCTTTCACGATTAAAGGCATGATGATAATTACAGCGCCATTCGTGTGGTTGTCTGAATCTTTATCTGGATTATTAAAATCTGAAGGTAAAAATGGTAACCGTATTTCGAGAGATGAATTGGTTGCTATGGCTGAATTGGGAGAAGACGAAGGTTCCATTGATGAGCAAGAAAGCGATATTATCGAAAATTTGATGAAATTAGATAATGTAAAAGCTGAGGATGTGATGACGCCTCGCTCAGTCGTTTTCGCGCTTCAAAAGGATGAAACAGTTCAAGATGTCACTGAAAAACATTCTCCAATTATTTTTTCACGTATCCCTGTTTACAAGACGGATTTAGATGATATTGTGGGTTTTGTTCACAGATTTCATATCCTCAATAAACAAGCAGAAGATCAATTTGATGTACCGGTTCATCAGTTAATGGTGGATGTCCATTCCGTTTTAGAAAAAGATTCGGTACGGAATATTTTGAATACATTTGTCACAAGGAGAGAACAGATATTTATAGTCACAGATGATTTTGGAACAATGACAGGCATTATCACTTTAGAAGACGCCATCGAAACATTGTTGGGTGTGGAAATTGTTGATGAAATGGATAGTGTTGTGGATATGCGAAAACTGGCGGCATCAAAACTAGCTAGAGAACGTGCCGGACATAATAGGAATGATTAAGTTTCTGTTTCACATTGGAGTTCCAAATCATTTCCCCTAAATTCGCCGACTAAAATTTTAAGGAGTAGAACATTATGGCAAAAAAACAAAAAAGTTTCGCAGAAAAAGCTACCGGGAAAGGTGGGACAGATACGGTCTGGGTCAAGTATGTGAAAAGTATCAAATCGAACGAAACAGGGAAATACCGTTTCAACGAGCAAATGGTTGGTTTACAAGGCGGAGAAACATTAGACGCTGCAATAAAACGATTAGATGAAGCTTCTAATCTGGTTGATATTGATTTATCCGAATTTATAGCCCAACAGAAAGAAGAAGTGGCTATAGAAGAAACACCTGTTGAAGAAGTCCCAGCTGAAGATAGTAAAACCGAAGAAGCGAACGCAGAAGCAGTTATTGAAGAACAAACTTCAGAAAAAGAAGCCACAGAAGAGACACCATCTGAAGACGTGCAGGAAAAAGTAGCAGTTGTTGAGGAAGCTGAAGCAAGTTCAGACGCTACTGAAGATACCAAAAAAGCTTAAATCTTAATTTTTTATAATTCTGGGAGAGGTGTCCGAGTGGCTTAAGGAGCACGCTTGGAAAGCGTGTGTGCGTTTGCGCGTACCGTGGGTTCGAATCCCACTCTCTCCGCAACCCTTTTTAGCCTCATTCTTCGACGAGAAAAACGATAACACCGTCGATTATCTTATGGATTAATACCCTTGTTTGGCAGGGTTTTGACCGAGTAAGCAGGAATTGAGCCGTCTAAGTTCCGTCCGCTGACAGCTTTCCCGATTGTAGCATTTAAATAGGTAGATAACTTTTTATCGTTTAAAATCTAAAATCCGTCTAACCATCCCCTAAATGCCTATATAACAGCAACAATATAGGGTTCGAATCCCACTCTCTCCGCATGTGGTATATTTATGTAATACAAAGTATAAATTACTCGTTCCGATATACGGGAATGAGTGAGAACCCTTCGATTCGATTAAAATCACATAATGCAGGGAAGGTAAAATCTACGAAGGCTTTTAAACCGTTTAAGATAATATATAAAGAAGTGTGTAAAGATAGGCTCTGCGCTAGGAAACGGGAAAAATATTTAAAATCAACATCAGGTCGTCGTTTTATAGATAAAAAATTACATAAGGAGGGTTTCCTGCCCGACGGCTGACGCAGTCAGTCAGGCTGGGAATCCCACTCTCTCCGCAAAGTTATCCCACTTAAGTGTGGTTTTCGGTGGCATAATTTGAGCAAGAGAATCATTTATAATTTAAAATTAACCACTATTCGTCCAATCCTTCGACTTTAATATCCAAATGATTTTCGATGATTTGAATGGCATTTAATTCTCCAGACATGACCATTCCATCTGCAAGAATGAGATTCTTAAGATGATTTTTGAGTTGCCCTTTAATGTGTTCTTCTGGGAGCGTCGCTTTTATTTGATCTAAAACTTGTTTTAGATGTACGGCATAATCATTTTGATTTAATTGATTTAAATGAGCAAAAGCATCATTTAAAAATTGTTCGGATCTTTCACTGGAATGCATTGGGAACATTTCATCTAATGCCTTTGCCCATGCTTCTCTTTCTTCGTATGCGACTTCATTATCGGATAGTTGAACGATGGCGAATAAGTGTGTCACCACTTGGACGGGAGACATGTCTTTAGGTGTTATGGTTTTGGGTGAGTCTTTTTTTGAACTGAAAAATCCCATGATTACTCCTTTTATTTAGTATTGCTTTTTGATTTAAATCGCTTCAATTTTATTCTATGTCAGACAATAAATTATTTCAATTAACGGATGAAGATAAAGAGAAATATAAATCATCGATTAAAAAAATAGATATTTCTACGCAGAATCACATTATCAAAGTGGCTGTTCCAAAAATTAATAAAATTATTGCTGGAAACGTAACAAATGTTGAAGCGCAATTAATTGATGATGTGGTGCATATCATTGGACTTTTAGAGAATTATCCCGAATTAACAGAGCACATGAAACAACGAATGATATTTGCTTTAAGCTATTTTTGTGATGAAAACGATGAAATCCCTGATATCATTCCTGGGATTGGTTATTTAGATGATGCGCTTGTTGCTCAATGGATTGTGGATGGTATCATGCAAGAATTACCGCCTCTCACAGAAGCCTAAATTTCGTTAAATTTTACTTTTTAGAATTTAAATCTTCTTCGGAAAATTGCCACTGACATTTCCCGCACCACCATGGTTTTCCAAAATAGGTCGGTTCGTCTTCTTGCCGTTCTAAAGCTTCATTGCATTTTGGGCAGTTTCGTTTTGCGTCGAGTGCGGGCCAAAGATAATCTTCTTTGTATTTAAGCCCTTTTTCATGTGTGTGATGGTCTTGCATATCTTGAAATTAAGGGTATAAAAGTATTTTTGAAATCAAAGAATTAAAGAGCTGAAAAAATAAGTGACATCAAAATGAAAATCAATCCCATACCCACGTAGGATTGGACTTTTGCTTCCGTACGCAAAAATTTCACCTGCGTGGCATAAGAATCATAGAAAAGAAATACATCTAAAGTATCATTTGCTGTGATATAGACTCGTTTTACGGATTCGACTAATTTATGTTTTATAAACTGCTCTGATATTTCAGGTGGCAGATAACTCACTTCATGAAAACCGGGAAAGACAGGAATAGGTTCATCCAATGGGTTTTCACCGATAAATACACCATCGATGTAAAGAGGGACACCCAAGCTATCTGTGCGAGGGTAAATAAATCCAAACTTTTCCATGTCATTTTGTGTGGATTGTGCCAATAGAAGTGTGGAGGATGCGAACAAAAGGCTCAAAAATAAGAATTGTTTCATAGGACAAATTATTTTCATCTCACATTGAAATCAAATAAGTAAATTCAACAATTATATGATAGCACAATTCAAACATTTATGGCTTATTTTAGTCTTAAGCTTTTTTTCCTGCGCCTATTTCAATACTTTTTATAATGCGCAAAGCTATTTTGATAAAGCAGAAGATCAGCGCTTAGAAAAATTAGGGCAAAAATTGCCAACCGCCGTTTTAGATAATTATGGAAAATCTATCCAAAAATGTCAAAAAGTGATTGACGATTATCCCGATTCTCGATTTAAAATTCCCGCCATGTTTTTGATGAGTAAAGCAAAGTTCTATCGAGGAGAATATAAGAGTGCGCTTGGCCAACTATTAGATATCCAACGCATGGAGAATGAGGATTATCAAGAAGAAGCAGGCTTATGGATTTCACTTTGTAAATGGAAATTAGGCAAAGTGCAAGTGGCTTTGGATGCACTTCAGCGCCTTAGAGATTCGACGGATTCCAAAGATTTAAAATCGCGATGTTTATTGTCCTTGGCAGAGATTCATTTAGAATTAGATAAGGATATTCTAGCTTTAGAAGCTTTAGAAGAAGCGGCTGAATTAACACGCAATAGCGTCCAAAAATCACAAATTTATTCTCGATTAGCTGAACTGGCTTTTAAGAATCAAAATTACGATAAAGCTCTATCCGCTTATAGAAATGTGATTCGTACATCCTTAACCAAGGAGAAAATCGAAACTTCCCACCTCCAGGTTTTGAAAATTTACCGTTTACAGGGCAATTACAAAACGGCTACTCGAAAAATAAAATCAATGATTTCTGATGAAAAATTCAAAAAAATTGTGGGGCAATTGGATTTAGAATTGGTTCAGCTATATCTTGCGCAAAATGAAATGGAACAAGCAGAAACACGATTGCAATCTGTGGTAAATGATTACAAAAAATCGGTCGTTTCTGCGGAAGCTTATTTTTTATTGGGCAAAATTATGATAGATCTACACTGGGATTTAGTTAAAGCGGATGAATATTTTGGTAAAGTAGGCTCAGAATACAATAAATCTCCGTTCAAGTTTTCGGCGGGAGAAAAGCAAAAAGAGATCCAATCTTACATAAACACAAAAGAGCAAATTCAAATTTGGAAAACGCAAATGAGTCTTCCAGATTCTGTGGTAATTGTGGAAGATACGACTATAGTCAAAAAGACTTTGTCTCAGGACTTTGATCCTGCAAAATATCATTATTTGATGGCAGATTTAGAAGCATTTAAATTCAATCGTTTGGACACAAGCCTGGTTTATTTTGACATCATTAGAAACGAGTACCAAGAATCTATTTATTATCCAAAAGCCTTATTTACATCTATTTTTGTATTGGATCAAATTGGAGATTCAAGCCAAAGCCTCATGGCTAAAAATCTGCTTATTGAGACATTCCCTCAATCAGATTATGCTCGTTATTTACAAGGAGAATCTGGCGAAAAAGCACTGACTTCAATCGAAATAAAATATCAATCAGCAGAAAAGTTAATTTCAACAGATTTGCAGAAAGCATTGGACGCTTTTATCGAAATAACCATTACAGATTCTTTAGAACTATTATCAGCATCGGCTGCTTACTTTTTAGGGAATCATTATGATTGGATTGACATCCAAGCTGATTCTGCCTTTAAGTATTATAATTGGATTATCGAGCATCATCCTGATTCTGAACAAGCAAAAATTGCAAGAAAAAGGTCAAATATTTTACAAGACATCGTAAGCCCTGAAGTAGAAACAATAATTCAGGATAGCATTCAAGTTGCCTTACCAGATTCTATAGAAATTGATTTAAAGGATGACCAAAATCAAAATTAGCATTGCTCTTTTTTCGCTGGGATATCGCTTTACGAGGCGTCTTGCCATCATATTTTTTAAAATCGAATCGCTTATTAGTGGTAAATTTTTTGATCTTGAATTGGTAGTAGATTTTGGCAATAAGTATATGGCGAAATTGGATGATTGTGCTTCTGAGGTTTTCTTTAATTTTAATATTCCAAATGGAATGGATAGAGAGATTTATGATTTGCGCTTTCGTTCACCCTTGATTTCAGCATCTTTTCAATCGGATAAAAAATCCCTGGTTCGTTGGCGAAAAATGGGTTTGGGTGGCATCACGTTCAAAACCATTATGAAGAATAAACGGGAAGGCAATAACCGGCCCAGATTAGCTGAAGTCAAATCAAAAGACGAAACTTTCTTATTAAATGCTTTAGGTTTACCCGGTGAAGGTGTGGACTCATTTTTGGATTCAATTTGCACCGAAGATATCATTCAACTTCCGGCACCAATGGGATTTAGTATAGGTGGAGATAGTCCAGAAGAATATTTAGACGTGTTTCAATCTATTCATCGACAATTGGAAGGAAAGATTCCTCAGTATTTTTATGAAATTAATATTTCTTGCCCCAATACAGTTGATGGAAAGTCCTTAAGTGAAAAGCCAGAAGCTTTAGCGCGCTTATTGCAAACGATGCGGACTGAATCAGAACGTGTGATTTTTATAAAAATTTCCCCCGATACTTCAAATCAATCCTTAATTCTGATGGCAGAACGTGTAAATTCATTTCCGAAAATTGGAATTAATGCAGGCAATACCACATATAGAACAAGAAAAATCATGGGATTAACGCAGAAACAATTTCGTCCTGATGAGGGAGGATTGAGTGGATCTTTATTATTCGATCGCACTTTAGAGATAATGCATTTGCTCAAGCCTTTTTCTTTCCCGAAAATTGCTACAGGTGGAATCAATACGGGCAAAAAAGCAAAAGCAGTTTTAGATGCTGGGGCAGATTTAATCGGAATGGCCACTGCTCTTGTTTTAGATCCATATTGTATTCCAAAAATAAATCATTATTTGGGAAGAAAAGAATGATTACGATTGTTTTGTTAGATCCAAAAATTCCCCCTAATACAGGAAGCACAGCAAGGTTATGTGGGGCTATGAATCTAAAATTAGATATTGTAGGTGAGATTGGATTTGATTTATCAGATAGTCGATTAAAGAGAGCAGGGCTGGATTACTGGAAACATATTGATTGGGAATATCATGAAAATCGAGAGGCATATCTTGAAACATTAGTCGAACAACGTTTTCATCTGCTTACGACCAAAGCTGAAAAACCTTATACCCAATGTGAATTTGAAGAGAATGATTTTTTAGTTTTCGGGAGCGAAACGTCTGGAATTGAGGAATCATTGTTAAAAAAGTATTGGGACAATACCTGCACGATTCCTATGGAAAATCCAAATATTAGATCTTTAAATTTAGCAACGAGCGTTGGAATTGTTGTTTATGAAGCTTTGAGGCAAACTCATGCGTTTTAGTCTAATTATCATTTTATCTCTTTTTTGGTCTGCTTGTTCTAGTTCACCGAGATATGGTGTGGAAAGACCTGGCGCTCCCAAGCTCAGTAATGCAGGGAAACAAAAAAAGCCGATTCGTCATCGAAAAAGAATAACGGGCATCAGTTCATTTTACGCAGAAGATTTCCACGGGAAATTAACCGCAAATGGCGAAGTGTATGATATGTATGGATTGACGGCCGCACATAAAACTCTTCCTCTAAACACCATTGCACGTGTGACGAACCTTGATAACGATAAATCTCTCATTTTACGCATCAATGATAGAGGGCCTTACATAAAGGGACGAATTTTAGATTGTTCTTATGGTGCCGCAAAAAAATTAGGCTTTTTGAATAAAGGGACGACTCGTGTTAAAATTGAAGTCATAGAATGGGGAGATAATAAGTATATGAAACACAGGAGCACATCCAAATGAAAAAAATGTTTATGATTGTAAATCCCCATGGTGGATTAAAAAAAGGAATGGGCATCCTTGACAAAATTAAACCTATCTATGAAAAAGCAAACATTGTCTTGACGATTCTTGAAACGAAGTATGCAGGACATTGTCGTGAATATGCTCATAGTTTAGATTATACAGGCTACGAAGGGATGTGTGTCATTGGTGGCGATGGAACCATGCATGAAGTCATCAATGGAATGCTCTCTCGACCAGATGAACGAAAATTGCCGATCGGACTTGTTACGGGTGGAACGGGGAACTCCTTTATGCATGATATGGATTGCTTGGATCCTTTGATAGCGGCTAAACGAATTGTAACAGGACGAAAACGACCGATTGATGTAGCGAAAGTGGATGCAAATGGAGAAATTATTTATGGTTTTAATATTGTGGGTTGGGGAATGCCTACCGATATTAACGAAAAAGCAGAGAAGATGCGTTGGCTCGGCGGACAAAGATATAATGTTGCATCCATTATTGAAGTATTTAAACATAAGCAAAGATTGGCAAAATTGATTATTGACGGAAATACGGTTGTGGGTGATTATGGATTTATTTTGGGTTGCAATACAATGCACACGGGAAAAGGAATGAAAATGGCGCCTCTGGCTCAATTAGATGATGGTTTGATTGATTTAATCATCGTCAAGAAAGCAGGGCGGCTTAAGTTGTTATCTGTATTTCCAAAATTATTTGATGGAACTCATGTGGGTGATCCCATCGTGGAATATCGCCAAGTCAAACAATTCTCCATTATTCCTCAGGAAGATAATATTTTGAATATTGATGGAGAAATGGTGGGGAATACCCCAATCCATGTATCAGTTTTATCAAAAGTCATTGATGTATTGGTTTAGTGAATTGCAATCATATATTTATTATAGAACAGAAAAATTTAAAGGAAATGGATAATGTCATCAAAATCATCAGATAGAACACTCGTTAACGTCATCGGAATTCCC
>JABHGY010000055.1 GCA_018671775.1 Fidelibacterota bacterium
AAAACTTGGCATCCGTTCCAGGCGTGGTTATTAGTCTAACTCAACCAATAAAAATGCTTACGGATGAATTGATTGAAGGTGTTCGGGGAGATTTAGCTATTAAATTATTTGGAAATGATTTGGAAATCCTTAAGGAACAGGGAGATAATCTTGCACGTGTATTGGGCAATATTCCAGGTGCTACGGATGTGCAAGTAGAACAAACAATTGGTTCGCCACAATTGGTGATTCAGATTAACCGTCAGGCGATTGCTCGGTATGGTGTAAATGTTTCTGATGTGCAAGATGTCGTGCGATCTGCAATTGGTGGCGTTACAGCAGGGCAGGTATTCGAAGGAATACAGCGATATAATATTTTGGTTCGTTTTCCGGAAAAATATCGTGGGAGCAAAGAATCAATTAATGATATATTGATTACATCCCCAATGGGAGCCATTTTGCCCTTATCCGAGTTAGCTGATATACGAGAAGTTGTTGGCCCACGTCAAATCTCAAGAAAGAATAACCAAAGATTTATTACCATTCAATGTAATGTATCTAATCGAGATATTGGATCATTTGTTGAAGAAGCTCGTGAGAATCTTAAAAATGAGATTAAGTTGCCTGCAGGTTATTTTACAGAATGGGGTGGTCAGTATAAATTGCAACAGGAAGCTAATAAAAAGCTCATTATTATTGTCCCAGTCATTTTGCTTATCATTATATCGTTACTATTTTTGAATTTTCATTCATTAAAGAATTCACTTCTAATTATATTAAATATACCATTAGCGTTGGTGGGTGGAATTGTTGCGTTATGGTTAACCAACCAAAATCTTTCGGTGCCATCTTCAATTGGATTTATTGCTTTGTTTGGAATTGCTCTTGAAAATGGTATGGTTTTAATAACGTATTTAAATCAATTAGTCAAAGAAGGAATGCCTATTACCGAAGCTTCAATAACAGGAGCAAAGATGAGATTACGACCGGTATTAATGACAGCACTAACAACGACATTAGGATTATTTCCATTACTTCTTGCAACAGGAACTGGAAGTGAAATCCAACGTCCATTAGCAACGGTGGTTGTTGGTGGATTAGTGACATCAACCGTCTTAACTTTATTGGTCATACCCGCATTTTATAAATGGTTTGCTGAACGACCTAATGGATCAACAAATTTAAAAAAGGAAAATATATGAGATTTTATAAAAAGACATTTATTTGGGCAGCTATACTAATGCCCATATTCCTATTGGCACACGGTGTAACGACAGGCGATGCAGGATATATCCAAGAAGTGACCGGAATCAATTTTGTTCCATTCATGTATTTGGGTGCGAAACACATGGTTACGGGATACGACCATTTACTGTTTTTAATCGGTGTAATATTTTTTCTTTACAAATTGAAAGATATTGGCATTTATGTGAGTCTTTTTGCCGTGGGCCATTCATCCACATTGTTATTAGGTGTTTTTGCCGATATTCATATAAACGCATTTCTTATTGATGCCATTATTGGATTATCCGTTGTATATAAAGCATTAGATAATTTGGGTGCTTTTAAGCAATGGTTTGGGATTCAACCTAATACCAAAGTTTCTACATTAATTTTTGGTCTATTTCATGGATTTGGTTTAGCAGCGAAAATTATTGAGTTTGAATTAGATGCCAATGGATTATTTACAAACTTAATTGCGTTTAATATTGGCGTAGAAATAGGTCAATTACTAGCATTATCAACTATTTTGATTCTCATAAGTTATTGGCGAAAACAGGGAAATTTCATTAAACACGCCTATTCAGCCAATGTTATATTAATGACATGTGGCTTTATTTTAACGGGAATTCAATTAGCTGGTTATTTTAACTCATAAAAGGAAATAATATGTTTAATTCACAAAAACCATCAGAAAATGATTTACCTACTTCGGCGCAATTATTAAAGTCAACAATTGTTGCTTTTATTGTGGCTGGCGTTTTATTGCTATTTGTTATTTTACCTGCAGAATATGGCATTGATCCCACTGGAGTGGGAAATATATTAGGTTTAACGAAAATGGGTGAAATAAAAACGACTCTAAAAGAAGAAGCATTCATTGAGCCTAAAACATTGAATGACAAGCCAGTCGAATCCAATAATGCTATTGCAAAAACGATTGAGAAAAATCAGGATATTATGGAAGTAAAAATCTCTCCTGGTGAAGCAATTGAAATTAAGCTTGAAATGAAAAAAGGATTAGTTGCACACTATAAGTGGACTACTCAAAATGGAGGATTAAATTTCGATTTGCATGGTGATGGGTATAAGGGCACCCAAAATTTCAT
>JABHGY010000056.1 GCA_018671775.1 Fidelibacterota bacterium
AATTTTGGTTGGACGAATATCATTGTAACGGGTTGGGGTGTTTCATCCGTTCCCGCTACAGATCAAGACGATCCTGGTTATGGTGCTTTCGTATCTGGAGGCGGAGACTTGGTTTTAATGGACCAAGATTTTTTCTTTGGACATGGCTTAGCAGCCTCACCAACGTTTACTACTGGAGATTTCATGTATGATGTTTTTGGTATTGCGAGCGGAGAAAATGATCCTATGGATGCGGCAGACGAAAATGCATTACATGGGGATACCTTAACCGTATTTGGTGACGACGCAACGACTTTTGATAGTCCTTTTGTTGACCCAAATGGTTTGGATTTGAATCATACAATTCTTGAAACCGCTGGTTGGACGGACTTGATTACACCTGGCGCCGCAACCACAATCTTTGTAGATGAAGATGATAATGCAGTTGGAACCACCATGGATCATTCTACCGGTGGAACCGCATCGTATCTTTCGTTTATGCCGGAAGCAGCAGTTGATTGGTATATTGATAATGGAGATACCCTTGGGCTAGACCTTACTCAGGTTGATGCTTTTGTGGGTGCATTGCTAAATTATGTAGCGGCCGTTTCTCCTCCAGTTGCTGAACTCGATCTTGCCTCATCCACACGTTTTGGTGTGGTGGCAGGTCTTAGCTCTGCAAGTATTAGTGGAAGCGCAGTTGATGATGGATCCGTTGCAAGCGCAGAGGCTCATTTTAATATTACCTCGGGGCCTAGCGATTCTGTCGGAACAGAATATACAGTTGGCATGACGGATGATGGTAACGGAGATTATTCTGCTACGATTGACCTCACAACAACCGTATGGACTGATTCTAGTACTTGTACTTATTGGTTATTAGCAACCGATGATGGTGGTTTAGCCGAACAATCTGAATCTGGATTGTTTTTTGGCACAACGTTTGTTCCAACAGCGGGGAGTGTATTATACATTTTTGACTATGCGACTTATTGGACCTATGGTCCTAGTGCTTCTGATTCAAGTGTTATGGCAAATATGACTGCAGCGAACGTGAGCTACGATAGATGGAGCGTATATGATAACTATCAACCAGATCCATCATCTGTATTATCCCATTATGATAAAGTAATTTACACAGGCGTTTATGATTGGAATGCGAACCCAATTGATTCAGATATTCATCCTTTAGGTGAATATGTGGCTTCAGGTGGATATTTATTATTTTCATCCGAAGAGGCACTTGGTACATATACTGATTGGGAAGATGTCTCCTTTGGAGAAGGCACTTTCGTGCATGATGTATTAGGTGTAGAATGGGTGATGAATGACATCGCATATGACTCTGTCAACGTGAAAGATGTAGTAAGTGTTACCGGTGGAATGAACGCTGATGAACTTACAATGAATGCTAGCATCGATTATTTTGGAAGCATGGCAGATATTGTTGATCCACTCGGTTGGGGAACAGAAGATCAATTGCCCAGC
The DNA here is from genome assembly GCA_018671775.1 of Fidelibacterota bacterium. Taxonomy (GTDB): domain Bacteria; phylum Fidelibacterota; class Marinisomatia; order Marinisomatales; family UBA1611; genus JABHGY01. Next base: position 1,468 of record JABHGY010000056.1, read on the forward strand.
CCATTCGAAACGCATGATTCTGGCTTACCGAGTTGGACGGGAGGCGCTTATGATGTCTCTATCGAAAACGGTAGCGTTGTGTTTATGGCATTCAACCTAGCGATGTTGCCAGACTCAACTCAGCAAGCTGTTATTGGGAACTTTGTCGATTGGACGATTAACACACCTCCTTCGGACTTCACAATGACGTCGCCAGTAAGTCAGACAGTGATTAGTATCACTCAAGCTAACATTGCGACAGGTAGCGTTGATTTTACATGGACGCCATCAACGGACGCAGATGGCGATGCTGTTCAGTATGATTGGGGTTGGGTACAGCCCGGCGCATGGTATGGTGGAGATTCACTAACTACCAACACTACGCTTAGCCTATCCTATCAAGAAGTATTGGATATGATTACAGTTCAACAAGACACTACTTCTTGGTGGTGGTATGTTTCTGCAAGCGATGGTAGCGATACAACAGATGCTGGTCCAGCGCCATATTATATGACAGTTAATTTTGACATAAGCGATATGCTTTCTATCGATGGCTCTGCTATCCCGGAAGAATTTGCTTTACATCAAAATTATCCAAACCCATTTAACCCAGTTACAAGTATTCAATTTGACATTCCAGAGCAAAGTGAAGTTAGAATGGATATTTATAATCTAATGGGACAGCGGGTAGCCACGTTAGTGAATAACACATTAGAACCAGGCTTCCATGCTGTAAAGTGGAACGGAACAAATGATTTTGGCAAGCAACTATCATCGGGGATG
>JABHGY010000057.1 GCA_018671775.1 Fidelibacterota bacterium
GTAGAATGCCCAAAAGAGATATCACTTGTGAATATAGCAAGAATGAACCGAGAGTTTTTTAAGGCGTCCTTAGTTTAGTTTTAACGTATCAATTAATAAAAAAGCCTCTAGAAATAGAGGCTTTTTTATTGTAATTATTGTGTGTTTTATTTTAGTTTAAAGTTTACCGGGATAGATATCCATACACCAACTGGACGCTCCCTTTGTTTTGCTGGTTTAAATCGTGTCTTGCGAATAGCATCCATAGCTGCTTCATCAAGCCCTGTATTGGGGATTCCTTTTAAAATATGCGTTTCTTTAACCCTACCTTTTTCGTCGATAAAAGCCTGCACAACAACAACGCCTTCAATCCCAGCTTCTTGGGCAATTTCTGGGTAAACAGGTCGAATCCCACCAATAGCCTTAGGCGGATCGTCATAGGGGATAAATTTTATTTTTGGTCCAGATGGTGGAGGTGGAGGCGCATCCCAATCAATATCATCAAAATCCATTTCATCGATAGTTAAATCATCTGCTATATCTTCATCATCTGAAGGCACTGGGATAGAGGGCCTTGCTGGTGGCGGCGCCTGATCCATTTGCTGTGTTTGAGGGATATCAATTGAATCAATAATCACTTGGTCCATTTCATCAAAAACGACCTCATTCAAAAACCGAGGAAAAAGAAGAAATGTAAAAATAATTAGAAAAATTCCGAGCAAACTGGTAGCTCGAATTACAATAGGATAGCGAACTTTTAACGGATTTTCCATAACTATTTCACCAATGTTTTGGTTGAATAATTCAACCGTAGAGCATCTGCCTGACGTAATTCTTCGTGTAACCCAGAAATAAGTTCCATTTTTGCAGACTCATCTGCTTTTAAAGATACGGTCAACATAGGATCTGCAACACGTTTATCATACATAACATGTCGAACATCTTTTACGCCAAAAAGACGATCATCTATAGAAATCAATCCCTCTTTAGAAACCCAAACTTGCGATGTATGTCGTTTTGATTTTAGCTTTTCAATTCGCTTTGCTTTTGGAAGCTCCACAGGAAGCCCAGAATACTGTCTTAGAACAGTTGTTACCATAAAAAAGACGAGCAACATGAAAATAATATCTGGCATAGATGCAGTAGGAATTTCACTTGATATTTTTGTTTTTCTTGAAAATTGCATGGATTAATTTGAGTTAGCGATAGAGATACGGGTTGCATTCGCGATTTTTAATTGATCAATAACGCGGATATAATCACGATACGCTGTTTTTTTATGTGCCTTCACAGAAACAATCAATAGGGGGTTTTCTGCAATGCGTTTTTTTATTACACGATTAATTTGATCTATAGGGACAGGTTCTTCATCCAAAAGAACTTTCCCTTGAGAGTTAATGAGGCAATTTGATATGTTTTTCTTTTTGATCTCAATTTCTACATCACCAGGTGGAGGAAGCACAATTCCCAAGCCCTTATCCGTATCAATTGTAGTCGTAACGAGGAAAAAAATCAAAAGCAGAAAAGCAATATCTGCCATTGAAGATGTTGGTATTTCTCCGCTTTTAAATCGACGTTTCTTTTTCATTGAAAAAGATATATCCTAAATTATTTATTTTCGTTTTCGTAAAGATGATCCATGATTTGCACTGATTGCTCTTCCATTTCGAGAATCAACTTATCAATACGAGCAACAAAAACGTTTTGAAAAGTTTGAATAATCATGGCAACAATCAAACCAAAAGCAGTTGTTAAAAGTGCCTGAGAAATACCACCTGCAACCACAGCAGGAGAAATATCATTGGCGGCCTTAATTGCATCAAAAGCTGCAATCATTCCTACAACTGTTCCCGTAAATCCTAACATGGGCGCAATCGTAATTACGGCATTCAACCAAATCATATTTTTTTCTAAAAAAGCCATTTCAATTCCACCAGCATTTTGAATTGCTTTTTCCACTTCATCTAATCCGCGGCGCATTCTTGATAAACCAGCATGAAATATAGCGGAAACAGGTCCAGGCGTTGCTTCACATAAGGCCAAAGCGGCTTTGGGACCTTCACCATCAATTTTTTCAATAATATCATCAAAGAATTTTTTTGAATCAATCCCTGACATCATCAAAGAATAAAATCGTTCGATTGCAAACCCCAATCCAAAGATAAGGGAAAATAGAATGGGCCACATAAAGTCGCCACCTTCAAAAAAATAATGTACCATAGTTCCTCCTTTAATTGATTAATTAAGTATGAATTAAATTAATTTTATGTAATAAAAGTCGCTGAATTTAATGCGAACTTTGTAAGAATCCACCTGCTTCGTTAAAAAAATCTAAAGCACCCATAACTTGATTATCTGTTCGCACTCTAATCACAGCGGCTTCGTCCTTCCCAAAGGCCGCTCCTGCGATTTCTGCTTTAATTTGGTTTTGCAGATAGGGAAGATCAAGCATCAATGAATCTGCATTAACTATGATAGAATCTGAAGAGAGATATTCAAAAAATGAAGTTAAGATTTCCTCAGATACATTCCATTCATCTCTAAAATGAGTAGAGCTATAAAGATCAGAAGGATGCTCAGAAACATAAACCGACCCAAAGTTAAAAAGGGGTCTTTTTGCGCTTCTCAAGACAACTCGGGTATCTTTTGTTAATTTATTTTTGTAAGGCAGATAAATATCTGGCGTGATTCCGCCACCACCATAAACGACCCGTCCCGCCTTTGTAAAATATTTAGGACGCATTTCTTTTAGTGAATCCATTTTAGCTTCTCGATCTAAACTATAAAGCTCTCGATAGTAAGCATGCTCTTTTCCATCTTCATAGGGGCGCTGAATGAGACGACCGGTTGGTGTATAATAGCGAGCGATAGTTACACGAAGGGCCGCCCCTCCTTCTAAAGGTAATTGTCGTTGAACAAGCCCTTTACCAAAACTAGTTTCCCCAATAACAAGCCCACGGTCCAAATCTTGAATCGCGCCAGCCACAATTTCACTTGCACTAGCTGATCCGCGATTAATCAATACAATTAGAGAAAAATCATCTCTCCCCTTTTTTGGGTCAGCCATAAAGACTTGATTGGATTCTCGAATTTTACCTTTAGTAAAAACTAAAGTATCTCGTGTTGTGATAAAAAGATTTGATATGGCGGCTGCTTGCTCTAGATACCCGCCACTATTCCCTCTCAAATCAAATACAAGTCGCCTCATTCCTAATTCATCTAGTTTCTCAAGTGCTTTTTTAAATTCTTTATCGGTTGTTGCCGAAAAACGCCGAAGGGAAATATAGCCTGTTTCGGAATCAATCATCGCTGCGGCAGCAATACTATAAATAGGAATATCATCTCGAATAATAGTCACATCAAAAGGCTTTGCTAGCCCAATTCTTTGTATGGATATTTCGACAGAAGATCCTTTTTTGCCACGGAGCTTTTTAAAAACCTCATCCTTTGTGATTTTATATGCATCTTCCCCATTAATGGCTATAATTTTATCCCCGGATTGTAAACCCACATAATCAGAAGGGCTATCAGGAATTGGCGATATCACCGTGATATAGCCCTGTAAAATATCAAATTCAATGCCGATGCCTTGAAACTTCCCCCGAAATAGTTCTTCTATATTTTCTTGTTTTTTAGCAGGGATGTACGTGGAATGTGGGTCTAGTTCTTCCATTAGGCCATGAAAAGCCCCGTCCATTATTTTTTCTAAATCCACTTCATCAAAATAAAAATGGTTTATATAAGAAATAATTTGGTTGAGCGTGTTCACCTTTTCTTTCAAAATACGATACACATTTTGATTACTGGAGAATGCATAGGAAGCAATTAAAATAATGGCCAATAAAAAGCCCAACAATCCCGAGCCCAATAACGGGAAAAAACGTTTTGGTTTATATTTCATAATTTAATGTAACAAGCGCATTTATAAACCAAAATAGAGCATGGTTCTAAACGAAATACCTTCAACAGTGGTAGAAGGTGAATCCCCAATAAGCGTGCGACCATTTAAGCGCCATCGCCCCTGCCGAATGATTCCCCTATTATATCCTGCAGAAATTCTTAAACCCATGCGATCAAGAAATTGCCATTTTATTGCCACATAGGGTTGAAAATTAAAAAACAAAGCACTGAGATCAGTCATAACTCCTGAAATGCGAGATGCGCTGAATCCACTCGATTGCGCATCGTCAAAATCTGTCACTTCATAATAGAATGCTCCTGTGGCGGAATCTAAAGTTCCATAAACACCACTAAATACATCCTCCCATTTGGGCGTTCCAGTTTGGTGATCAAGCGTCATATTAATGCGTCCCAATCCCAAAAGAGCTCCAGCAGAAATTTCTAAATCTTGTAAAATGGGCATGACATATTCTACAGTAGCTGCCCCCAATGAAAAACTAAACTTTGCCTCAAGAGATGGTGAAAAATCACCGCTATACGCAACAGAAGTATCTGCTGCTGTATAGGAGCCAGAAGCATCTCGATCAATATAGAGCGTTATATTTGGAACAGTACTAATTCTTGAAGCACCAATACCCGCATATCCGCCCAAGCGCCATCGCCCAGCAACATGAGCAAAGCCCTCACCTCCATGAATAACAAATGGTCTTGCAAAATTATTTGTATCTAGCCCCATTTGAGGCAGCATGCTTTCTCCCGGGATGGATTTCAAATTAATATACATTGGACTATAACCAATACCGCCTCCAAAGAAATCTTCCACAGGGTAGAGGTCTACTTGGGCTGTCAGAAATGACGCGCTTAGTATGATATATAATATTTTTTTCTTCACGATGGATTAAGTCTCCGCATTGATGAACCTAAAAATTTAGAGTATATTCGAAAAAGACAAAAGGGATTATATTGTTTATATATACATTATTATGATATTGTTTTAAAAAGGCTTTTTCTTGTTTATATAAGGTGCGAACAGCTATATTTCTTAAGAGAAGTAACCGAGGTAAGGGAAAGCATTGGTATATTCTTCCCCTTTAATAAGTATAGCGATTAGGACTTAACATGAGCAAATGTGCGTACATGCGGAAGAGGTTGCGCGTTAAAAGCAGAGCTTTTATCGTCGTGATTCTCTCATTCTTATCTATTTTGTTGGCAAGTGAACCTTTCCACATTCAAGGAATATATGATTTTGATGGTGACGGGTCAAAAGAGTTGGTCGTCCAGAATTCTTTGTCAGGGAATGCTTTAGAATTAATTGAATTTTCAATGGCAGGAAGCCCCGAAACCATTTGGTCTTGGAGCGCAAATGGTCCTGTTATGGATTTTGATGTTATGGATATTAATCAAGATGGCTTTGATGATTTACTAGCCATTTCTGATCAGAATCTTGAAAAACCTCAACAGCCATGGCTTTATGTATTTCTTGGTGATAAATCAGGTCTTTCCAAGCGAGCCTTGGAGATTTATCCTACAGCCTTAGCTTTAGCCAGTATCCGCCCCACAAGTATTTCTTTCCTAGAAGCACCTGCTATCAAAATTGCTGTCGCGTTTGGTTCGCCCATTAGAAAGACCGCTGTTTTTTCATTAAGCATCACCGATAACCAAGTCCAATTGAAAGATATTGAATATCTTGGAACAGATTTGATTCAGAATGGATATAGCAAACTTGTCTCTAATGTTTACCGTTTGAAAAATCAAGATTATCTATTACAAATTTCTAAAGAGCGCAACACGCTAAAAGTAGCCATTTTTAATGGGACCAATTTTGAAGAAACGGCTTCGGATGTTTTAATTTCAGAAGCGAGAGGCCAACTTTTAAATGGGCGCGTGAGCTTTTTATCCAATAGCAAAGGGAACAAAGTCGTCCTCCCTTTTGATTCTGGCGATGTTGAATTTCTTCAATTTGATGGGGAAGCATTTTCTCTGAGCCAATGCCCGGATGGTGAAATGGCTCATTTTACGGAAACCAATCCATCCGCATTTTATAAAAAATTGATAGAGGAAGAAAAAAACATAAAGCAGAGCGTGACGCTTGCAGACTTTATAAATCAAGCAAACAATGACAAAGAACAAGCGACAGTAGCGTTAACCAAGGTCCCAAAAATTTTATCTGAAATGACTTTAGGTGAATCCGAATTACAATCAAATAGAGACAAAATTGACATTGTAGAAGCAGATTTGATTCCCGAAAATCCAATTTTGCCTCCGAACGAGAAGAAAAAGATTCCAGCGCTAGATAAGGGGCTATCTGTGTTTTTTCAAGAAGTAAAAGATTCAATTAAACAGCAGACTCAAGGCGATGAAAATTTGGAAATCTTGCCCAGTTTAGACCCTAAATCTATTGATTTATATTTTGCGCAAGTTATGACTCCCATCCAAGAAAATACGAAACGATTTATTTTTGATGGCGAATCTCCTTTTGGGGTGGGCGCACACGCCATGCCTCACCAAGGGAAGCCAAGCCATATATTACACAATATTTCTGCTAATATAGCACACTTGGAAAGAGGAACTGTTTATGATTATGCATATTCCCTTCGCAAGGCAAGGCTAGACAGCATTACCACTATTTCCATGGTGCATGATTTACAAACAAATGTTGTTTATCTCTCCATTAGCCCCTCAAAAGATTCTATAAATCAATCTTATGAACCCAGTGTTTTTAATCCCAAGCTATTTGAATTCCCTGAATATTTTTTCGAAGGGTTTCCTTCTGCGATTGGTAAAAACTTTACAGATCAATTAATCCGGTTTTCATTTGATGATGATACAACCATGAGCGCTCAAACACATGGTATTTATTTATCAGCAACAAGTCCTTCGAATCCAGCACAATCTTTACTTGTGTTTCTTGATCAGGGCGAATTGCAAGCGATTCGTGGTGAAGTTAATGTGAGAGAAAATGGTTCAAAGCAAGTTACAACCGAGTTTGATTTGAGAGGAAACATTGATCCTGCTGTAATGTTTTCTAGATTAATTGAGGAAGATTTCCCAGATTCTTTGAAAATCCGATTACTTCAAGATGGAACATTTGAGGAACCACTTTGGCAGCCTTTCGAAAAAATCCAGCCCATATCAATCGCTCCATCTCCACCAGAAGAATTAAAAGGGCTGAAAAATCCAAAAATTCCAATTCGAGCCGATCAGAGCCATGTCCCTGATCCTGATTCACTAAATGCAGAATCTTCAATAAATCCAAAATTAGAGGAGACAGAAGATCTTCTTCCTAACCCCGATTCTCCAATAGAAGCCATTGATTCAAAAGATTCTTCTCAAGAGAATTTAGAATCAATTTCGACATCACAAGTTGGTGATTTTTCAGATACTACAACAATCATATCTTTGCCTGATATAAGCGAACAAGAACAATCAGTATTGGAGAATTTTGATTCGCTCAAAACGGGAGAAGGAGACGAACTGGAGAATACGTTTAAATCCAGCGTTATTGACACATCAAATCAAATTTCACCCGAACATTAATAACAAAAATCCTTTGATGTCATTTCAAAAAATCCCCCTGTTCATTCTATTAGCTCTCCATTTGAGCTTTGGCCAGTCTCAAAAGCTTATTCACTTAGACGGTACTTATGATTTAGACGGGGATAAATGGTTAGAGTTTATTGCCCTCGGCTTAAATCCGGTAGATGAATATTTTCCCTCTACTGTTGAATATTACGAATTAGACGAGGATGGGTATCAAGTTAAAAAATGGGAATTTTCACCCCCTTCCGAAATGGACGGTTATTTTGTAAATGCGATGATTGGCGATATTCAGGGCGACGGATTTCCCGATCTTATCACAGTAATGAACCTTTCCCGATTAGGAGATAATGCATCGCCTCATGTCTTTATTGCCGTGTATGATTGGAACGGGGAAACTTTTTCAGAGCTTCCGATTGCAACACTAGACATTGGGAAACAAGGTCAATCGCTCAGGTGTAATAATTTTGCTTTACTTGATATGGACGCAGATGGCGTTCAAGAAATTGTTCTTGCCTTAGGAAGCCCATTTCGTGGATTTGCTTTTGTAGGTATGGATGAAAACACACACCTATCCGTCATTAAAAAAATCCGCCCAAATGATCTTTTGGTCGGTTCAGGCTTATTATATGCTGGTGTTGTAGATTATGATTCAGATGGCTATGATGATTTAATTGCGATTAGCCCAGAAGGAAATGTGCTGAAAGCCCAAGCATTTTATAATGTGGGTGGTGTTTTTGATGCGGGCGCTTTGATTAAAAAAACATATCAAGGATTGAGCAATATTAATCACCGATCCATGGTTCTTTCTGATTGGGACGCTGATGGATTTCAAGATCTTGTGATTCCTTTTGGTTCTGGCGATATGCTTGCTTTAACTCTGACGCCAGCCGCTTTAGCTTTTGATCGCTTGCCTATTTCTGGTGGTCCGTTGAGCCAAATTATTACAGAAGATTTTGATCAAGACACTTATTCTGATTTATTGATTTTATCGAGCACATTAAATCAAATTTCATTTTATTCAGGAAAATCGGGTCGCTTAGATGAATTATCTACATCGATAACAGAGACTTCAGAGTCTTTTCAAATTTCAACAATGATACCCCTCGTTCAACAGGGCAATTATACGGGACAAATTTTAGCATCAGGATGGAATGGAAACGAGAACGTCATTTATGCAGTGAATATTGGGGAAAAGTCCGAGAGCTTTGAGCAAGGATTTATTATTTCCGCGGAATTTATTGCGAACCAATTACCTGAAATGTTGTCTAACACTCAAGAAGAAGAGACCCAGCTTCCTGACGTTTTTGCCGAAACCTATCAAGATAGAACGCCTGAATCCCCACAACAAGAAATTGAAATTATTACCGATTTGGGAGAAACGCCTAAGAAAAATATTCCAGCAGCCCTAGAGCCAGGTGAGTCTAAAATTTCTGTTTTAAAAGAACAGCCTCAATCTTCTGCGCCCAAAAAAATATCTCGCACTTTAGAAACACCCAAACAACCAAAACCGATAGAAACCGTTGGGCAAAGACTCCCAAAGCATATACTTCCTCGATATGTTCTAAGCCCTAATGAGCAATTTGTATATGAACTTCCCCGAAAAAGTAACGAAGAATTTCATAGCTTTCGATGGGAAAGACCTCCGCCAAAGGGAATGTTTTTTCACTATGAAACTCGCTCTATTCGCTGGGTGCCGACAAATGAACAATTAGATGCATTCCCTATTTCTTTTCATGTGAAAATGAAAGTAAATGAAATAGTCGAACCAGATATAAACGATGGTAATCAAGTAGAAGCCTACAAAGTTGTGCCAGTTTTAGAAGCGCGAGATGAAGAAATGTGGATTTATGTGAACGATCCTCCGCAATTTTTAAGCTCACCTGTTGATACAGAATTTGTTGCAGGTGCCGTCTTTACTTACCAAGCTCTTGTGCGAGATTTAAACAAAGATGCAAAACTACAATTCGTATTAGAAAACGCGCCAAAAGGTATGATGCTCAATGAGGATATTTTATCTTGGAAAACGGATAGTTCTCATGTTGATGTTTACGATATAAGACTTGTTGTAAGCGATGGTTTTGACCGTAAAGCAAACGAGTTTAAACTGTTTGCCCGCGCAGGTATAAAGATATTATCTAACGCACCAGCTGAAGCGCAAGTTGGAGAGCCTTATACTTATCCTATAAAAATTTGGCGCCAACAAAAAGAAAAAACAGTGCAGTATAAATTGCTAAAAAGCCCCGATGGTATGACCATGGATAAGCGTGGGCTTGTGTCTTGGACGCCAAATCCAGTTCAGGTGGATACCATTCCTTATACCGTTATGGTTTCACATGGCGTCGCTACTGACACCCAATTTGTCAATCTTTTTGTTAATCACCCACCGATTATCCGTAAGGCGCCTCCACCCATGAATTTGATAAACTTGGGCGATACATGGGATTTTCAAATTGAAGTGGACGATCCAAATAAAACGGATCAGCTCGTTTACACCGCTCATGTTCTCCCGGAAGGCATGAGAATGGATCCCTATTTAGGACGCTTAAGATGGGACCCAACAAAAGATAATTTAGATTTTTCAAAACTTAAAATTGAAATTTCAGATGGGCATGAATCTCGCACGATTGAAAGTGAATTTTTTGTGAACGCACCAACAAATATTGTCTCTATTCCGCCCATGAGCGCAACGGTGGGAGAAGAATATAAATATAGCGTTATGCTTGTTGATGAAAATAAAGGCGCCCTTTTACCTTTTGATCGACTTGTAAAAATTGATGATGTTAGCCAAATTCGGATTTATTCTATTAATATTTCTGATGATGTTTATTTAGAAAATATTCATCGCTATATAAGTGATTGGCAAAACGCAGAAGCCATTTATAAGCTTAATAAAGACTATCCAGCAGATACACTCTTATCCCGATTGAATTTAAAAAAATACACCCATTCTGTATTCTTTGAAAATAATCGACTATATACTATTTTAGAAACAATTGATGATAGAACCATCAAAATGAAAGATTTCCTATGGGAGTTTTTTCAAGGAAATAAAGGGAAGCCACCTAGGCTTGTTGTAGAAAAACTCAGTCCTTTCAAATATACACTCTCCGAATTTCCCGAAGGTATGGAAGTTGATGAGCGCACCGGAACGATTTCATGGACGCCCACAAAAGATCAAGTGGATAAACAAAAAATTACGTTTATCGCTTCAGATGGATATTCCCGTGACGAACAAAGCTACGAAATTTATTCAAACCATTTGCCAACTATTGTTTCGAATCCTGCAAGGATGGGACTGGTGGGAGAGCTCTACAAGTATCAAGTGCGCGTAGAAGATAGAAACGAAAATGCGAATTTGGAATACACTTTACTTCGTGGACCCCATGGAATGCAGATGGATAAATATGGACGAATTTTGTGGGTTCCAAAAGCAGCACAAATAAATTATAGTAGTTTTGAAGTTCAAGTTTCTGATGGCTATGGAAAAGACATTCAAACTGGGAAAATGTATATTAACATGCCTCCAACTTTATTATCTATTCCAAAACCAGTTGGCCTAACGGGACATACGTGGCGATATAAGCTTGTAGCAGAAGATTTGAATAGTGATAAAATTTCTTTTCGTCCTGTTCGATTGCCAAAATATGCCCGATATAATAAAAAGAAAAATTTAGTGACTTGGGCGCCAAAAAAGAATCAAATGGGAGCAAATGATTTTATTTTTATGGCCATTGATGAACGGGGTGCTACCACGGCTCACGAGTTCCAAGTTCATGTTTTTTATGACCCAAGCGCGAAGCAATTGATTAATACAGGTTGGCCATTGATGTTGACGTTTGTCGGTGTGGTTTTTGCCTGGGGTATGGCGCAGATTTAATCGAGCATGTTGCTTAGGCCGAGGTTTTCAGGCAAAGTCATTTTTACAGCTAAAGCATAAATAGGAAGTGAAGACCAATCCTTGTTGAGCTTTATCATATCTTTTTCTGTGGTCAATAAGTAATCAGATTTTGATGATATAAATTTCTTTTGAATAAGTTTTAAATCTATATTTGTGTATTTGTGATGATCTGTAAAAGCGTAGCTCTTCTCTATCCTTATTCCTGCTTTATTTGCCGTATCTTCAAAACTTTTATTATCACCTAGAGCAGAAAATAAAAATGCTTTTTTATCTTTCATTTCAGAAATAATAATTTGCGTTTTGTCTAAGGATTTTAAGTGATTTTCCACAAGAAGATTACTACGGTAAATTGGAGATTTTATTGTATTTAATTTTCGATTTAGATAAGAGGAATTTTTATTTGATGTGTTTTTTGTTACGATAATCACGTCTGCTCTAGAAAGTTGATTCCAGGGTTCACGCAGGCTTCCATAAGGTAAAAGTTTATGCGTTTTTTTTGTGTCTTTGCCATTAATAAGAACGATATCTAAATCTCGAAATAAACTACGATGTTGGAATCCGTCGTCCAACAGTATAAGATCCGGTTTAAACTTTTCAAATAAAAGCATTCCACCGCGAAATCGATTTTCATCCACAAGAATGGGAATACCTTCACTGTTTTTTGCCATTAAAGCAGGTTCATCCCCCACAGCTTCCCAGGATTTGAAGTTTGTTTTTCCATCGCTTACAATTTGTGCCCCTTTTGTGTTTCTTCCGTAACCTCTGCTTAAAATGGCAGGACGATAGCCCTCTTTTTGCAATTTGTGGGCAAGGGCTAAAACCATTGGTGTTTTTCCTGTTCCACCCGCGGTGATATTCCCAACGCTTATAACAGGGACAGGAAGTTTTCGTGTAATGAAAAATCCAAATCGATAAAACAGATTACGCCAATAAATCATCCCCCAATAAAAAAGAGCAAGAGGAAATAAAATCCATACGAGATATTCTTTATTTTGAGTTATTTGCATAATGCAAATTATTTTCTTGTATTTGATCCATAGCATCGATTAATTTTTGTGAGGCCTCTTCAAAAGGTTGTTTGGAATCAAAATAAATAGGCTCTCCATATTCAATCCAAATTTTGCCAAATGGTTTTTCAAGAAAGAAAGCATCCCAATTAGTAAAAGTCCAATGGCGACTTGAATGAATAGAAACAGGCACAACTGCCGTATTGGTTTTTTGAGACGCACGAATCACACCTGGTTTTGGGATCCGCGCAGGGCCACTTGGGCCATCTGGCGTAATCGCAAGAAGGACTGATTCAGAAGAGAGGGTGTTCACTATATTTTTAAACGCTTCTTTCCCTCGTTCTTTGCTAGACCCACGAAGAAATTCCCAACCCATTCGTTCTCCAACCTGCGTGATGAGTTCCGCATCTTTGTGAGTTCCGGTTAGGCCATAATATCCTTTTCCTGTTTTTGAAAGATGCATAAAAACACCTAAAAGTTGACCGTGCCAGGCAGAAATGATCACAGATTTGTTATTTTGCAATAATACTAAGAAATGCTCTGCCCCACGGACATCCCAAGTATTTGTTCCATAGAATAGTTTAAGAATCCATTTTGTAATGAAGGCTATCAATTTGGTCCTCATCATTTATCTTTCTGCGATCGCTTTTGCGGCTCGTTCGTAAACACCAGGAAGACCTAAAGATCTTCTCACCTCGTTAAATCCGTTCAACATTTTTTTCCGCACCGCTGATTTTGATTCTAATAAAGGAATAATAGCAGAAGAGAGGCGATCTGCTGTCATCTCTTTTTGTAGTAATTCTGGAACAAGCATACGATTTAAAATAAGATTTACCATGGAAATATATTTAACCTTTGTTGCCCATCTTGTAATCCACCAAGAAACTCGAGAAAGCTTGTAACATACAATTAAAGGAATGTCTTCCACGGCGCATTCCAGTGTTGCTGTTCCAGAAGCGGTAATGGCGGCGGAGCCGTGAGTCATAGCGAAGCGCGCATCCTTTTCTATTTTAATAAAATCAGGACAAGGCTCAATGGTAACATGCGGACTTTTTCCAAGAATAAATTGATACTCTGGTTTTTGCTTTTTTAATAAAGTGACTGTTTCCAAAAATATGGGCCAGTGTCTATTTATTTCCTGTTTTCGACTTCCAGGCAAAAGAACTAATAATGGTTGTTTTGGATTTAAGCCATGGGAAGCAAAATAATCTTCCTTTTTTATGGATAAAGGAGGACGGTCAACAAAAGGGTGACCAATATAATTCGCAGAGATGCCACGACTTTCAAACCAGGCTTGTTCAAAAGGGAAAATACATAGGGATTGGTCTACATATTTTTTTATGGTTTTAATTCGATTTTCTTTCCATGCCCAAACTTGAGGAAGGATGAAGTACGTTATAGGTATTTTAAGATGGTGAATATTTTTAGCAAGACGAAGGTTAAATCCTGGGTAATCAATTAAAATTACACGATCTGGTTTATATCTTTGAATGGCCTCAACGGTTTGCCCCATAATTTTCAACATACGAGGTAAATGTTTCAGCACTTCTGTAAACCCCATAATGGAAAGTTGATCCACATGTTCTATGATACGCATACCCGTTTTGGCCATTTTATCTCCACCATGTCCAACAAATACAGCATCAGATTGGACGGATTGGATGGCTTTTATCAGTTGAGCCCCATGAAGATCACCAGAAGGTTCTCCTGCAATGAGAAAATATTTCATGAAATAAAATAGATATTTTTAATAACAAGAATCAAAAGAATAAGACTAAGGTTTTGTAAGGTCCGTCGTTCTGTTCGAAGTGTTTTCATCAGAGACTTTGGCTTGCGATCGTCATTATTTTTCCAAGCTGTAAGTCGAGGAAAAAGCAAAGGCACATTCTCTTGATAGCTTTGATATGCACTTCCAAAAAGGTCGTGAAGGGTTGATTCTTCTAAGGCGATAATCAATGAATATTGAATCGTAAAAAAGATGAAACACACCGCAAGTAATAACCACATTTGTGGCCCAGATGCCAAAGTAATAACACCTAAATATATAATAATATTCCCTACATATAGCGGATTTCGTGTTCGCGCATAGGGTCCTGAGGTACATAAAGATGGTGCGCCAACTTTTAGGGTTCGTGTTTCACCGCCGGCAAAACGAACAGCAGAAATTCGGATATACTCTCCAAAACCAATCAAAAGTGCACCCCAAAAACATTCCGGATAAGAAATATTAGAAAAATATATAATTGTAAAAACCAGTGGAATTGGCGTGTAAGATCGGTATTTAAATAAAAAATTGTTGATAAACATTTGTGGGATTCCTTTTATTATTTCACGCTAGAATTAGTGGATATCTTGAATGATTTTTTCTTGAATATTCAGTGCAATTTCCAAAGCATCTCTTCCAGCATTACCGTCAACGATAGGCTTTGCCTTTCCCTGAATAGATTGAATAAAATTGTCTAACTCGTCTCGCAAAGCATCTGCTTTTATAATTGGCGGTTTTTCATAAGAAATTAATCGTTTACGCCCATGATATTCAAAAGGCGCAGTTTGGTTTGCTTCAGAGGCGCTTATTTCGGAATCGCTTATTTGATAGACTTCCGTGAGCCCTAATAATAAATCCATAGTGGCATATAGGTCTTTTTGAAACAATTTTATTTTTCTCACTTTATCTTGTGCCACTCGACTGGAAACCATGCTCGCCACAGTCCCGTTTTCAAATCGAATTCTTGCATGGGCAATATCTACAGAATCGGTTAAAATAGAAACACCTGTCGCTTGGATATTTTTAACGGGTGAAGATACAATTGAGAGTAAAATGTCAATATCATGAATCATAAGGTCAAGCACGACCGGCACATCAGTTCCTCGAATGGTATAAGGAGCCAATCGTTGAATCTCAACAAATTTTGGAGCCACAGGAAATGGACGAAGTGCACGAATCGCTGGATTGAGTCTCTCTATATGTCCCACTTGAATAAGGGTGTTTTTTGCTTGAGCCATTTCCACCAAAAGGTTAGCTTCTCTTAAATTTTTTGTAATGGGTTTTTCGATGAAGACATGTTTCCCAGAAGCAATACAGGCTTGAGCTACTTCTGCGTGTGTTTCCGTCGGTGTAACGAGAGACAAGGCATCACAAGATTGGATGAGAGACGAAAGAGAAGTAAATGGTTTTACTCCATACTGTTTTTCCATGGATGTCATTTGTTTTGGATTTACATCATGGATGCCCACGAGGTTGACTTCGGGTAAATCCAAAAAGTGCTTCACGTGGTGTTGGCCCAAGTGTCCTGTGCCGATAACACCGATATTGATTTTATTTTTCATAGATTTAGCCTGAGAACTTACATCTTTGTCGTGAAAAGCTAAAAAGAATCCATAAAAATCATTTATTGAAAAATCTTGATTTTACACTTGAAAAATACCAATTTGCATTGCGGTAATTCGAGATTAACATAAGGTTTCAATGATGTCAAATAATATAAAATCCGGGATTGGGTATCTAATTCCTGCATCTGCGGTGGTTGGTTTTTTTATAGCCATTTTGCTTGGTGCAAACATTCTTAGTATTATAATCGCCGTTTTCGGTATTTTGGGTTGGGTTGTTTACATGCTTGTTGTAGAGAGTAAACCCCCACCTCTACTTGGGAATCTCATCATTCTTTTTGGTGTGCTGATTTCTGTCGGCGTTTTTATGACCTACGGTCAAAAGGCAAATATACATGGCGGTATGGTGTTCCAAACAGATGGGCTTCTCATTGCTTTAGCTGTTTTATTCTTTTCCGTATTAACAGGGATATTGTTTCGTGGTCAGTTTTCAGTAAGCCCGGATCCACAAACTTTAAGTAGCGAAGAACAAGATTTAGTTCGTCGCGCGCTTAATCAACCCGAAGGGGCAGATCCAAAAGTAATCGTTGTAAAACAAGCACAAGAAGAATTAGAAGAAGCGGAAGAAGAAAATCCGTATGCTTATAATCCTTATGCCTACGCTTCAGATTATTACGACGATGAAGATTATGAGGATGAGGATGA
>JABHGY010000058.1 GCA_018671775.1 Fidelibacterota bacterium
CACCCATTGCGCTACTTGCTCCAGATAATAGCGAAGTGGTTGCTTGGTACTGACTTGCTAATTGCTTATCTGATCCTGCTTGCCATAATAGCCAAGCATTTTTCTGGCCTTCTCTGAGGATATGAGTCTTATCCTCTTCAAGATCATTAATTGTCTTCATCATATTAGTGACAGGCGATCCAACGCCTACCGATGCTCCAGAGCCACCCCATTGTGCCATTTGCGTATGGAGCTGTTCAAGCATTTGGCGTTGCAATACCTTGGCTTCATAATGGCTTCTTTGTAGCTCTTGACCATACTGTATCTGCCCTTGCTTATAGGCTGCATTACCTGCTTCTGTAGCTCCTCTAGCTCCAATAATGCCACCTGCTACTGCTAGTCCTGCTCCTGCTGCTGCTAGTCCTGCTCCCATCTAATCCACCGTATTCAGCGTACCATGAATTCCTAGAATCGTCATTGGTAGTGGCTGCTCCTGTTTAACTTCAATATATCCATCTCTATCCCAGCCAAGATTAGTTACCTTGACATCTCCAGAGAAGAGTCCTAAACCTTCATCCATCGCATCTGCTGATGTTCTAAATGACATTGAATCTCCATTAATCGTAACTCCTGTAGAGTTCAGTAATCTTACTTGAACTTCATTCCATCTCTTTTTACGACCTTGTGCTTTACCTGCCTGAGACCCTACCTCTGCTCTCATTGTCTTTAATGTAGAAGTATAGCTTAATCCTACCTCCACATTAACATTTCCCCAAGAATCTGGTATAGATGGTGTTACTGCGCCACCATTAACAACTTGATCTGGAAATACTGCACCATTAACAACAACCTTAACTGTCTCACCCTCTAAATGAGATAGTCCTGAGATAGTTGCCGATGCGCCAGATACTGTACCTGTTAAACCAGAATCTACATTAATCTCTGGGTCAAGATATTCTACATACTTCTTTGTTACCCCACCGATAGTTCGACTTATTAATAGCCAAACTTGATCTGATGTTGCAGTTGTTATTACTGTTACACTTTCAACTTTAGAGTCTGCTCCTCCAATACTATGTCGTGACCAAGCTACAACATCTTCTGGTCGCTCATAAGTCATACTTAGCAACTTACCATCTGCCGTACACGCCCAAACAATAGAGTCTGGCTCTTGCTGATACTCTGCATCTTGCAGATAACCTTCCGTAATATGCTCCGATAGAAGTGTCATATCAGGTGCGATATAAGCATCATTCTGGAAATTATACCCAAACTCTCTTAACTTTCTTCTAGCTCTTTGGACGAAAAGAATTGAGCTACCTACCTGTATAGGAGGTGCAGTCCAACTACCGTAAGTAGTCTGCTGAGTGATCATTATATTAGATGGAGTAAGCGGCTCACCTGATGGTCTTCCTATCTTAAATTCACCACCTGCCGTACCCACAATTAAATCTCTACTAGGCTGTAACCATCTGATTACATTGACTCTATTCGTTGCAATAGCATATTCCATTGACTGATCATCAAGACCTGTGCCTTGATCGAAGTTCTCATAGTCTGCTGTTTGTGACCCCCAGATTGTCTGAGGATTAGCGGAAGTTCCTGCAAAGAACAGTCTCTGCTCATAGAATGATACTGTTCTAGGGTAGCCATTAGTGGCATCCCAAGGAGAAGTTCCTGCCCATGTAAATGTAGGCGTAGCTAGAGTCCAACTTGTATGACCTGTACGACTTAACTTTCTCGGTGCGTGATTGCTATGACATATATACATAACATCTGCTGACTGTGCAAAATGTAGCTCAAATAATTCACTATCTAAATATGGTGAAGCGACCTCATAAGCACTGCCTCCACTTAATATCTGACCATTATCTTTATAGAATCTAATATACTGATCGCCAAACTCTAACACATAAGCCTGTGTGACATTAAATTCAAAAGGGATTAATCTTCCTGTATCTGCGGAATCTTTAACCTCTGCAACATGATACGATCCCCCCCTACGAACAGCCCCACCGTGAGGATATACGCTCATATTCTCCAGAACGCTACAGCCATTAAAGTACTTCTTAAAGTCTATCTGCCCTTCCAGTCGAGGACTAAGCTCCCCTGCCGTGAAGTTAGATTGAAATGGATGAACTCTAGCCATTACAAGCGGAAGCCAGTAAAGGTATCTGCTACGATACTATCTAATGATCCTTCTGAGCCATCAGCTCCTCTAGCCTCTCTTAACTTCAGCTCATACATCTCCCACATTTGAGATGTAAGTGAGTTACTTCCTGTGATTGAGTAAGCAAGTTCTGCCGCTAACCTTGCAGTTAATGCCTCTGTGAATAAAGCATCAAATTCAGCAGGACTTGTTATTTTACCAATATAAAGTATCTTAGCTTCACCTTCGTTGGTTAATAGCTTACGACCCTCTACCTTAAAATCAAGATCATTAGTCTGCATTGATAATACACGCAAACAATAAGGGTCTGTTGGCAGGGTATATTCATAGGCATATGTGAAAGCTGGAGTAGAAGTTAATCTACTTAGTGCTTGCCTACGAATCGCAAAATTCCAAGAGTGCGCTCTGGTTACTGAATCTCTTATAGGCTCATAAAACGCATTACAGAGTCTAGCTCGCTCTGTATTATCCGATAATGAAGTAATAGGATCGTCTCCTAATTTCCTCAGCGCATTAGAACATATTGAGACTTCTGTAGCCATATATCACTCCATAATAAATTATTCAGGAGGGGAGGGAATATAACCCTCCTCCCCCCAATTACAGCTTATGACTCTAAAGCACCAATCTCCACTACCTTCTCATCTTCGACACGAGTAGCACCGATGATCATTGATAGGAATACTTGAGTTGCATAGTTCTTGTCATCACGCTCTGAAATACGAGTAGTGATATCCTGACCTACTGCTAGACCAAGACCTGACTCAGTATATGCAAGGCAAGAACGGATGCTTGAAGCAACAGCCAAACGCTCAGTACGAACAAACTTAAAGCCCAAGAAAGTATCAATCTGTCCAGAAGCTAAAGCACGAACCGTATTGTAGTCTGAAGATTTAACCTCAGTAGTTCCTAGTAGGTCTGTAATTTGCTTTGCAGAACAAAG
>JABHGY010000059.1 GCA_018671775.1 Fidelibacterota bacterium
GGAATGGATTGTTTCTATCGAAAGCTTGCATTTTGATGACTTTGTTCGTAATAATGGTAACCACTGCAGGATTTGCTTTTTCTGCCACATCTGCAAAAGCTTTACTAAATTGTTGGACAACAGAATTCTGTGCAAATGCAAATGAAACGAAGAACATCGTTAAAATCAAATATTTTTTCATTATTTTACCTTTTGTTTTTGCTCCATTCTATGATCCATATTCCCAGAAGGTTCCAAAATAAAAAAGCCCTTCAATCAAAATTAAAGGGCTTTTTTATCAAGATTTACTTTTTAGATTATTTCAATAAAAGCATCTTTCGAGTTGATTTAAACCCTTTAGATGACAGTGAATAGAAATACATTCCAGAAGAAACAGCTTGTCCACTATAATCTTTTCCATTCCATTTAAAAGTATGGAAACCAGGTGTCATATCTCCAGAAATCAATGTATTAATTTTCTGACCCATCAAATTGTAAATAGCCAATTCTACACGACTATCCTCTGGAAGATCAAATTGAATTTCTGTAACAGGATTAAATGGATTCGGAAAATTCTGATGTAAAGCGTATTTCCCAGGAAGAATTTTGAAATCTGCTGAAGCACCTCTTGCAACCGTTGGCGCCAAATCACCTTTTGCATCAGCGATACCAATATTGTCTAATTTAATATTAGCCACTTCAACTTTATTCCCAAGGAACTCAATAGGGAAATAAAGTAATTCATCGCCGTCTTTATTAATTCCGCCTCCAGAGAGATTTGCAATCAGGATAGAAATTATCCCATCTTTTTTCTCTGAACTTGTCATCATGATATTATCTTGAATCATCGTTAGCTGAGGACTATGCACTGCAATTAAATTCGGATCGTAGGTAAGCTCAAATTGAACACCTCTCATCATCTGATCGTAATCTACATTCAACCATAATTTTCCGTCTGAAATATCACCAATCAAATCAACGTATGCCATCACTGAAGGATCGTAATCAGCAATTCGTGCTGCAGTACCGCCAAACATGATATCAACCATCATGACCACATCGGATATATTGATTTCATCATCCATATTAATATCACAATTTCTAAATTGATCATCAGATGGAGTCGTTTCTTCTAAGATAAAATCAACAACAGAAAGTAAGTCTGAAACATCCACATCACTATCAAAATCAGCATCACCAGAAGTGAACGGAACAGTGCAAGATGTATTGGATGCATCTGATTCTATCGTGCCATAATCATCTGTATTCCAAACTGCTTTTACCGCAAAACAATATTCCACATAGTTCGCAGCTACAGTGATTGTTGCAAATGTATCCGTTGTGGTTGCGACCAATGTAGCATCACTTTCACCTACTTCGTACACCTTATATTCCACCAATTGATCTTCACGATTAAAATTTGAAGCAAAGGTCGAATTAAAAACAGGAGAGCTTGGAGATGGGTTTTGCATAGATGACATATGTGTCAAATCTACGGTACTGGCACCATGAACAAAATCAATATTCAATTCATTGTCTAGGGAAGCATAAGAAATAGTCCTGGCTCCACCATAAGACATCACCTGAACAGCCATCATGTAATCGCCACCATAACCTAAGCCATCACCTGTAGTCCAAACACCATCCTGATAATTATACATGTTATCTGGATAATCGACAGCACCATCAACTCCAAAGCCTTCAGGATCTCCCTCTACTGACCAATCGCCAGCATGGGATGCAATTATATACACAGACCCATTCAAACCACCTACATTTGGATAAATGGTTGCCCAGCCATTTTCTGCAACCGTTTCTTCATCGTGTAACAAATTACCAGGGACGCCATTATTATCATCAAAAACTAAAACTCGAATCGGTCCATGTGTCTCATCGGGCCAAGGCCAATAATTGTCACCTTCAGAAAGAATTTTGACAGAGGCCGCCATGAGATCAAAACCTCCTCCAACATCAAACCGCATACCATGAGCGGTTCCTTCTTCATAACTTGTATAAAAATAAAATGCATTTTCAAGA
Source organism: Fidelibacterota bacterium (assembly GCA_018671775.1). Classification (GTDB taxonomy): domain Bacteria; phylum Fidelibacterota; class Marinisomatia; order Marinisomatales; family UBA1611; genus JABHGY01. Next base: position 2,017 of record JABHGY010000059.1, read on the forward strand.
ACACCATCATCATATTGAAAAAACATTTCTTCACCATTTCCTGGAGTCTTCCAAGATAAATCTATAGAATGGTCATTTGGACTTGCTGATAATCCAACAGGACTAGGCATGTCTGGACTCAAAACATAATCCAAAATCGTTGGATCTGCTTGCGCAAGTACAGATGTATCGACCATTTCTGTATAAAAACCCGCACGCTGAAAAGTAACTGTCTGATTACCTGTCTCAAGGTTCCAAAGTGTATATACACCGTCAGAACTAGTCGTATCAGACACACTACCCGATAATACAACGACACTATCTAAGGTCGCACCATTTGGATCTGTAA
>JABHGY010000060.1 GCA_018671775.1 Fidelibacterota bacterium
TATTAATCCTCCAATTCTATTATTTTATTATATATTTCTTTCGTTGTCTTGCCAAGACCATCGTCGTAATTGTCGGCGCAATATTTATCCCTGCCTTTTATCCATTCTTCATACCCGTCCGGCATCCATTTATAACCATCTTCTTCTGTTTCGAATAATACACCATCGTCTCCACCGTTGAACAATAGATATCCAAGTTTAATTAATGGCTCATTCCCGTCTTTTCTATACCCGCTGGCAGCCAAAAAGGTTTTTTTAGTGTTCGCATGGAATAAATGAAATACTCCAAGCAGGACTCTCCCAATTTTATGCTCAATAATTGGCAATTCAGCGACACCACCATCGTACTCAATCCTTACCCAATAATCGCTCATTTTTTCGGCTTTGTTTATTTTTATTATTTTAGCCATTTTCAAATTATGATTATGGGGTAACTATATCCCCACAAAAGTATCCCCATTTTACATCCCCTTTGAATTGTTTTACATTGATTCATACTTTCGGCAAGAAATATAAAAGGGGTAGTTCACTACCCTTTTCTCTCTATTAATCAACGTTCCCGTCGGTGTGTCGGGGCGACAGGATTTGAACCTGCGACCACTTGACCCCCAGCCAAGTGCGCTACCGGACTGCGCCACGCCCCGAATTTAATTTTGAATAATATTTAAAATAGATTCTAATTCTTCTCTGATTTTTCCAAATACAACTTTTTGCTTATCAGTGGAACCAACAGAAGACGCAGGTATATCTGAATCCATGCCCTTGTTTAAAACTGATCGTGCACCCTCAATTGTAAATTTCTTTTTATATAATAAATCTTTGATTTCAAGCAATGTATCAATATCTTTTTGACGATAGGTACGATTTCCTGCACGATTTTTTGGAGGTTTCAATTGTTTGAATTCCGTTTCCCAATATCGCAGTACATAGGCTTTTAATTGAGTCAGCTCTGCTACTTCCCCAATGGAGTAATATAATTTTTGTATTTTAGGTCTCATCGTATTTACTTAGGTTTAGAGTTAAAGCAATACTTTAAATTAAGGGAAGAAACCCATCATTCACAAGTAGAATGAAATGAATTATTTGATTATTAAAACACTGAGTTTGGTTTGTGAAACTCTAATTCAAATGCGTCCGAAACACCTTTGTGAGTGACTTTTCCATCGTAGATATTTAAGCCCACCAAAAGGGATGCATCATTTTTCATGGATACTTCAAGACCTTGATTCGCCAATTTACTTAGATAAGGAAAGGTAGCATTCGTCAGTGCAATCGTTGACGTAAACGGCACAGCTCCTGGCATGTTCGCCACACAATAATGGACAACACCATCTACAACATAAGTAGGATCTTCATGCGTTGTTGGTTTGCAGGTTTCAACGCAACCACCTTGATCAACTGCTACATCTACAATCACACTGCCCTTTCTCATGAGACTCAGCATTTTTCTAGACACTAGACTTGGGGCTTTTGCACCAGGAATTAACACTGCGCCAACCAATAAATCTGTTTCCGGCAAAAGAGATTCGATATTATGATGATTGCTGAAAATTGTATTCACGTTCGCCGGCATAATTTCATCTAAGTATCGTAATCGATTCAAATTATTATCAAGAATAAAAACGGTTGCACCTAAACCAGAAGCAATCCAAGCCGCATTCGTTCCAACAATGCCACCACCAATAATCATCACATTCGCAGGAGCAACCCCAGGCACACCACCCAAAAGAATACCACGCCCGCCCTTTGATTTTTCAAGAAATTTAGCGCCTTCTTGCACAGACATTTTCCCTGCGACTTCACTCATAGGAACCAAAAGAGGTAATGATTTATCCGCTAACATGATGGTTTCATAAGCGACAGCACTTGCTCCCGACTGAATGAATTTCTCCGTTAGGGACTGAGAAGAAGCAAAATGGAAATAAGTAAAAATAATCTGACCCTTTCGGATCATTTCTAACTCAATATCTTGAGGCTCCTTGACTTTTACTATCATATCAGCACAATCAAAAATTGATTTTGCATCTGATTCAACGCTTACACCTAAATCAGCGTAATCTGAGTCAAAATAGCCACTTCCAACCCCCGCCTTTGTTTCAACAAAAACTTCGTGCCCAGCTTTAATTAACTCAAGAGCCCCGTGTGGCGTTAAAGCCACACGGTTTTCATGGATTTTTATTTCCTTTGGAACGCCTATCTTCACCTAGTTTAGAATCTTTTCTTTCTAAACGGACGTTTTCCACCATCACGATTATCTCGCGGTTTCCGTGGTGGTGGTGGTGTCCAACCTTCTGGCTTTTCCATTAAGGCTTTCCGACTGAAATCGAGTCGCCCTTGATCATCAATCTTCATAAGTTTGATTTTCATAGAATCACCTGGCTTACATACATCCTCTACTCGCTCCGTTCTCGCCCAATTTAATTCAGAGATATGAACTAAACCTTCGCGACCTGGAGCGAATTCAACAAAAGCACCAAACGTCATGAGACGTGTAACCTTACCTTCAAATTCCATTCCCACTTCTGGCTCAAATGTAATGGCACGAACTAATTCAAGCGCATCATTACATTTTGCTGCATCAGCACCAGCAACGGTAACAGTTCCATCATCATCTACGTTCACTTCACATTCTGTATCTTCAATGATCTTTTTGATATTTTTTCCACCAGGTCCAATCAAAGCACCAATTTTTTCTGGATTGATTTGCATGCTTAAGATTCTTGGTGCAAAATCTGATAGCTCACCCGCTTCAGGGATCGCTTCATTCATGAGACCAATAATATGCATCCGACCTTCTTTCGCTTGCTCAAGTGCTTCTGTGAGCAATTCAAAAGAAATGCCTTCAATTTTAAGATCTAACTGAATCGCAGTAATTCCTTTACTGGATCCTGTAACCTTAAAATCCATATCGCCTAAATGGTCTTCCATCCCAAGAATATCACTCAAAACTGCATGACGTTTTCCATCTGTAATGAGTCCCATTGCAATCCCAGAAACATGTTCTCTTAGCGGGACACCTGCACTCATCATTGAAACAGATCCACCACAAACTGAAGCCATTGAAGAGGAACCATTCGATTCCATAATTTCAGAGACAAGTCTAAGTGTATATGGAAAATCATCATAGTTTGGCATAACCGGTTTTAATGCCCGTTGCGCTAAATTACCATGCCCAATTTCGCGTCTGCTCGTGAAGCCAATTCTACCAGTTTCACCGACACAATAAGGAGGAAAATTGTAATGAAGATAATAATTCTTCTTATAATCTTCATCCATGCTATCTACAATCATTTCATCACGTTTAGAGCCAAGCGTTGTTACAACCAATGCTTGGGTTTCGCCACGAGTAAATAAGGCAGATCCATGAGTCCTGGGCAAGAATTTCGGCTTAATCGTAATCGGGCGAATCTCCGTCGTTGAACGTCCATCACTCCGCACACCTTCAGCTAAAATGCGTTCACGAAATCCTGCTTTGAATTCATCCCCAATAATGGCAGATATATCTTTCTCCATATCAGGAAAAGATTCTGCAAGGGATTCTTTCACTTCATCTACTAAAACTGACTTAGCATCATTTCTTTCATGTTTATCTACAACCTTAACAATCTCAGTAATCTTATTCCCCACTTTGTCCATAACCGCTTTTGAAAGCGCTTCATTTTCAGAAGGTAAATCCAACTCTCTTTTTGTCACATCGCAAGCAGCAATAAGTTCCTTTTGGAAATCAATCAGTGTTTTAATGTGCTTATGAGCAAAATTTAATGCTTCCAATATGGTATTTTCAGGTAATTCCTCTGCTTCACCTTCAACCATAACTACCGCAGCTTCATTCCCTGAAACAATCAATTCTAAATCGGATTCTCCCATTTCTGTTCGAGTGGGGTTCAGAATAAATTCATCTCCTTTTCTTCCAACACGAACAGTCGCAATAGGACCATTGAATGGAATAGACGAAATACTTAATGCTGCCGATGCACCAACACCTGCCAAAACATCGGGCATATTTTCACCATCGCTACTTAATACCGTAATCATAATTTGTGTTTCGTTTTTAAATCCTTTTGGAAACAAAGGACGTATGGGGCGATCTGTGAGACGACTTGTTAAAACTTCGTGCTCTGATGGACGTGCTTCACGCTTAAAAAATCCACCTGGTATTTTTCCACCCGCATAATGTTTTTCTCTATATTCAACCTGTAAAGGGAAATAATCAATATCTTCTCTTGCTGTTTTCGCAGCATTCACTGCGACCAAGACGGTTGTATCTCCATAATAGACCATTACGGATCCATCTGATTGACGTGCTACTTCTCCTGTCTCAATTGCAAGCGTCCTGCCTGCAAGATTCATTTCTTTTCTTATCATTTTCTTTTCTTCTTCTTTCTTGTTTTCTTTTCTTTGTTTGTTCTTATCCACGAATTCCTAAATCCTTAATGGTTTTTACATAGGAATCTGGATTTGTTTTCACCAGGTATTTCAGCATCTTTTTACGCTGAGATACCAACTGCACTAAACCTCGTTTAGTATGGTGATCTTTTTTATGCACTTTTGCATGTTCCGTCAACTGACGAATTCTTTTTGTGAAAAGTGCAATTTGCACTTCTGCTGATCCTGAATCGTTTCCGTCTTTTCCAAATTGACCGACGATTTCAGTTTTTTCTTCTTTTGTTAATGGCATATTATTGCTCCTTTATTCGTATTTGGCCTGAAGTTCTAAACATCGGGCTTTATCTTTTTTTAATTGTTCTATTAATTTATTTGGGGAAGGAAACTTTTTCTCATCTCGTATCCGTTCTAAAAATTCAACCATGATGATCTTATCATATATATCATCCAACTGCTCCTGAAAAAAGTGAACTTCAATTACAAGTTCTTGCTCATCGAACGTTGGTCGAATGCCAAAGTTACACATACCGAAGGGACTAAGTCCAATAATCCTTCCTCTCACAAAATAAACACCTGGCTTGGGCAAAAGTTGATTTTTCTCAATGGGCTGGATATTTGCAGTAGGAAAGTTTAAGCCTTTTCCTCGTCCTGAACCTTGACACACACGACCTGCTATTCCATAAATAGATCCTAACTCATAATTCGCGCGCCTAATAAATCCAGATAAAATTAATTCTCTAATGCGAGAACTAGAAATCACAATATCTTCATCTTTGATTGGTTTCATGATATCTATATCAATTTGGTGATTGTGGCAATAAGCTGATAAAAATGCTGGCGTTCCTTCTCTTTTGAAACCAAAATGATGATCATAACCAATGATTATTTTTTTTGGATTTAATTTGGGTAAAATTATATGGTCCATAAACAATTGAGCTGTTGTTTTTGAAAAGGGTTTTGTAAAAGGGATAGCCAATACAATATCCACATCCAACGATTGTAGAACCTTTATTTTTTGATCCATACTCATAATTAAAGGCCATTTATCTGCGGGTGGATCCAACAAGTGCCTAGGATGTGGGTCAAACGTAACAACAATCGATTGTGTTTTCAGCGCTTTCGCATGAGAAACAACATTACGAACCACTTCATGATGTCCACGATGCAGACCATCATAAGAGCCAATTGTCAGAACAGAATTATCCAGTTCAGGGCAAGATTCTATAGACTGATAGACTTCCATTTTTCCTGAAATTCTTGAATCGTTAATGTGTCTTTAATATTAACATCACCTACATCTGTTCGAACAAGCTCGATTAAATATCCAACCGTTCCCAATTTTTTCGCAATATCACTTCCTAAAACTCGAATGTAAGTTCCTTTTGAGCAATTACTAGAAAATGTAATTCTATCATTTGAAAAATTGATTAATTCAATTTTATTAATTGTGATTTCAGCAGGCTCTCTTTCGATAGTTTTTCCTTCTCGTGCCATTTTGTAAAGCCGCTTCCCCTTCACTTTTTTCGCTGAATACATGGGCGGTATTTGCATTTGTATTCCAAGAAATGAGCGTAACACGGTCTGAATAGTATCATGTGATAAATCTGGGATAGGTGCACTTTTAATGATTTTTCCTTCTGTATCAAGTGTATCCGTTTCCTCACCTAACTTGATGACAGCTTCATAACTTTTGTGTGTATTTGAAACGGAGGATAAAGTTTTGGTATGTTTTCCTGTTCCAATGATTAGAACACCTTCTGCAAAGGGATCTAGCGTTCCACCATGGCCTACCTTTTTTTCACCTGTAATGCCACGAATTTTTCTAACCACATCAAAAGAGGTCCAACCTGCTTCTTTTCTAATATTAATCAGCATGCTCATCGTTCGGATCAATATTATGTAATAATCGATCTATTTTTTCACCATACTCCATGGAAGGGTCGTAATGAAATTTCAAATCAGGTGTATGTTTGATGGTCAATTCAGGGCTCATAAATTTTTTAAAAGCCTTTCGTCTTTGATTAATTTCAATGTCAGCTTTTTTGAGATCAATTTTTGGATTTAATATACTATAAAATACTTTAGCAGTTCTGAAATCTGGCGCAATGTCAACATGGGTAAAGGTTACAAATCCGATATGAGATAAATCTATATATTTAAAGAGAACTTGACCTAAAATATCTAGAATTTGATTCCCAACGCGATCTGTTCTTTTATACGGTTTTTGTGATTTCAACTCGTTTCTAATTTCCGTTTAACTTCTCGGATTTCATAGACTTGAATGATATCGCCAGGAAGAAACTTTTTAAGGCCATCCACACCAATACCACATTCCATGCCTTCTTTCACTTCTTTTGCATCATCCTTAAATCGTTTCAAGGAATTAATCAATCCTTCGCAAACGACTTCACCATCACGAATCACACGTGCTTTTCCATTTCGAATAATCAATCCTTCTGTCACTTTTGATCCAGCAATAAAACCAATCTTTGGGATTTTGAATTGCTCTTGAACAATGGCTTGCCCCAACATTTCTTCCACTTTATCTGGCTCTAACAACCCTTCTAAGGCTAGCTTCAATTCATCAACAGCTTGATAGATAACATTGTAAGTTCGAATGTCAACACCCGCCTGTTTCGCTTGCAATTTTGCATTTGAACTGACCTGAACATGAAATCCAACAATCACAGCTTTTGAGGCTTCCGCTAATAAAACATCAGATTCTGTGACCATGCCTACCGCCTTATGGATAACTTTAATGCCTACTTCATCTGTATTCATTTTTTCTAATGTCTCTGATAAAGCTTCAATAGAACCATCCACATCACCCTTGACGATAATTGGAAGATTTTTCATCGTACCTTCTGCAATTAAGGAAGACATATGATCAAGTGAAAATGCGATTTTCTTATGTTCTATTTCTCTTCGAACGCGCTGACGTTCTGAGGCAATACGCTTTAAATCTTTTTCGTTTTCAACCACACTAAACATGTCAGCAGATTGAGGCACTTGATCAAAACCTTGAATTTGAACCGCATCAGAGGGAAAGGCTTCTTGTAGGCGTTCCCCACGTTCATTCATAATACTTTTTACTTTTCCTGAGAAATCACTACAAAGAAATGGATCACCAACTCTAAGAACACCCTTTTGGACTAATACAGTACCTACCGGACCTAATCCGCGATCAAGCTTTGAATCAATAATGCTTCCTTTTGCTAAAGTTTTTTGATTTGCTTTAAGATCTAAGACATCAGTTTCAAGAATGAGAGAGTCCATTAATTCGTCAATTCCTGCTCCTGTTTTTGCACTGATTTCAACGGATTGGACTTTTCCGCCCCATTGCTCGACCAAAACGTCGTGCTCAGACAATTCTCGCCGCACTTTCTCTGGATCTGCACCTGGAACATCCATTTTATTAATGGCTATAATCAATGGCACATTTGCCGCTTTTGCGTGGCTAATGCCTTCAATGGTTTGTGGCATTACAGAATCATTAGCAGCAACAATAAGCACAACAACGTCAGTCACTTGTGCCCCTCTTGCGCGCATAGCCGTAAAAGCTTCGTGACCCGGTGTATCTAAAAATGTAATAAATTTTTCATCTCCAACATCCACCTTATAAGCACCAATATGCTGAGTAATACCACCAGATTCACCAGAGACAACATTTTCTTTCCTGATATAATCTAACAAAGATGTTTTTCCATGATCAACATGTCCCATCACGGTCACGATGGGAGCGCGAGGAACCGCATTTTCCATATCTTCCTCAGAGTCTTCCATCGAAAATAGTTCTTCACCAACATCTTTCATTTTTTCAGCAATAAAACCGAAATCTTCTGATAGCAATTCAATAACATCCCAATCTAATCTTTGATTAATTGTTGCTAACATACCTAAACCAATACATTTTTGAATCACATCACTTGGCGTAACTGAAAAATGTTTTGCTACTTCTTCTACACTTGAAAATTCAGAAATTTTGATGGGCGTAAGCGTATCAGGTGATACTTCTACATCTTCTTCTTCTTTACTTGACCTCTTATAAGTCTTTTTCTTTATTTTAGTGTCCATTTTCGCCATTGTTTGACGGATAGCATCTTTTACACTTTTTTGGACAACTTCCTTCTTTCTATTTTTCCCTGGACCATTTTTACTTGAAAGCCCTATTTCAGATTTTATATCTGCGAGTGATATTTTTCTTAATTTCTTCTTTGGCATCGAAACTGTTTTCTTTAATCGCAGTTTATTTTTTGATTCCGTTTCTTTAGTCTTCTTTTCTTCCTGAGATGCTTTTTCTTTAGCTTCTTGTTTTTCTAGAGATGCCTTTTCTTTTTCCTTTTCAACTTCTGCACGTTTTTTTTCTTCCGCTTGCTTTAGGGCAATTTCCTTCTCAGCTTTTTCTAATTCTCGTTGTTTTGATAAAGATAATATCTGAAGTTTTTTGTGGTCTTTTTGCTCTACCTTAAGTCGTGTGTCATGAATTTCTTTGCGAACTTGCTCCTTTCGAAAACGCTCAACATTTGCTTTATCCTTGGCAAATTCTGCAATAATGACTTGATAAACGTCATCATCGACAGGAGACATATGGCTCCCCACTTGGATATTTTGTGTTTTTAGAAAGGATAAAATATCAGTATGGGAGATATTTAATTCCTTGGCAATTTGAAATATTCTTACACCTTTTGCCATTCGTTTACTTAACCTCTTCTTCTATATTTTCATTATTTTCAGCTTCGGACTTTCCCTCTGAATCCAGCGCGATATCGACAATGTCGCTTGGTAAGTCATCTTCATCTTGCGGAATTTCACGTTCAATAAATGCTTCCACAGCTGTATAAATTTTCTCTAGCAAACTCTCACTCACACCTTTAGCATTTAATAAGTCGCTTTCGTCTGATTCTGTCAAATCTGAAATGGTATGCACATCAACTGTAGCAAGATTTTTTGCAGCCGTAGCCGATATGCCTGGTATCTCTATCAAATCGGTATTTTGATCTGCTTGCTTTCGTTCATAATCATTCCGACCATACGCATCAATGCGATACTCTGTGATACGAGACGCTAAATTGATATTCATTCCGTTTCGACCAATCGCAAAATTTAGCTCATCGTCATCAAAAATAGCTTCACAATGTTTGTTTTCATCATCAATATAAAGGTTGACTGGCGTTGCAGGCGATAAAGCTCTCGTAATAAGAATCTCAGCTTGTTCGCTAAAGTTTACAATATCAATTTTTTCGTTATTGAGCTCACGAACAATCGCTTGGATTCGACTTCCACGCATACCAACACAAGCGCCAACAGGATCAATTCGACGGTCATTAGATTGAACAATAATTTTTGCTCGCTCACCGGGTTGACGCGCAATGGCAGATATTTCAATAATACTATCTTCAATTTCTGGCACTTCCATTTCAAATAATTTGTAAAGAAAATGATTGTCACTTCGAGAGATTATAATCTCAGGACCTTTTGATGTAACTTCAACAGATTTAATAACAGCGCGGATGGTGTCACCACGACGATATCGCTCCGATGAGATCTGTTCTCTCTTCGGCATACGAAGTTCGGCGCGATCGATGTCAACAAAAACATTATCTCTTTGCACTTGTTTGACAACACCAATGATAATCTCACCTACTCGGTTAGAATAATCTTCAAAAACATAGTTTCGCTCTACATCTCGAATTCTTTGCGCAAAAAATTGTTTCGCGGTCATGACTAAGCGTCGACCAAAAATACGAGGATCAATCACTTCAACAAATACATCTCCAATCTCCAAATCATCCGCAGCATCAGGTTCTTTTTCGCAAGCGTCTTGGAGCGTGATTTCTACTTTATAATCATCAATTTCTTCTACAATTGTTTTTTCCGCATAAATTTCAATTTCGCCTTTATCTAGATTTACAATCACACTACAATTTGATGAATCGCCATATTCTTTTTCAATAACGTGAAGGAATAGGTCTTCCATAATGGTTGCTAATTCAGATCGATCAACATTTTTTTCTCTTGCAATTTCTGAAAATACCTCGATGAGTTCTCTATTTATCAATTTTCTTCTCCCCTAGTTCAATTGAATGAAATTTTAATTTTTGCTGATTTTATTGCATCATAATCAAAGCAAAATGATTCTCCATCTTGCTCAATCGTAATCTCGTTCTCATTTGCATCTGACAACAAACCAAGTCGTTTGATATATTCTCCGTTTTCTACGACTTTAATTTCTAAGATTTTTCCCACATTTTTTCGGAATTGAAATTTTCGCTTCAATTCAGCACCCATCCCTGGAGAAGTAATCTCTAAACGATATGATTCTGGAAACAACGACATAAGCGTTTCATCATTGTTCACTGTTTTCATCAAACCAACCGTATCTTCAAGCGTAACGGGTCGCTCCGAATCAATTATGATTCTTATCATTTGGGCAGACTCGTCCTCTTTGATATCCAACAATACCAAATTGGGCTCCATCACTTTCTGTATTTCTGTAAATGTATTATCCATTGTCATACAAAAGAAAAGTGGGTGTCTCAACCCACTTTTCAGCGGGGGAAATTAGGAATGAATTTGATTTTTTACAAGAGAGTTAAACTAAAGAGTGAAACTATATTGAATTAGCTTTTAGATGCATTAAAAAGCTTTATAATTGAGAAAGTAATTATGATCCGATTTGTATGCCTTCTTTGCTTAAAGCATCGGCTCTTGTATTTTTTTCACGACGAACATGCGTCATTGTCCACTGTTCAAATTCATCTAATAAATCATGGGCAGTTTTGTGCAATACAGCCATTCGTTCATTCTTCACTTTGTATTGCCCCATGATTTGACGAACGACTAATTCACTATCAGAATAAATGTCAATCTGATTCAATCTTAACTCTATTGCTTTTTCTAGCCCAAATATTAATGCGCCGTATTCTGCTTCATTGTTTGTCAAGTTTGGTCGGAATTCAGCGAAAGTAAATAGCTCAACACCCTTTCGATAAAATATGCCGCCTAAGCCAGCTGTTTTTTTTTGAAGGTTTGAGGCTCCATCTATAAAAAGTTCAACCTTCCCAGTCGGCGTTAAGCGTTTTTTTAAATGTCTCAATATATCCTCGTCTTTGCCAAGATCTACATCGGAGGACAATAATGTTTTCAATGCTTCAATTTCTTTCATATTTATCTTTAACATATACTATCTATCTCTTCCTATAAAGGGGTTTGCTCCATCTTTTGCTGAACATTCCTCCCAATAATAACACCAGTTACAAAGCATGGATTGCTTGGGATAAAATGCCCCACCTTTTTGAATAAAATCTCTAATGGTATCAATGGAACTTTGACATTTATTAGATAATGCGACAAGCTGTTCCTCCGTTCTCGATGAACGTCTTTCAATACCATGCCTAAGAAAATGCCACACTAAATCTACCTTTTCCACATTTTTATATTTTTGTTTTAATGCAAAGTGGTATAATGCCAATTGTTCGTCATTATCTGCCGCTTTTTGCCCTAAAGCTCTTTTGGATGTTTTATAATCATGGATTTCCCAATGTCCATTCCCTAAATTATCCAAACGGTCGATAAAGCCTTTCATTTGGTATTGTTTATTCTCATCCAAAAAGAAATCTAGTTCAACTTCGTTTCCTTTTATTGGCTGATGAAAGGGCTGATGCTTACGATAATATCTCACAATGCATTCTTCACCTGTGCGTAAGTAATCTGCTGGTTTCATGGCGCTATCAACACGGGAAATACGATTATGCCAATGTTCTGCCCATATTTCACGATAATAATCGACAATATGATCTACGAAAGGGATTTGCCCTTTTAAGACAGTTTCATACAGAAATTCAATTGCCTCATGAACTCGTTTCCCCATGAAAGCCTCAATGCCTTCGTCTTTTTTTCGAACTTTATCAATATATCGAATTTTGAATTGAGCTGGACACTTTTTAAAGGTCTGTAAACTACTATGGGAAAAACGTTCAATCATTAAAATCCTGGCGTGATAAATGGCGTTTCAAGTCGATAATCTCCAAATCCATTCTCATCAAGAAAGGTAAATGATTTACTAATATGGTGATATCGCCAAACTTGACGAATTTGGTTATAATTAGCATTATATCGTTGGATTTCATTGGGCGGACCAAATAAAATATAAATCATGCCCATATCGGTTCGCCATCCTTCTTGCCATGAATCAAAATGTTCCATCGCATAATCTACCCGTTCATAATACTCTTCCATCAACTCGTTATTAACGGTGCTCGAATCTGGATCGCGCTCTTTCCAAAATTGTATAAATAATTCATCCCAATTATCCTTGTTCGTCTTTTTCAATAATCGACGCTCATCACTATTTAGAATATATTTCATTTGTTTCAATGCAAATTCAATATCCGTTACAGTTTTAGATATACCCGCTCTCGCCAGGGTCATCCGTCCAATTTCTTTATCTTTTTTGCCATTTTGAGACAGGATAACTAAAAATTCATATTTTAATTTTGTCAACTTTGATGCAGGGATGGAAACATAATTGGTGAAATATTTTGCTTCATTATTTTCAATGATTTTATTGTATAATGTATCGTCGCCTTCTCTGTCAATTATTGTAACATTAATTTCGTAGTCACCCGGATTAACGAAACCAGAAATCATCATTTTTATATCATCTTCTACTGGGCGAACTCTCTGTCCGAGTGTTGGGATAAGATCTGGTTTAAACCCCCAGTCTCCAGGAAAAGGTAACATAAAAACAGGCGGTAGTAATGCGGGAGTTTTTTGGGTGTCTCGAAAAGATATCTTTTTTGTTTTTATCCCTTTTTTCCGTGTATCTAAATCGACCAATTCCCCTTTAAGAACAAATTCTCCTTTTGGGACAATAAACTCAATTGAATGCTTAATATTTCGTCTATACGATTTACTTTGATCGTAGGAATCAACAATAATATTTTCTTTCCATATTTTTCGATTAATTTGTCCACCTTTTTTTTCACTTAAAGATAAGGACGCTTCATAAGATCCAAGAAATGTATTATCTTTTTTTATGAATTGAATCGTCCGATAAGGAATTTCGATATAAGCCACAACCCGAACCGAGTCTGCCGTTTCTGCTTCGCTGAAACTTGCAATGATAAATCGGTGAATTAGGGATAGTTTTTTATTGCGATTCTCTTTCCCCCACTGAGAAGCACTTAATCCCATGGAAATCATAAGCAATAATAGTAGTATTTTTTTCATCGATCTACGGTCCATTTGAATTTTGTTAACCCTTCTGTTGTCGCTAAGTAAATATATTGACCCGAAATATAAAGGTCTTTTACCGTGCCAAGGAAAGGAAAGTCATATTCTTTTTGATATTTATCAAGAATATCAATTCGAATGAACTTGTTACGAAAACCTAAAAAACAATATTTCCCTGAAATGGCCATGGATTCAATTGTTTTTCCTGCATAAACATTGGCATCAATAATTTTTGTCCAATTTTCTGTATCATAGTCAAAAGAAAGAATCCCTTGATTGGAAGCGATATAAAGGTATCCATCATTAAATACAATTTCATTAAAGCCAGTAAAGGGTCCACCCAATGTGAAATAGCCTTTATCTTTGAATGTTTTAAGCTCAGGATTTTCTGTATCAAAAATATACAAATTATTCCAAGTCGCAATCCATAAATCACCATGAGTCAAAAATAATTTCTGGATATTTTGAAAATCAAATATATCCTCAATACCCGACGGTTCGTTACGATATTTTTTTAAATTTAAACGTGCCAATCCATTGATTCCACCAAGCCATAAATGACTATTATCTTTAGCTAAAGTGTTTATCTTCCCAATAGGAATACCACGTTCAGCACCTAAAAATCGCCAATAATCATCATCTTTATCGTAAAGCTGTAGTCCATCATCGCCAGCAAAAAAAATATTATCACCTAAATTTAAGATATCATTGATATTCATAGGATACATATTGATGGTAATATCTGATTCATAATGATCAAATTCTAAAGTTTTGAAAAACATTCTCGTAACCCCACTTGTATTAAAGCGATTCGGACCGGCTAACCAAATTTCATCTTCAAATTTAGATATAGTAGAAAAGTTTGAACTAAGCGGACCAATCGCATATGGGAAAAGTACCTCCATATTATGATCACCTAAAAACAGGGTTCCATCTGATCCTCCCAACCAAATATCATTATTCTTTCCCAGATAAAAAGTCGTGATATCTACATTTCTTCCATAAGGATCTATAAAATATTGTCCCGTCCACATCCAATTGGACATCACCGAATAATTAATCCATAAATTTTCTGATGGTTTAATTATATCTTTGTATTCACTACTCCATTGAATATTTCCTTCGTCAGGAAATGGATATTGCCCTAATAAAATACCAGACGAACGATCTAACTTTAAGTATATAACTTTTGCTTTCACCCAAAGATAATCAGGTGATGAACCAATTGCGTTTATTCTATCTTGAGACGACAAACCTAAATCAGAAAATGAGATTTGATTCCATTGCCCCTCACGTGTATACGTATATTGTATAATTTCTGGTAAGCCGGCCCAAAGAATACCTGTGTTTTTATCAAAATGAACCGCATGGATGGTTTGACTCTTTAATCCCTGCGCCATGCTTATGGGATGATCAAAAAAGTTTCCATTGTTGTGGAAGCGATAAATTCCTCCATTTGAAGAGGCAAAATATGTATAAATATAACCTTCGCTTATGGAGCTTATGGAGCCTGGATCTCGATAAGTCACCCAATCAAATGCACGAAATCGTTGGTCTGGTTGACTCGCTAATAAAGAAAGAAGCAGAAGAACTAGTTTTAAAAAACGATGCATGTGTATTTCATTTTATACTGTGAGTTTACAAACACACATCTGTAATGCAACGATTTAATTCGGCTTTTTTGTCCTTCTTTTGCTTTGTGGTTTTGGTTTTCTTTTTTGAGGCGCTTTTGTCCTAGTGCTTGATCTGATTTTGGAGATATGACCGTTATCCACATAAACCAATACAGAGGCAAATTGCTCTAAATCACGATCACTAGCACTGGTCAAAATAATTGTGGTACCTAGATTTCTATTCATTCTCTTTAATTGAGATCTGAAATCTTGTTCCCGAACCTTACTTAATCTCAAAGCATAATCATCGATAAGCAATACGCGAGGATCACTTTCAACAGAAAGAACCAAACTAAACCAATCAAGTTCGCCAGGTGAAAATAGGGAAAGTTTTTTCTCCCACAATCCCTTAGCAGATCCTGAAGAAAAATAGCGTTTAAAAATGATATTCTCTTTTTTCTTATATAGGTTATTGACGATTTGTTTCGTCGTTTTATTTGGATTTAAATGTCTCGAGCTATGAGAATAATAAATTTCCGGATGAGGGTTTACTTTCCCTAACCAATTTGTCGTATATGATTCATCATCAAATTTGAGGACACCAGATGTTTTTGCATTTTCCCCAGCTAACAATTCCATTAATTTTGTTTTGCCCGAACCAGCATTTCCAACAATGCCATAGATAGCTCCAGGATGGAATTCAAGTTTTCGGATATTAACGACTTGTTCGCCGTTTATTGTTTTATTTAGATTTTTTATTTCAAAAATCAGTCTTTTCTGAGCAGCCATTTGTGTCTCCTTTTAGAGCAGAAAAGGGAATAATATATGCGTTTTACTTTATTGAGATTCTAACCAGCGCTCTGCATCAATTGCAGCCATACATCCCGACCCTGCGGCCGTAATCGCTTGACGATACGTATGGTCTTGCACATCTCCGCAAGCAAATACTCCGTCAATACTTGTGTACGAACTATCTGGTTTAGTAATGATATAATTTGCATCATCCAATTCAAGTTGATCCTTGAATAATTGAGTATTTGGTGCATGACCAATTGCCATGAAAATCCCGTCACACGTTTCTTCTCTTGTTTCACCCGATTGCGTATCTTTCAAGATTACAGAAGTAACGCCCGTTTCTTTCGTGCCAATGATATCTTCGACCACAGAATTCCAATGGACGTGAACTTTTGGGTTTCCCAACGCTCGATCTCTCATAATTTGCGAACCTCGGAATTCATCTCTACGATGAACCAAACCTACATCCGATGCGAACTTTGTCAAAAAAGTTGCTTCTTCTAAAGCAGAGTCTCCCCCGCCTACGACCAAGACTTTTTTGCCTTTATAAAAAAAACCATCACACGTGGCACAAGCAGAAACGCCAAAGCCCATGAGTTCTTTTTCCGCATCCAATCCAAGTAACCGCGCAGATGCTCCTGTCGAAATAATGACAGCATCTGCCGTATATTCGTCACCACCGGACCATAGTCTAAAAGGTCTTTGTGAAAAATCAACTTTCGTGATGGATTTAAACTCGCTCGTCGCCCCAAATCGTTTGGCTTGGCTTCGAAACTCATCCATCAATTCTGGACCCATAATTCCTTTCGGAAATCCCGGATAATTTTCAACATCCGTTGTAATGGTCAATTGACCGCCTGGCTGTGTACCTTCAAAAATATGAGGTGTCAAATTAGCACGCGCGGCATAAATAGCAGCTGTAAAGCCTGCTGGACCCGATCCAATAATGATGATTTCTTTATGCATATTCCCTATTCTAGTTTTCTAATGTTTCGTTTAATAATGATTCTATATTATTTTTTGGAACAGCCCCAACCATTTGATTGACCACCGATCCATTTTTCATGATGAGCAGTGTTGGAATACTTCGAATGCCAAATTTAACCGCCGTTTGGCTGTTATTATCTACATCCAATTTCCCAACTTTTACCCGTCCAGCATACTCATCTGCGATTTCTGCAATGACTGGCGCGATTGCCTTACACGGTCCACACCAAACAGCCCAAAAATCTACCAGCACGGGAAGATCAGATTTCTCTACCTCTGATTCAAAATTTTGATCATTAAATTCTATTACGTTTTCTGCCACAAACTCCTCCTAATCTTTAAAAATCCTATCCCTGAACTTAGAAGCTTACGAATGAGCTTTGAAAACGATATTCCTAGAATTATGATGGTTTTTATTAGAATGATATAAAAATGGAAAAGGGAGCTCGGAAAAGCTCCCTTTTCGTACCCGAGGCCGGACTCGAACCGGCACGTCCTTACGGACAATGGATTTTAAGAAACATGACCTGTCTATTTATATGCAAATATATAATGATTTAAGTGATTCTATATATTCTCATGTTCACCATTAGTTGAATAAATAGCCATTGAATGATATGTATGGTTTGTTTTTTGTTTGTGGGGTTAGTATATTATTTTCAGATTAAAGGAGA
>JABHGY010000061.1 GCA_018671775.1 Fidelibacterota bacterium
GGTTTGTTCTCTTGGACATCGCCATACCGCCACCGAGCCACTTTGCGCCATCGTAGCAGACCAAAGCGATTTTAGATCCATTTTATTACTCCGTGTCTCTTTGTCTCCGTGGTCCATTATTTATCAATCACGGCCAAAGTCAAGCGACTCACCGCCACCATTTTTTCATCTTCATTTTTGATATCAATATTCCAGACATGAATTCTTTTACCAATTTTAATAGGTGTTGCTTTACCATAAACCAATCCATCCCGCACACTTCTTAAATGATTACAATTAATTTCGACACCCACCACAGTTTTTGTCTCATCATTTAATGCCATTCCACCTGCAATGCTACCCAAAGTTTCAGCTAAAGCTGCTGATGCACCGCCATGGAGTAACCCAAAAGGTTGAACGGTTCGATGGCCCACTGGCATTTTTCCGCAAATGAAGTCATTGCTAAAATCAGTGATTTCAATTCCAAGTGCATCCACCATTGTATTTTTTCCAAAGGCGTTTATTTTTTTTAACTGCTCTAATTTGTTCATTATTTTTCTCCGATATAAAGTGTGCAAACCCCAAATGTTAGCGGGATAGCTTTGCAATTTTTCAATCCCCTAGATTCCATCAGTTCTACAAATTCTTTTCGAGTGGGAAAATTCATAATGGAATCAGCAAGATATTCATAAGCAGCAGGGTTTTTTGTAAACCATTTCGCCAATTTGGGAAGAACACCATTCAGATAAAAACTATACGTATTTCTCCAAAATCCAGGCTCTGGTGTAGTGAGTTCTAATACCATAACTTGCCCATCATCAACAATGACCCGTTTCATTTCAGATAATGCTTTTTGTTTATCAGGAATATTCCGAATCCCGAATGCAATAGCGGTTACATCAAAAGAATTGTCTTTGTATTCAATATTTGTGGCATCTCCCCATTTGAGCTTCACGCGATTATTCAAATTTTGTGATTCTACTTTTTTCAATCCATTATTCACCATTTCTTGAACAAAATCCACTCCCACAACACTTACATCAGGATATGTATTTGCACAATTCAAGGCGAGATCACCTGTTCCAGTGGCTACATCCAAGAAGCGATTTGTGTTGAAAAATTTCATTTCTGAGACAGTTCGTTTTCGCCAAGCCACATCGCGCCGTAAGGACAAAAATCGATTCAAAAAATCATATTTATCTGTAACGGATGCAAAAATATCTTTCACAATTCCGATGCGCTGGTCATCGTCCATTTCTTGAACGGACGGATATTCTATAATTTGTTTTTCATTCATTTTAAAATTCTTTGCGTTTTATGAAAGTCCTTTTGTGAAAAATTTTGTAATTCCTTTGCCCCATTCATCTTTATTAAAAGCATTCTGACTCCCATGATTCATAGCTTCATGATACTCTTTCAAAAATCGATTCAACACGGCATCAAGAAAAAATACCGATTGTGCTTTATCTAAATTGGGATTTAATTCGCCCCGATTCATGGCATCTTGAACAATATTTCCTAAATAGTCTTCAGACATGGATTGCAATTCATTCACAATTTTGTCCCGATTCGGTGAATCCCCAGAATAGACCAAACGAAAATAAATTCTGGCTAATCGTGGATGCTCCGTTATGAATTTTATGCCCGAATCCACAATTTTAGATAATCGCTCATCAAAGGGAAAATCTGCCGTTTTATCTCGAACGTTTCGGAGATAATTTTTCACTTCTCCCAAAGCTAATTTGTAGATATGATTATATAGAATGTTTTTCGTTTTAAAGTAATTGAATAGAGAACCTTTGGAAATCCCAGCTTGGTTCACCACGGAATTCATGGACGCAGTCTCGTAGTCCTTTTCTGAAAATTCAGAAATGGACGCATTCACGATTCGTGCTTGCTTTTCAGATGATAATTTTCCGAAAGGTTTCATGATGGTATTATGATCAAATAAATGTAAATTGACCAGGTGGTCAAATTAATAATTATTTTGTTTTATTCGTAACAAAATCTTTGTGAATGATTAAATTAAACCTATGTTAAAAAAACTTACATTTCTCACATCTGGTGAATCTCATGGCAAGGGGCTTTTAGGCATCCTGGATGGCTTCCCTTCGTCATTATCTATTTCAGAAAATTATATTAATAATCAACTAGCCCGGCGACAAATGGGTCACGGTCGCGGCGGAAGAATGAAAATTGAAACCGACCAAGCAGAAATTTGGTCCGGCGTTCGCCATGGAAAAACACTTGGCTCACCTATTGGGATTCTCATTCATAACAAAGATTGGGAAAACTGGACGAAAAAAATGTCCGTTGAACCTGTAGATGATGCAGTCAAAAAAGTAACACTTCCAAGACCCGGACATGCTGATTTAGCGGGTGTTCAAAAATACGGATTTGACGACATACGAAATGTATTAGAGCGATCTAGCGCAAGAGAAACAACCATGCGAGTGGCGCTTGGCTCCGTCTGCAGAAAATTATTGGAAGACCTTGGCATCACCGTTGGTAGTCGGGTCATTCAAATTCATGATGTCAAAGACGAAACACCAATCTCGCCTGATATTTCCCCCGAAGCATTAAATAAACAAGCGGATAAATCCCCCGTTCGATGTTTGGATAAGCAAGCAGAATTTGCGATGATGAAATCCATTGATGACGCAAAAGAAAATGGGGATTCTGTGGGTGGCATTTTTGAAGTCGTGGCAACTGGCTTACCTTACGGTCTTGGCACCTATACTCAGTGGCATCAAAAATTACAGGCGCGCATTTCAGGGCTCATGATGAGTGTTAATGCATTCAAAGGAATTGAAATCGGGAGTGGTTTTTCTGGCGGAACACAATTTGGAAGTGAAGTCCATGATGAAATCGGTTGGGATGGAGAAAAATATATCCGCCATTCCAATAACGCCGGCGGGATTGAAGGCGGTATGAGTAACGCCCAAGCCATCGTCTTGCGAATGGCCATGAAGCCAATCCCCACATTGATAAAACCATTACGATCTGTAGATATACACACTAAAGAAAAAAAAGATGCTCACAAAGAACGGACCGACGCTTGTGCGGTTCCGGCAGCATCCATTATTGCAGAAAGCATGCTATGTTTTGTTTTGGCGGATGCACTTTTGGAAAAATTTGGTGGGGATTCCATGGAGCAAATCAAAGCACATATGGCTGTTTCTGCCCAGTATTAATGGCTATATTTTTAATCGGCATGATGGGTTCCGGGAAATCCACAGTTGGCAAAATATTGGCAGACGAAATGGGGCTTCCGTTTGTTGATTTAGATTCGTTTATTGAGAATAAAGAAAATAAAACTATTACAGAAATTTTCAATCAAAATGGAGAATCTTATTTTCGAAAATTAGAATCTGAAGCTCTTGCAAAAAGTAATTCTAAAAAAGCTGTAATTGCTTGTGGCGGCGGAATCATATTATCAAAATCAAATCGAAAACTACTCCAATCGGGAAAAGTGGTTTATCTCAAGGCCACTATATCAACATTGGCAAAGCGATTGGAAAGAGCGAAAAATCGTCCTTTACTCGATAAAACTGACATTGAAAAACAATTGCAAAGCATTTGGGATGAGAGAAGAAATTCATATGAAACAACAGCTCAAATAATAATAAATGTTGAACCATATACGCCAAAACAAATCACAAAACTCATAAAAGAAAAATTATAAATGAAAACAATTCAAGTTAAACTGGGCAATCGCTCCTATCCAATTCATGTAGAATCCGGATTATTAGAACAACTCCCGTCATTATTATCAGAGCAAAATCACGGACAAAAATGGATTATTATCTCACAGTATCGATTAATGGAATTCTTCGGATTTAATCTGCTGGATAATTTGAAACAGGCTGGATTCAGTATAGATTTTATCACCGTTCCAGCTGGAGAGGCAGCAAAAAGCATTAATGAGTTCAATCGAATTATCAGTCAAATGATAGAAATGAATTGCGATCGATCCACAACCATTCTTGCCCTTGGTGGGGGTGTTGTAGGTGATGTTGCTGGATTTGTGGCGTCCAGTTTTATGCGCGGTATTGATTACTACCAAATACCAAGCACACTATTAGCCATGGTGGATTCGTCCATTGGCGGAAAAACAGGCATCAATATTGCGGAAGGGAAAAACTTAGTTGGAGCCATTTACCAGCCAAAATCCGTTTTTGTCGATCCAAGCCTTTTGGACTCTCTTCCCACAGAAGAAGTAATTTCGGGATTAGGCGAAATCATTAAATATGGTGTGATTTATGATTGTGATTTTTTTGCTGAAATTTCCCAAGGATTAGATGATCTTGAATCATTTCCATTCGAAAAAGCCATTTCCCGTTCTTGTGAAATTAAAGCAGATATTGTCTCAAAAGACGAAAGAGAAGGAGATTTGAGGCGATTACTAAATTTTGGGCACACAATTGGACATGCACTGGAAGCTCATTTTGGCTACGGAAAATTACGGCACGGAGAAGCGGTATCTTATGGTATGATTTGTGCTGGTTGGATTTCAAATCAGCTCGGATATTTTTCAAATGATGATTACACAAATTTGAAAAATGTGATTCAAAAACTACCCTTGCCACCTTTAAATAAATTTGATGCGAATACTCTTCTTCCTTTTATTAAAAATGATAAAAAAACTATTGCAGGGGAATTGCATTTTGTGGTTTTAGATGGATTGGGATCAGCAAGCACAAGCAACAAAGTGTCAGGCGATTTGATACTAACTTCACTCAAGGAAATCCAATGAAGATTCTTATTGTCAATGGACCCAATCTGAATCTGCTCGGGAAACGAGAACCAGAAATTTATGGTAATGAGACGCTGTCAGATATTGAATTGTGGCTGTCAAAAAAATCTGAAGCTAAAAACCATGAAATTCTTTGGTTTCAATCCAACCACGAAGGTGAAATCATAGATAAAATCCACGGAGCCATAGATATATTCGATGGTATTATTATCAATCCTGGCGCTTTTACACACTATTCTTATGCCATTCGAGATGCCATCTCTGCCGTAAATATTCCAACAGTTGAAGTCCATTTGAGTGACATAAAAAGCAGAGAGGATTTTAGAAAGGTTTCCGTAACCAAGGACGTTTGCGTTAAGCAAATTAGCGGAAAAGGAATAGATGTCTATTTAGAAGGAGTTCATTTCCTTAATAATCTGCCAACTCTATAATATTCATCTCAAATTATTGAGGGACTATTAAAATATTATTGCTTCCATTTAGCTTCTAAAATCAACAAACAGGGTTGAATCTGTTTTTACAATATTAACTTTTGCAACCATGTCTAAAACTGTAATGGCTTCTTCAATCATTGCCATTTCATTTTCATGGATAAATTCATCGGCACGGGCAATATATGCTAAATTTTTGATTAACTTAAATTTCCCTTCATCCGCGTCAAACATTGACTTAAGCGCATTCAAAGATTCTGTATATTTTGCAGATCGAGCACTTTCGTTCCCCAGGGCAATAAATTCATCAACCACCTGAGAAGAAATAGTATCGTAATCTCCATCTGATAAATTTGGTTGGGTTACTTTAATATTTCCACGCATTGCATCTTTCTCTGAATCGTCAATTTCCCCATCTGCTAAATATGATACACAGACAAAAACATATACTAAATCGTGATTTAAACTCCAATTTTCCATAAGTTTCCCTTACCTTTATTTATTTCGTAATTATTCAAAAATATTGAGCTCGCATGGGAAAAATTCCCTGCACTATAGCTGGTGAAAACTTAGCCTATGATTGATTGAAAGGTCAAGATTTCTCCAAAATCATTTAATAAATATATATTGGCATTGAGTCGATGGATTCTTG
Source organism: Fidelibacterota bacterium (assembly GCA_018671775.1). Classification (GTDB taxonomy): domain Bacteria; phylum Fidelibacterota; class Marinisomatia; order Marinisomatales; family UBA1611; genus JABHGY01. Next base: position 5,819 of record JABHGY010000061.1, read on the forward strand.
CTTCAATCCCTTCTCTATTGTAGCTTTTATTTTGATGAAAAAACCATAAAGCAGGTATTTGATTAAACATCACTTACATTCCAATTTGATTCAGACCATAATGATAACTCTTTCAATCCAAAGATAAGCCAAGCTCAACAATGAATAATTTTTACGCAACGCTCGTCAAGTTCAATAGTCTCCAATTCAAATATCGCACGATTATATCGTTCCTAATTATCTTATTTGTTATTCTGATTGTAGATTTTCTCTTTCATCTTAATTTTCCAACTATCGTTAGTTTTTTTGAACATCAATTCAATATAACCTTACTAGATCATCAAAAGGTTGATTTGGGATTTGCGCCTGAAATTTGGGGCGGTGTGCTCGCCATGGTATTGGGAACGCTTATCATTGTCGTTGCCATTGCGGCTGAATCATCCCCAAAACTTATGGATCTATTCGTTAAAGATTGGTTTAGCTTGAATTATGTTTGGTTTTTGATTCTATCTTCTCTCCATGCTATTTTCATTATGTTTTACGCTGAACCTTTAAGCCGTGTTTCCAGTGTAGTCCTAAATACGTATGTCTTTCTCTTTTTGGCTTCAATATTGGCGCTTCCCTATATTTTTTATATTCTACTTTATTCCAAGACAAGCAATGTTGTTTCTACCATTTCAGACATTATTAAAACATTTATTCATAATATAAAAAAACCTAGCATTCAGTCTGCCATGGACAATAGTTTGCTTGTTGTAGAGGAGTATCAAAGAGAAATAATGAGCTCATTAGATCAGTTAGATGACTTATTGTCCTTTATTGAATTCAAAGAAACACAAACTGAAATTATTCGTGAGATTAGCGATATTGCTCAAACGTATATTATAGAAAAACCTCAGTTCAATTCGGCTTTTTTCAAATTAACCGCCACCATCAAAGGCAATGCAACTTTTAGAACTTATACCGAATTGCAATATGAAGAAATGGCAAATGCTAATACTTTCTATGAAGTAAAAATCTTTCGCTTGCTCGGCAATTCCTATATTAAAATGATAGAAAATGATCGCTTTGATATTGCCTCACTTATTCCAGCTGAACTGGTTGATATTGGAAAAACATGTATCAAAGTCAATGATGCGACCATCATGGATAATGTGAATATCCGGTTTAATACCTTATTTCGTTTCGCTATTAAACATGCCTACAAAAATAACGAACCACGAAATTTATATAACCTTGCTTTCCATTATTCCAATATGATTCAGGAATACATAAAAGCAGATCGTGCCGATATGGTTAATTATTGTTATGATAAATTCAAATTTTACGCCAATGATATTTATAAAAATGCTGAAACAAATCCATCCCTATATTTTATTGTAGATACCCTAACCTTTGAACTCAGAAAATGCCAAGTATTAATCCATGAAAAGAATTGGGATCCAAAAGATCAAATGGATCTTCTAAAGCTTGTCCTTCAACTAGATCAGCCACCAAGCTATTCTAAAGACGTAGTAGATAAAGGAATTCTTGGCGGGAATAATGGAACACGTAGAATTCAAATTGGTCTAGCACTGTTTTATTTATCAGTTGGAAATACAAAGTTTGCTGAAACAATCGCAGAGGATTATTTAGATGATTTAGCCTATTTCGATGAAAAAACATTTAAACAAAATGTAAATACTCAATGTTTCCTTTTATCAATTTTTGGTCCCACCTTTTGGGAAGATACAGATCGAGGCAATCTAAATATCTATTTTGCGCCCGAGAAAGATCAGCTGGAATCTTTTAAAGAACTCTTGTTTAAACTTATGGATAAACGCCTAGAGACACTTGAACGTGATGCAAAATTCCTTTCACTCGAAGTGGATAAGCTCATGCAGAAACGTGGCAAACAAGATGGCTATTTAAATGATGCTGATAAAGAACGAATGGAAGATTTGAAAAGAAAAATAGAAGCCCGAGAAAAAGGTGATGGCGACATACATACTGAATGGACAGTCAATCATGATATCCTCTATTCATTGTTATGTATCTCATTTTTTGCTGATCAAGAAATTGACGAATCTGAAAAAGATGTTATTTATGAAAGTTTTGGGAAGTTTGTGAAAGATGTAACGAATGAGAGTTTTAACATCGATTTTGGATTGGCGACCGGGAAATTCATTGACCTTAAAAATGAAGAATCTAGACAAAAACAGTATGAGAATTCATTAATGAATATTAAGAATTTTCCAGAAATAGATTCAGATAAACTGCATGAACTCATCATCGCTTTCATTGACATCGCAAATGCGGATGATTTTATTCACGAGAATGAAGTAACCCTTATTCAAGATGCTGTGAAAAGCTGGGGTCTAAATCTAAAAATCAATAAACCAAAAGCAGGGGAAAACTTGAAAGTAGAAAGTCTATAAAGTAGAAAGTCTATAAAGTAGAAAGTCTATAAAGTAGAAAGTCTATAAAGTAGAAAGGCTCCCAGACTCCCCGACTTTTTTCCCTCTGAATCTCGTGCCTCGATTCAAGCATCGACATAGACGATGGACTCCAAAATATGGAGTGAATTAACTGTGTTAATTCTACGCTGAAGCATGAAGCGTAATTGAATCCATAAAGTTGAAATTGGAGCAAAGCGGAAATCCCGTGCTTTTTACGGGAGGCTGTAAAGTTGATTCCAAAACCTTTTAAAAGTTGAGATCCTTCCCAAAATAATGCAAAATCTTTCGAAGGCTTTTTTGGTCTTTGAAAGGTTGGGTTCCGGAAAAGTTGGCCCTGAGTTTAAACCTTTCAAAGGAAAACACAACCTTTGAAAGATTGAGATTCTTCCCAAAACAAGGCAAGACCTTTCAAAGGCTTTTTTGGTCTTTGAAAGGTTGGGTTCCGGAAAAGTTCGCCCAGAGTTTAAACCTTTCAAAGGAAAACGCAACCTTTGAAAGATTGAGATTCTTCCCAAAACAAGGCAAGACCTTTGAAAGGTTGAGATGCGTTTTCTCTAATATATATTTTCGATCCCGCTGCCGCGGAATAAATAGTCAAATAGTCAA
>JABHGY010000062.1 GCA_018671775.1 Fidelibacterota bacterium
CCCCGATATGATTAAGGGAGATTACCGGGCTTTTCTGTATTATGAAATGTGTTTGTTCTATCGTGTATTACAGGACAAAAAATTATCTGAACAATACGCAAACCAGGCAAAACAACACGTTAAATCAAAAAATCTTCTTATGCTTATTAATTATCAGTTAGAAACATTCCAGGCTGAAAATAATTCAGTAATGATTGCCATTATGCAAAAGCGTGTTAATGAATTTTTCAAGAACAAAATTTATTATCAGTATGTCATTGGTCTATCACGCCTTGGATTTATCCATCTAGCAAATGGAGAGATGGAAACGGCTAAAGATTATTTAATTAAAACAGAAACAGCAGCAAAAAAATACAAGATACCTTACATGTTAGATATTGCCTTAAATGGATTGGGATACTGGTACTATGAAAACGAAGAATATCAAAAAGCGTTGGATGCGTTATTTATAGTGGTTGAATCCGCAAAGAGTAACTATGTCAAGGTGTTGGCATTGGAAAACATTGCACTTACGTACCATAAAAAATACAATTATGATAATGCCGTGGATTACATGGTTAAAGCATACAATATAGCAAGTATCCATCATGTTGTCTCCCAGATTCCCGAAGAATGTATGCTTATTGGTAAATGGTATGATGAGCACCTGAATAAACCAGAACAAGCGTTGCATTATTATAAATTAGGGTTTGATCATGCCGTTAAGCAGGTGGACAATGGTTTAGGTTTTAATGGACCCCGTCGGCTTGCTATCATGGAATATGTGAGTTATTCACAGAAGCTGAACTTTAGAAAATTAAAAGGTATTGTTGTTGAAAAACCATTTGAATTTGCATTGGGAAAAAAATGGGTAGAAATCAAACCTCTGTTTCAATATCATTTAATCATGTATCACCGCAACCAAGCGGCTACATCCAATGATTTTCTAAAACGCATGGGGTTGACTTCAAATTCTTATTACAGCAAGCAACGCCAAATAAAGAAGAAAGGATATCCTGTCCCGCGGTTAAAAGAAATGTTAAGCCAAACACCATCGGAAATATTAGTACAACCTTTACAGCTTTATATTGCAGAAAAACTTAAAAATTTTAATTGGAAGGAAGCCAACGCCAAATTTGAGAAAGATATTTTTCTATACCTTTTTCAGCAATACGGATTTACAAAGAAAAATTTAGGCGAGTCTTTAGGTTTAAGCATCATCGCAGTAAACGCCAAAACAGAGGAAATCTTTGAAAGCAGTTACACTACAAACTGATTAGGTTAAAATCTATAATGAAATGAGAACAATAAATAAAGCAAACCCCCTGTTCGCAGGCTTGTCCGCCATTTTGTTGGGCGGAATTGTCGGCTGGAAGCAAGGGGTTCTAAAAGCGTAAAACCAACGAAAGCTAGTGATATACCCGAATGATACGGGCAATCGCTTTTTAGTTTACAAACAAATGGAATGAAGATGTTTACTCAATCCAACAAGATGGTCTTGTTAAAATAGACGGTATTATAAAGGATCAAAAATGAATAAATACACGTTAATCCTATGTTTTCTCATAATTGTAGCTTGTCCTAAAATAGACCCACCTGATGATAAAAAAGAGATTGAATTAACCCAATCATCCCTTTCCTTATCTTTAGAGTCTCAATGGACCACCAGTCTAAAGATTAAAGCAACTGTATTAGATACAGCAGACTCATTTACCTTTGAATTATTAAGAGATGATTCTACCGTTGGGATTTATACCATAGAAAATACACCGAGAGATACGATTCTTACAGACGGACCACTCACCCCATCAACTGAATATCAATACCATGCTTTCGTATTGGATGGAGATATTAGAACAGAATACAGCGATACTTTATCCGCAATGACTATGGACACCACCAGCCATAATTTTACTTGGGAGATTGATACTTTAGGAGAATACGGAAGTTATTTAAAGGATGTCTGGATAGTCAATGAGAATGATATTTGGGCTGTGGGTGCATTATCTATACCAGATTCTGATGGTTACGTACCGAGCTATGCAAATTATAATGCAGCTCACTGGGATGGAGAAGAGTGGGAAATGATGAAAATTCATAGTGGAGCAGAATTAAATGCCATACACTATTTTTCAGAAGATGACATTTGGGTTTGTTCAGGTTTTCCAAAACATTGGGATGGAAATGAATGGACAATGTATCATTTGCATAATATGGGTTTTGATGGAGTTAGTATTAATACAATGTGGGGAACGTCTTCGTCCAATATGTATTTTGTAGGTTTAAATGGTAGCATTGTTCACTATGATGGAAGTGAGTTTGTTAAAATGGAGAGTGGAACGGATGTGGAATTGATAGATATAGATGGCACAGAAGATGGAGAGCATATCTTTGTAACTGGATTTACAAATGTAGATTTTTGGGGAAATGTTCTTTTGGAGTATTCAAATAGTATTTGGAATATTCTTTATGAATCGGATCATTATTTGTCAAACGCTGAAGATTATGGTGCTGTGCTGAATGTAAATGTTAAATCAGATACTGTTTATGCCACTATGATGGGTGGCTTATGGAAATATAACTATATTGAAAAAACATCGGTTTACGTACATGAAAACAAATATAATAAAGGCGCTTATTTTCATACAACTCATATTAAAGCATTAGAAACAAATGATATTTTTCTAGTAAGCACACGTTGGAATACAGCTCATTATAATGGTATCACTTGGAATTATGATAATTCGGTCAACCAATATTGGGGGAATGGTAATGTTTGGTCACAATCAGCTGATTATAACGGAGACCTGTTTGTAGTTGTGGGTTATGTTGGTAATCGCCTTACCGCCTTGGTCACGCGGGGTTTAAAGAATTAAACAAAGATATTTTACAGAAAAAACAGGCAAGTAAACTTAAAAAACCAAATGGATAATAAAATGAAACAGTCAATCAGATACTTCGGGATAATAGTATTATTCACTATTATTCAAGCACAGGTAAGTACGAATGAAACGCCTTATGGAATCATCCATAATTTAAACAGGAGTGCCATACCGGTTGCAATAATGCCGGTTGTGAATGTGGATTCGTTAATAATTGAAGATGCCATAGAATCAATGGATACACCAATGCGATTTGCATATGCTCATCCGACACAATTTAATCTTACTAATTCAGGTTTATGGAAAGACCTAGGTAACGATGAAAGACTTTGGAGAATGAAGATTAGTTCGCCAGGTGCATATTCTATTAGTCTTGTTTATAGCCACTACCAGCTACCTGTGGGTGCAAAACTGTCCATATACAACGAGAATGGAACTCATATAATTGGTGCATTTACAGACTACAACAACACACCAAATGGAGAATTCTCAACACAGCCAGTACAAGGTGAAAATATAATTGTTGAATTATTTCTTCCACCCGGTGCATCTGGGGAATTATTGGAAATAGCACATGTAGTTCATGATTACAGGAACATTTTTGGCTATGGCGATTCAGAATCGTGTAACATTAATGTGAATTGTACTGAGTGGGCAGATTGGTCTGATCAGAAGAGATCGGTTGCAATGATTTTGCTTGGGAATAATACACGTTGGTGTTCGGGTGCGTTGATTAATAATACAGAAAATGAAGATATACAATATTTTCTGACAGCAGAACATTGCGTTGATTATTTTGGATATGAACCAGGTGACCAAGTAAATTGGATTACAATGTTTAACTATGAAAGCCCTAGTTGTAATAATGAAGATGGACCAACAAATCAAACAGTGCAGGGTATGATTATAAGAGCGATGAATTCATCTTCTGATTTTGCCTTGCTTGAGATAAACAATGAGACCATTCCCTTGGATTATGATGTCTTTTATTCTGGATGGTCGAGAGAGGACATTTTGGCCTCAAATGTTGTAGGTATTCATCATCCTGCAAACGATATAAAAAAGATTGCTTTTGATAGTGACCCAATTTCTCTTAACTATGCTTGGGATTATTTACCAAATTCTCACTGGTATGTTGAAAATTGGGATATTGGGACGACGGAAGGAGGCTCTTCAGGTTCTCCGTTATATAATTCCAATTATAGAATTATTGGGCAAGACCATTCGGGTAATGGGTATGCTCCATGCGATGTATTGAAAGGAACACATTATGGAAGTTTTGCCTATTCGTGGGATCATGGGAACAGCAGCACAAACAGATTGAAAGATTGGATTGACCCCAATAACACAGATTTACAATATATAGATGGAAGGGAAAATTTGGATATAGCCCAAGTCTATTTGACCAACAGATTAGTTGGTGAGGAGCAGAGCAACTTGCATGGAACGTTAAGCCTTGATAACCAGAATACATCAGAATATGAATATTATAGAGAGCCATCGGGATCGTTGGTTGAGATTGTGATTTCTGATCCTTATTTTATTAAAACATATTTAGATGTGGATGGTGATTATATACATAATCAATGGGCATCCTCTTCGAAGTATTTTTTGGAAAATAGTATTTCATCTATTTCAGACCAAAATATTGATGCGTTTTATAAGCTACAAAATACAGTAAATATCAGTGTGCATCATCCAATCGCACTACAACTTCACGACCCCTGGTATTTAGAAAACCCTGATGCAGAGCCTGCGGAATGGGTTCAACCGGATGCGTTCCGACCTTTAAGTGAACAAGATTATGGTAACGGCAATGTAAAAGTATTTTTAAATCAAAATCTAGATTTCAATCCAATGTTTCCCATTTACCGCATAAAAGCCCCAGGTCAATATGCGACGTTGGATGGAATTTATGTTTTTAGTCATTGGGAAGGTCATTCTGATATAGATTATGGAAATGGTTCAGGCGAACTTTCAACAAACCATGAAACGCCAGTGGTTTTTTTAGCCGAAGGTACAAGTGTAAATGCCATTTATGAAAATGCGCTCATTACAGGAGCAACTGTATCTGTCCCGTCCAATGATGTTTTGCTTCTTCCTGCTGGTAGTGATTATCTCATTAGCAACAGTGATTTTGGTATTCACCTAGGAGATAATGCTTCTTTAGTATCTCTTGGCACAGAAGAAAATCGAGTTAGGTTCAAAATGCCTGAACATCCCGAAAATCCGTTGACAGATGGTTGGCAAGGTATTAACGTTGGAACAGGAAATATAGATTTATCCTATACAATTATCCAAGATGCCCGTTTAGCTGTTATGGTCAGTTCTGTTGAAGACTGGAGAGTTTACCGTCTGAATCATACAGAAATATCTAATTGTTATTATTTATTTTCTGGTGGCACAGAAAGTAATGTCGCTCGCAGTTTTCAATTAAGCAATAATACTTTTGTTGGCGGTGGCATAAATATTAGGGGAGATGTGGAATATATTTCGCTTCATAATAATATATTTGAAAACTGTAACATTACATTTTTATTATCACTTAATCGCCAGTTCCCAAATCCAATAACCTATAATCTTTTTCATGATTGTGATTTTAATGAAATCGACCTCAGTGGATTACATACATCTAATATAGAAGCGGATCCATTATTCATAGATGCAACAAATGGAGATTATCATTTA
>JABHGY010000063.1 GCA_018671775.1 Fidelibacterota bacterium
ATCATACTCAGAAAAATCTGAGCCACAGCCAATAAACAGAAAAACAAAAATAAAAGAAAAGTCAAAAACTCTAAACATTTTTTCTCCTAAGGTTTGAAACATAGAAACATACGAGATCAAAACTTACAGAAAAAAATAGCGACACAAGAAGCTTTCTCACACAAACGTTCACAATGCAGATCAATCCAAAGCTATGGAGTGTAATGGAGTCCACAAAGTCGAAAGTCTGTAAAGCCCCTAAAGTTGTTTTTACTTCCGCAAAGTTGGTCTTCCTCATTTTATTTTCTCTGAATCTCATTCTTCGACTCAACATCAACACAGTTGATGAACTCCATAACTTTGGATTGAATTGTCTGTGTCAATTCTACGCTGAAGTATGAAGCGTAATTGAGCGAACATTGAAGCAAAGCAGAAAGCCCATGTTTTTTGTGAGAGGCCTTGTGGGGGTTGATACAAAAAAAGCCATCAACGCCGATGGCTTTTTTCTATAAACTAGGACAGGATAACTATTTTGTAACCGTTACCGTTCGCGATGAAATCGTTGTTGGAATAATAATATTTGCACCGATGGTAATGAGCGCATCCGCCCCACTTTGTTGAGTTTCAATCGCATAATTTTCTGCACCATCAACCATCATTTTTGAATTAACATCGTTCAATGGAATTAATCCCCATAGAATAAAATATTGTCTCTCAGAATATGATACCCCAGTTGAAGGACCCGTTCCAATCACATGTGTGTGTGCATAACACGCAACCGTAAAAAGAAGTCCAAGGCTTACAATTCCCAGTTTTATATGTTTTTTCATTAGAGTTCCTTTTGTTATTTAGCTTGACACAACCATCAAAATTTCCAATAAAAAGCGATAAAAGGTCTTTGGAAGTGGATTCCAACCCAAAGATTATCGTTAAGTCCAAGTTTGTTCGTTAAAAATCCCACGTCAAAATGTATCGGTGTATTTAACGGCTCATCATTTTCAAGATTAATCATCTCAGGAAAAAAGGGATCATAAAAAATCTCGCCCATAATTTTAACGCTTTTGGAAACATCAATATCTGTAGCAAGATAAATGCGAGGTGCTAAATCTTCTCCCGGATACAATACAGCGCTAGCGCCAATCGTAGTGTTTATGCGGCCATTTCCACCTTCACGCAACTTAGAAAGGGTAAAGGCGGCAAACAGCTCACCCCAAAACCGATCGCCATCACCCCAATCGTTGTAATACTCACCATCTTCATTTGGCGTTGCCCCAAGCCGAACCCATCCATCTTCATAGGTATAAGCTTCCTCTCCACTATTCAAGCCATAATCTTTGCTTGCATTTGCAATTAATTTATATTTATCTGGAAGTCCTCTAGTATGCAAGTGTCCCCCGATAGCAAAAGCCGATTGAGACTCTACATTTCCCGATTTAAATACTGTTATTTTTGGACGAAGATTAAAATCTTGCCAAAAATAGTTGGTCCATTTACTGGTAATTTGGACACGGTCCGTTAAGCCAAAACCCCAAGAGAGCCCACTAAAATACAGAGCGTTTTTAGGGATAGTATAACCCGTAGGATCAAACCAAACATCCATTAAGCGCTCTTTGCTAAAATACCATTCATCGCTCTGGCTGCTTTCTGTTTCCCATCGCGTTCCAAAAAGACTCCGTTTAGCTACCAGTGGCGCTTGCGAATTAGCCTTATGGGCTTCTTCAATCGACTTTATTTGTTCTGTTGGAACCGTGATTTCACCAAATGCAGATTCGATTTTAAAGTGATCCACCGTTTTTTCTAACACAACACCCTTCACCACATCACCAGAATTTAAAATAATTGTAATAGTCTCTTTTTTAAGATCAGACTTTTGAATCGTTACCTCACCCGCAATCGATGACTTTATCGTAATGCTTGTTTCGGTTTCAGAAAGAACTTCTCCAGATATTTTTTCTCCAGATTTTAACTTGAAGGTTTTTTGCTCTTGCGCAAAAACAAAACCAAACAAGAGTAAAACCAAAAAAGCACCGCGAGAATAATTTGAGTTTATTAACATTATGAACCTCCTAATAGTTCTTGTCATTTAATTAAGATAATCTTAATTTATATAAACAATATATTAAATAACAAGACAATAATAAACAAAAAGATTAACAATTATGACAAAAGCTGTAGAAACGATTAACACCATTATGAGTCAAAAGGGCTTTCGCAGAAAGCGAGAGGTGGCGGAATATTTTGGCGTCTCTCCTCAAGCGTTAAGTATTTGGATAGCAAGAGACGATATTCCCCCGAAACATCTATTAAAGTTTGCCAAAGAAAAAGCCCAAAACGAAACGAAAGAAGCGCCCCAATCACAAAAAGAAACGCAAGCGGTAATTAATTATTTAATGAGAGAAAACGTTGCCCTCAAAAAACAGATGGAAAGCCTAAGTAAGCAAAAGATGGTTGATAAAACCCAGACCCACAAAAGTGACCTGATTGACAAAATTGTCTCAGAATCACTTTTAATTTCTGGAAGAGTTTCTGATGGTGTGATTACGGAAATCGAGGGGAAATGGTTTGATTTGATGGGCTACAATCAAGATCAATTGCTTGGCCTTCGATACGATCGAGAAGATTTAATTCATCCAGAAGATTTTGAAAAAACAAAAAAGCACCAAGATACAATTCAGAATTCTGAAGGAATTCGCGAAACAAAATTCAGTACTATTCAAAGGTGGAAACACGGCACAACAGGAGAATATGTATTATTAAGTATGGTCTGGTATGTAAACGTTGAAGAAGACCGAGCTGACGTAGTATGTAAACCAATTGACACATTTTTAGGTCAAGAAAGTTTAATGAATTAAATTACTTCGAGACTTAACATAGCATCACTA
>JABHGY010000064.1 GCA_018671775.1 Fidelibacterota bacterium
AAATGATGTAATATATTCAGGTGATCTACTTTATAAAAATTATTTAGCCACAAAAAGCACCCGCCTTCGTTCCACTACGGACGGGCAGGCAAAATTCGAAAAAGATAAAAATAATTTGGCTCCGGAGATTTTGATTACAATTGGGCGGTCCGTGATTTCTAAAAATCTTAAACTGTATTTACGAAAGCATAAACCAAAACATCATTGGCATATTGGCGAAGGTATGGTGGGCGATCCGTTTCAAAGTTTGACAAAAATTGTGACAGTTGAGCCTATTCTATTTTTCAAAAAATGGGTGGAGAGATTTACCACGAAGGCACAGAGTTCACGGAGAAATAGTGATTACAAAAATTTGCTGAAAAATGGTGAGATAGAAGTTGATAAATATTTCAATTCAAAATTAGGTGAAAGTGAATTCAATTATTTTTCGGCCGTTCAAAAAGTGATTCAACATTTACCGGAAAATAGTGTGCTACACTTGGGGAATAGTATGCCGGTTCGAATTGTCAATTTTATTGGAGTAAAAGAACCTTCGATTGATGTATGGTGCAATCGGGGGACATCTGGGATTGATGGCGTTTTGAGCACAGCAATAGGTCATGCCATCGCAGAACCTAAACGGAAACATACTTTAATTATTGGAGATCTTTCTTTTTTCTATGATCGGAATGGGTTGTGGCTGAATCATGAATTTCCACAAAATCTACGAATTGTTATTTTGAATGATTCGGGTGGTGGGATATTTAATATGATTCCAGGACCATCATCGCTGGGAGAATTAACAGAATTATTTACGACGCCACATCAGCGAACTGCAAAACTCACAGCCCAAGAATTTGGGTTAGACTATCAAATTGCCACATCCATGGAAGAAATCACAGAGTGGAAATCGGGAATCTTGGAAATATTTACAGACATGAAAACAAATACAGAAACATTTAAAAACTTAACCACAGAGACACGGGGTCACAGAGAGAAATAAAATCTGTGATCGGAAAAAGGAGAATAATATGAATTGGAAACAGAATTGGGAAACGATCAGAGAATACGACGAAATCAAATTTGATTTCTTTGAAGGGATTGCAAAAATCAGTATCAATCGGCCGGAAAAACATAATGCGTTTACACCGAGAACCGTGATAGAAATGATCGATGCCATGAACATTTGTCGAGACGATACCAACATTGAAGTCATCATTTTTACAGGAGAAGGTGGCAAAGCCTTTTGTAGTGGCGGTGACCAAAGTGTGCGCGGTCATGGTGGTTATGTGGGTAAAGATGAAGTGCCGCGGCTCAATGTGCTGGATCTACAAAAACAGATTCGATCTATTCCAAAAGTGGTGATTGCAGCAGTTGCTGGTTGGTCCATTGGCGGCGGTCATGTGCTTCATGTGGTTTGTGATTTAACGATTGCGGCGGAAAACGCTATGTTTGGTCAAACGGGTCCGAAAGTGGGATCATTTGATGGCGGATTTGGCGCTTCTTATCTGGCGCGAAGTGTGGGACAAAAAAAAGCCCGAGAGATTTGGTTTCTTTGTGATCAATATGATGCACAGCAAGCATTGGATATGGGATTGGTGAATACGGTGGTTCCGTTAGAAGAATTGGAAGATACGTTTATTGAATGGGCGAAAAAAATTCAGGAAAAATCTCCATTAGCGATTCGGATGGTGAAGTCATCTTTCAATGCTGAATTGGATGGGCAAGCGGGAATCCAGGAATTGGCAGGGAATTCCACATTGCTTTATTATTTGTCCGATGAAGCGAAAGAAGGAAGAGATGCCTTTGTGGAAAAACGTAAACCGGATTTTTCTAAATATCCTAAGTTTCCATAAATCTTTAGCCACAAAAGGCTAAAGAATCACAAAAGGAAAATGACGACATCAATTTCAGATTACACTTTGTTACGGACAGGCAAGTAAAAAATACGATAGATAAATGATAGCCGCAAAAGGCACAGAAGACGCAAAAATAAAAAAAATCACAAAATAACAAAACAAATAAAAAAGGATAAAATAATGGACATTGAAATCAAAAAAATGACAGATGAAATTCGTGAAACTGCTTTTTCACTGCATAAATATTTGAAATATGGACATTTGGAAAAAGTATATGAAAATGGACTTGCTCACCGCCTGAAGAAAAAAGGGTACAAAGTTGAACAACAATTTCCATTAAAAGTTCACGATGAAGATGGAACTTTATTGGGAGATTATTTTGCAGACTTAATTATAAATGACTATTTTATTATTGAACTAAAAGCATGTAAAACATTGGCGGATGAACATGTCGCTCAAATTTTAGGTTATTTGCGATCAGCAAATCAAGAACATGGAATGCTTATCAATTTTGGATCTTCAAAACTACAAGTTCGTAAATATATACTTTCTCAAAAATTTTAACTTCTGCGCATTTTGTGCATCTTGGGGCAAATATGAACTGGATTAACGCATTTCGCCTGCGAACTTTACCGTTAGCTTTTTCCTGTATCATTATGGGAAGTGGTTTGGCCATGGCGGATGGTCAATTCAATCTGACAGTTTTTACTTTAGCCTTGGTGACGACTCTATTTTTGCAGATACTTTCAAATCTGGCTAATGATTATGGTGATTTTGTCAAAGGAACAGATAATGAAGACCGGGTAGGGCCGGACAGAACCATGCAGTCTGGACTCATCACCAAACATGAAATGATTAACGCCATGTGGATTATTGCATTTCTATGTTCTGTTTTTGGT
>JABHGY010000065.1 GCA_018671775.1 Fidelibacterota bacterium
AATTGGATTCACTAAAATGAAACATTTAGCCATTATTTCCCTTTTAATCTCTCAACTTTTTTCCGCTAATACTGAACCAATCTATGGGCAAAATGGTATGGTCGTTTCTACTTCTCGCCAAGCATCAGAAGCTGGCATTGAAATCTTGAAAAACGGTGGAAATGCAGTGGATGCGGCCGTGGCTGTTGGTTTTGCCTTAGCCGTAACGTCCTCTTCAAATGGCAATATTGGGGGCGGTGGATTTATGGTTTCATCATCCGTGGATGGAGAGTCTTTTACTTTAGATTATCGAGAAAAAGCACCAGCAAAAGGTCACCGCGATATGTTTTTGAATGATAGTGGAAATGTAGTCCCGAATATGTCTCTTTATTCCAGGGCCGCAGCGGGTGTTCCAGGATCTGTAGATGGTCTGCTCAAAGCCTTGTCGGATCATGGTTCTGGCAGAATTTCAATTCGACAAGTGATGGCGCCTGCCATTCGTTTAGCGCAGATAGGGTTTATCCTCTCCAAAAATGAAGCCGATCGATTCAATCGTTACAAACCATTTTTTGAGCGATATGACGCGGTAGCTGAGATTTTTATCAAGGATAATTCAGAATGGAAAGCTGGAGATCGATTCGTACAAAAAGATTTAGCACACACGCTTAAACGGATTGCAAAATATGGTCGTGATGGATTTTACAAAGGACCTGTCGCCGATTTAATCGTGGAAGAAATGCAACGTGGAAATGGTCTGATTTCCCATGAAGATTTAGAAAATTACCAATCGATTTATCGTGATCCTGTGATGGGTTCGTTCGGAGAATTTGAAATTATTTCCATGGGGCCACCCAGCTCTGGCGGTGCATTATTGGTCAATATGTTTAACCAATTGTCTCATTTTGCTTTAGATACGATGGGCTGGAATTCATCTCAATATATTCATTATCTCACAGAAGTAGAACGGCGAGCTTACGCAGATAGAGCCGAACATATGGGCGACCCTGATTTTTGGGACGTGCCGGTAAATTTTCTCATAGATACAGCTTATGCTACGGAAAGAGCCCAATCTATCTTGCCACAAAAAGCCTCTTTGAGCTCAGACATTTTTGCAGGAAATCCTTGGCCACAAGAAAGCAATGAAACGACCCATTATTCTGTTGTGGACCACAATGGGAATGGCGTTAGCGTAACCACCACGCTCAATACCAGTTATGGTTGTGGCGTTGTTGTAAAAGGTGCAGGATTTTTCCTCAACAATGAAATGGACGATTTTTCGGCAAAACCTGGCGTGCCTAATATCTATGGACTTGTCGGAAAAGAAGCCAATGCGGTGGCACCGGGAAAACGACCTTTAAGTTCTATGACGCCAAGTATTGTATTGCAAAATAATAAACCCTTTATGATCATTGGTTCACCTGGTGGCTCTACGATTATTACGACCACGCTTCAAACAATTTTGAACGTGGTGCTTCATGAAATGGATATTCAAGAGGCCGTGAGTGCAGCTCGTGTTCATTCCCAATGGCTTCCAGATGTGATTATGACAGAACCTCGTGGCAT
Source organism: Fidelibacterota bacterium (assembly GCA_018671775.1). Classification (GTDB taxonomy): domain Bacteria; phylum Fidelibacterota; class Marinisomatia; order Marinisomatales; family UBA1611; genus JABHGY01. The sequence goes on from JABHGY010000065.1 coordinate 1,543, forward strand.
CGCAAAAGATGTGAAAAATAATTTAGAGGAAATGGGACATATGGTCGTGCCTTATCGTTGGGGATATATTGGAGAAGCCAATGGAATCACGATCGAGGACGATGGATTTTATGGTGGGGCTGATTCTAGAGGAGAAACGTCAGCCGTTGGATATTAATTAAAAATCCTAGTTTATAAACTGGTGTTCAATTTTGAGGTTATATATTTTTAATAATACCTGTCAAGAGCTGGACAAATTTTGCTTCGGTTTGATTGGCCGTTTCAATTACTTCATCATGACTTAATTCTGTTTTAGAAATACCAGCCGCATAATTAGTGAGTAGTGAAATTCCCAAAATTGACATGTCCAACTCTGCACCCATTTGTATTTCTGGCACTGTGCTCATTCCTACTGCTTGCCCACCTAATTCCTTGCAATTTTGAACTTCTGCTGGCGTTTCGTAATTGGGTCCCATGGTCCAGCAATATGTACCAATTGTAACAGGAATAGCCAAATTGTTTGCTATCGTTTTGAAGCCTTTAAGTAAAGCTTCATCATGATATTTGGCATGATTCATCATTGCTGGATCTTCACAGGAATCTCGATAGGTGCAATCCATGTGTCCATTTACTCCCATGATTGTTCCTGGTGGAAAGGCTTTATCTAAAGAGCCAGCTGCGTTGGTAATGATTAAGGTTTTAATCCCTAAACCATGAAATAATTTGATTGGTTTTACAATGGTTTCTAAATTATGTCCTTCATAATAATGAAATCTACCCTGTGCCGCGAGAACTTTTTTTCCGCCAATCGTTCCAAAAATAAACTGTCCAGAATGTCCAATAATGCTGGTTTGGGGATAATTGGGGATTGCTTCATAGGGAATGGTGGTTTTATTATTTAATCGATTCGCAAACGAACCAAGTCCAGATCCTAATACAACGGCAATTTCTGGAATATCACCTAATTGTTTTTTAACAAATTCAATCGCAGATTTCATCTAATTTGCAAGCTTATAAGGATTGATAAATTTGCTTTATAACAGCACTAATACCATTGATTTCAAATTGAACCGCAATCACCATGAGGATAAGCCCCATAATTCTTTGGATAATACGCATACCCGTGTAGCCCATTCCTTTGATGATTAAGTCGCCATTTCTTAAGATAATATAAACGGTAGAAAGCACCAAAATAATAGCAAATATTAATGTGCCATAACTATAAATTTTTGGCGTCTGACTTGATAATAGCATGGAGGCGGTAATAGCGCCGGGTCCTGCAATGAGTGGGATACCAATTGGACTGATTGCAATATCGTCGTGGTCCTCTGATTCCTCTTGCTCTTTTTGTGTCGTCCTAGATCTACCTACTTTTGCTTCTAACATACGAAGACCCGATCTAAAAAAAATGATGCCACCCATAATCTGAAAAGCTTCAATCGTAATGCCAAAAAAGTTGAAAATCAATGAACCCAAAAACGCAAAAACAATTAGAGTCATACCCGCGGTTAAAGATCCTTTCCATGCAATAGCTCTTTTTTGCTCTGGAGAAAACCGCTCCGTCATAACCAGCAAAAGAGGCGAAATCCCAAGAGGATTTATCAAGGTAAATAAGGTGGTAATACAGAGGAGAAAATACGCTAATTCAGAATGGATAAAATCAATCATTTACATACGCTCTGGCGCTGATATGCCTAAAATATGCAAACCATTTGAAAAGACTAACTTTACGCACGTAATGAGCGCCAAGCGAGAATGCGTTAAAGCTTTATCGTCCGTAATGACTTTACATTTTCCATAAAATTTGTGAAAATGTGATGCTAATTCTTGAAGGTAAGTTGCCAATACCTGAGGCTCCAATGACTCATAAAGTTGTTCACTTAATTCTGGAAATCGGATCAAATGTTTAATAAGCGCTAATTCTGTTTTTTCTTGAATCAAGGAAGCATCAAAATTCTGTGAGAACGTATGTCCCAATGCTTCTCCATGTTTCATGATATTCGTGATGCGTGCATGGGCATATTGTAAATAAAACACAGGATTTTTATCCGATTGGTCAGCGGCTAAATCTAAATCAAAATCTAAATGACTGCTCATACTCCGCATAATAAAAAAATATCGAACAACATCTTTCCCCACTTCTTTCACTAATTCTTCAAGCGTTACAAAGTTCGCTTTTCGTGTGGACATTTTTACTTTTTCCCCATCTCGTAAAAGCGTCACAAATTGATGAATTAATACGCGAATATGATCCACTGAAATATCTAAAGCGGATAAAGCCGCCAAAACATCCGGATAAGTATCAGCATGATCTGCTCCAAAAATATCTACAACCAAATCATAATTTCGATTGATTTTATCCCGGTGATACGCTGTATCTGGAAGTCGGTAAGTGGGTTCACCAGAACTTTTGATGTACACACGATCTTGCTCTTTTCCCATGGCTGTTGTTTTTAACCAGGTTGCTCCTTCTGCCTCATAGATTAGATTTTTTTCTTTTAAATCGGAAAGCAATTGTTTGATGGCGCCATTTTCATAAAATGTTTTTTCATTAGAAAATTGATCGTGAATAATTCCTAAATCAGACAAAGACTTTTTAATTTTGGTGAAAATTAGTTCTTCTACTGTTTGCCTAAATCTTTCATCTCCCGCGGATAAACTTTTCCCTTCTGTCTCGATAATAGACTCAGCCACATCTTTGATATAATCTCCTTGATAGCCATCTTCTGGAAATTCAAATTTTTTCCCTAATGCCTCAAAATAACGCGCTTCCACCGATTGTCCCAAAATTCGCATTTGTCGTCCAGCGTCATTATAGTAATATTCTCGCGTAACATCAAAACTATTCCATTCTAAAATATTCGAGACACAGTCACCTAAAACAGCTTGCCGTCCATGTCCCACCGTTAAGGGTCCAGTGGGATTGGCGCTCACAAATTCTACATTAGCGGTTTTTCCCTTCCCAATATTGCTTCGACCAAAATCGGGTCCTTCTGTTAGCATTGTGGATATATAAGATTGGTAAAAACTATCGGAAATAACGAAGTTGATAAATCCTGGAGGCGAAACAGCGCTCGTCTCGATTTCACTTGGAAGGTATTTTTTTAATGCAGTTTGAATTTCTTCTGCAATTTGAATGGGTGGCTTCTTCAAGTCTTTCGTTAAAAGAAGTGCTACATTCGTGGATAAATCTCCGAAATTAGGGTTTTTTGAAGGACTGATTGAAAAAGGTTTTGTGGGGAACTTCAAAGATTGAAGCGAAGCCAAGATACCTTTATTCAGATTTTGTTTCAGGTCTTTCATCTTCAAATGGAATGGTTGGAGCATCTGCCCATAATTTTTCTAAGGAATAATATTCTCGTTCTTCTGAACGAAAAACATGCACGAGCACATCAATATAATCAAGAAGCACCCAGCGTGAATGTTCATATCCTTCCAAATGCCACGGCTTTGATGGCGTGCCTCTTCGAATATTATCCGCGATCGCTTTGACTTGTGGTTCTGTATCAGCTGAACAAATTAAAAAATAATCGACAAAAGAAGTTAAACCACGCACATCTATACCGATGACTTCGTTCGCTTTTTTTGCCAATGCTAATTCCGCAATTTCGCTAAGAATTTTTGGCGTATCTTGAGAAGATTTGACTTTATTTGACAATGGTCGTGCCTCTATGGCGCAAAAATAAATATATTAGATTTGCATTGATTCAATATGATTGATTATTAATTTGAGTTTAGAAATGCTGCGAGAGGGGTAAAGGATCTAATATCCTTGCCTAAAATAATGCTTACATCTACGCCTACATTTTCATCCGGCTTCACATGAATTATATTAGATGTTTTATAGTCAACGCCAAATGCGTTCGCTATTTTTTTTAATGATTCTATATTTTCGTTTCTTTGTATAATCATTGTATTGGAATAATCATGATGATCCGCATTATCTGCATTCAAAACATCCACCTGATTTCGCCTAAGATAAATGGCTACTTTATTCGCAATCCCTCTTTCTCCCATGCCATTCAATACTTCCACTTTAATATCTTCGATGGGGCTTTCTTGATAAACATCCACAGCCAATATGGGCTGTTCTGTCGTTGAAGAAAATACAACCTCAATGGGAATTCTTGTTTGAGATACATTTTTTGTGAAAGAAAAAATGAATGCAATCAATAATACACCAACAATCGCTATCGCTGAATTAAGGATGGTTCCTTGCGGGTTTGAACGTTTTTTCGTTTTTTTACGTTTCTTCGCCACGCCTTAAGGTCGCCTGGAATTATAAAGTGATGGAGAGAGCATGCTTTGGTATGTGGGAATATTTTGAAATTGGATTGAAAAATGAGCATTGTCGGACATGATGTAATCTAAACTCGCGCCAAATCCGATGTCTGCATTTTGTAAATTCTGATTCATTTGGTTTAGCTGAGGAAAACGAGATTGCATTAAAGAAATATTTGCAGTCAACCTTAAATTATCTTTTGCCCAATAAGAAATTTGATTTGTGTAGGATGCCATACTCAAACTTTGTCCACCAAGGTTCATCATTGAAACCGAAAAGCCATGATTCATATTAAAGCGATCTGAATTAAAAAAATTAATTGAGTTTTGATTTAACTCGCCATTAAGGTTTGTAGGCAATGTTTCTGAAGGAAGATGAGAAATGAATTGACCAAAAACAAGAGATCCTAAAAGAATAGAGATGCCTATAACATGTTTTATACTTCGTTTCATTTTTTCCTTTCTTTATAAATCTGATTGATTTCTGCTAATTGCTCCACCGTGTTCACACCCGAAATTTCGGTCGAATCCGCCATCAATTGCAATGCCACAGTTTTACCAAATTGAATAAAATGAGGCAAAACATCTGGCAAATAATATTCGTTCTGTCGATTGTTGTTTTTAATTAGTTTTAAAGTCTTAAACAATAATTGTGAATCAAATAAATATATCCCCGCATTTATTTCATTGATTCCTAATTGGAGTGGCGTGCAATCCTTATGTTCAACAATTTCTGAAAATTGTCCCTCCTTATTCCTTACAATTCTGCCATACCCTGTCGCATCATCCATTTCTGCTGTTAATAAGGCTGCGCTGGCCTTTTCATTTCTATAAACTTCAAGAAGAGATAACAGTGATGTTTCTCTCAACAAAGGGACATCACCAGAAAGGACTAAAATATCTCCATCCACGTTCCCAACAATCGATTCTGTCTGCATCACGGCATGCCCCGTTCCTAACTGCTCATCTTGGATTGCACACGCTAATTGAAAAGACGCAATAGAGGATTTTACTTTCTCTTTTTCATATCCAATGATAGGGATAATCTGTTCCGAGCCCACGGCTTGTGCCATTTTAATCACATGATGCAACATAGGAATATCATCAACAGGATGAAGCACTTTTGGTAAATTTGATTTCATCCGCGTCCCTTTTCCTGCGGCTAAAATGAGTGTTATCAGTGGTCTCTTGTTCATAATTTAATTACTCCTGGAATCAATAATGCCCCCACCCAAACAAATATCTCCATCGTAAAAAACGACAGATTGTCCGGGTGCAATCGCAAATTGTGCTTCTTGAAAAGTAAGTTCTACTTTATCTTTCGAAATTTGTTCCATAGTACATTTCGCATCTTGCGATCTGTATCGAATTTTAGCACCATAAGATTGGGATAAATCAGGCATTCCTCCTGAAACCCAATGTAATTGAGATGCTTCTAATTTTTTGTGATAAAGATTAGGATGAGTTTTCCCTTGAACCGCGATGAGTTCATTTTTTTCAATTGATTTATCTGAAACATACCAAGGCGCATTTTTTTCTCCATGGCCTCCACCAATGCCTAAACCTTGACGTTGACCTAATGTGTAATACATCAATCCATCGTGCGTGCCTAGCACTTGGCCCTCTGAATTAACGATATCTCCTGGACTTTCGAAAAGATATGTTTTGAGAAACGTTTTAAAATCTCGTTCGCCAATAAAACAAATTCCGGTGCTATCTTTTTTATTATACACTGAAAGATTTTCTGATTTTGCAATTTCTCGAATCTCTTTTTTTTTTAAAGCGGCTAAGGGAAATAAACTTTTCGATAGGGCTTCTTGTCCAAGCGTATATAGAAAATAACTTTGGTCTTTATTGGCATCCTCTCCTTTGTGCAATTCATAATTGTTTTTGGATTGGACGATTTTTGCATAGTGACCGGTAGCAATTTTATCTGCGCCTAAGTCAATACAATACTGCAAAAATGCCTTGAATTTAATTTCTTTATTGCAGAGAATATCCGGGTTCGGTGTGCGTCCTTTTTTATATTCGTCCAAAAATGTGCTAAAGACATTATCCCAATATTCCTTAGAAAAATTAACAGAATGGAGCGGAATGCCCAATACTTCAGAAACCATCAGCGCATCTTTATAATCTTCTTCTGCGGAGCAATCATCATCTTCATTCCAATTTTTCATGAAGACCCCCTCTACATCGTAACCGGATTCTTTCAGTAAAAAAGCTGCAACAGCGCTATCAACGCCACCACTCATCCCAACAATTACTTTTTCCATTTAGCCCATCCAAATCTTTTTCAGAACGGATAAAAAATATTGGACTTCTTTATCCGTATTATGTTTTCCGAAGCTGACCCGAATCGTGGAAAGATTTAGAGATTCAGAAATATCCATCGCCTCTAAAATCTTGGATGGCGTGGAAAGACCGGAATGGCAAGCGGAACCAGAAGAAACAAAAATATTTTCTCTATCCAAAAGAGTGAGCAATTTTTGATTATCCATTCCAGGCGCGGCAAAACTGATCAATCCGGGGATATGAGATTTTGAATTGCCATGAAATACAATATCATCTCGGATTGTTTTAATTCCTGTAATAAACTGATATTCTAAAACCTTGATGTGATCGGTCGTTTCCTTAATTTGCTCAACAGCCAATTGTGCTGCCAAAGCCATGGCTCCAATGCCAATGATGTTTTCTGTCCCCCCACGGAGATTGGATTCTTGTCCTCCTCCATACACAAAAGAATGCAAATTGGTATTTTCCTTTTTATAAAGACAGCCAACCCCTTTTGGACCATAAAATTTATGGGCAGAAAAACTCATCAAATCCACTTGCTCAAGCAGGATTTGGATTGAGATTTTCCCCAAAGCTTGCACCGCATCAGAATGAAATGGAATATTATGCGCCTTAGCCAAATCACTACATTCAGAAATGGGTTGAATCGTCCCCACCTCATTATTCGCAGTCATGATCGTAATTAATCCCGTATCAGTTTGAATCAATTTTTCGATTTCTGAAAGATTTACCTTTCCCCTACTATCCACACCTGCAATCGAATAAGAAAGCCCCAACGGCTCTAAATGCTGGAGTGTGCTGAGAATAGCTGGATGCTCAATTGCTGATGTGACAACATGCTTTTTCTCTTGAAAAAGTAAGGAATGTAAAACGGAATTATTTGCTTCTGTCCCACTTCCTGTAAAAATAATTTCTTTTGAATGGCATCCTAAAACTTCTGCCATTTGCTTGCGTGCAAGTTCTAATATATTTTTTGCTTTTCGACCGACCGCGTGGGAACTGGATGGATTTCCATAAATTTCACCCTGTGTCCTTTTTATCCATTCAGAGATAGCGAGGTCTAATGGTGTAGTTGCTGAGTGGTCAAAATAACAATTCAATTGTTTTTCCATGAGGGAAAATTACAAATAATTTTAGGAATCGTTTTTGATTTTTGCGTATTTAACCGTGTTGATTAAGCTTTGATAGAAAGGAGGTTTCCGTTCTTCTAAAGCAGTGAGGGTTCGATTTATATCGTAATCATAGCGTATAACATCCCATTTTATAGATTCTCCAATCGTTAAAAAGGCAACAGCTCCTTGCGTATTTTCATCGAAAGAAAGTCCTGTTGCCCCCTGGCAAAGCACGGTTAAATTTTCACTCTTTTCTTCCCGAGGTGAATGAATATGTCCATGGACAAAAACAAGTTGATCTACTTCGGGATGAGCGCCCATCACATGATCTCGCCAGTGTAAAGCCTCTATCATCGTGGGTGGCTTATCATCTCGTTGATACCAAGCATGGGTAAATTCGACTAAAATATTATCCACAATATCTCGGCTTGCAATTTTCATTTTTCTTACAAAATCAACCCCTTCGTCTCCCAATTGTTCTGCAGTCCATTTTTCATTTTGGACAATACCAATACAAACAGGATCGTAGGGATCCATACCTTCCAAAGAAGGCTGGTCTTCTTCCCAAAGACGCTCTAACAAATATCGATCGTGGTTACCTCGGATAAAAATTCCATCTTCGATTGATTTTAACAAAGCGAGGGTTTCCTTTGGCTCTGGCCCAAGCGCAAAACAATCACCAAGACATACAATTTGGTCAATATCATTTCGATTATCAATGAGAGATAAAGCCACTTCCAGTGAAGCCGCATTGGAATGTATATCTGTTATAATAGCAAATGTTTTTGCAGGCATGATGTAAAATTACTCTTTTGCCAAATTGATGGCAAGAAATTACATTATGGAATTAAAAACATATTTTTTTAATTATTACAATCATAAGAGCACTTGTTCTATTCAAGATAAACCTTGTAAAATCTATAATAGAGGGGAAATGAAATATTCGTTTTTCCATATTTTTAAACGCCTAACACTCTAACATAATATGAATCAAAAAATACCGCTCATTTATGGTATTGGAAATCCATTAATCGATATTGCTATTTCTGTTGAGGACAAAGATCTTCACGCTTTAAATCTTGAAAAAGGCATTATGCACCTCGTGGATGAAAAGCGACAAGCAGAAATCGTTACTTATTTTAAAAATCAAAAACAAGATTATCATCCTGGTGGATCTGCACCAAATACAATCTTAGCCTGCGCAGGGCTTGGAGTTCCTGCTTTAATTGCAGGGAAAATAGGTAAGGATACATTTGGGGATATTTATGTTAAGCAAGCTGAAAAATACGGTGTGATTTCTGGCTTAATCCAAGGAAATGGCCCCACAGGCTCTAGCATCATTTTAGTCACACCTGATGGAGAAAGAACCATGAATACCCACTTAGGTATGTGTCGTGCGTTTTCCGAAGCGGATATCAATAAAGAGCAACTTTCTCAAGCAAAATATCTTTATTTCACCGGTTATATGTGGGATACAGATTCTCAAAAATCAGCCATTATATCAGCCATTCAAATTGCGAAAGAAGAAAAAATACAGATTGTCTTCGATGTAGCTGATCCATTCGCAGTGAGTCGTAATCGAGACGAATTTATCAAGATGATCCAAAATGATGTTGATATCGTATTTGCAAATCAAGCTGAACTGGAAATCTTATTTGATTCAGATGATTATGAAAATTCATCACGCCAATTAAGTCAATGGGTTCGTAGTGCTGGATTAAAACTCGGCAAAAAAGGATCCTTGGTATTGAACAAAGGAAAAATAGACCCCATCTCACCTCGACTTGTAAATGCAAAAGATTCAACAGGCGCTGGAGATATGTATGCTGCTGGATTTTTAGCTGGACTTTCTAAGGGGTTTGACTGTTCGACGGCAGGGAAAGCAGGCGGTTTTTTAGCAGAAGAAATTATTCAAAAAACGGGTGCACAATTTGAAGTTGATAAAATCCAAGCTTACGCCTCTTCCTTATTTGAATCTTAATCAGTTTCTAAAACCTAATTTTTATCGCTTAAACCTTGAAAAATCAAGCTGTCTCCATTTAACTTCCAAGGCTGTATTTAATTAAATAATCAGAGGAAACTATGTTACATTCAAAAAATTTATTCTCATTACTCTTAGTCACTTTTGCCTTAGGCATCTTTGCTTGTGCTAGCCAAGAATACACAACGGCCAAATTAGCGATTCAACAATCCGATTGGGCGAAAGCAGCTGAATGGCTTCCAAAAGCCATGGCGGTCGAGCCGGATAACCCGGAAATCCCCATTGTGCTTGCGATTGAAATTTATGGACAAAAGAAAAATTGGGATAAAATGAATGAAATGTTCGACCTCGCCATGAGCATCAACCCAGAAAAAGTGATTGAAGTTCGAAACCGTTTTTTGCCTGTAAAAAATGCGGTAAATAATTATCGCGAACATTTTTGGGCAGAGTCTTTTAACGCGGGCGTGGAAGAATATCGTAAAATTCAAGATGATCCAGATAACAAAAATATTTATTTAGAGCGTGCTATTGAAGATTTTAAAAGTGCGGTTCAAATTAATCCCAATGATGCACAATCTCATGTGACTTTGGCAAAGAGTTATTTTGAAATGAAGAACGAAACTATGGCTAAAGAGACCATTTTGAGTGCTGTAACCATAAACCCAGATAGTTATGAGGCGAACATTGCGGCAGGACAAATTTTAGGTAGAACTGGAGCGAGCACAGAAGAAATTCTCCCCTATATCGAAAAGGCGGTTGAGGTTAATCCTTCAGCCAGTGATGCGCTTAGGGAATTGGCTGGACTCTATTATGATTTAGACCGTAAAGGAGAAGCGGTTAGCGTCTTTGAAAATGCGATTTCAAACGAAAAAGATGATAAAGTGAAAGCCGATTTATATTTCAATTTGGGTGTTATCCATAACCAAATGACCCATTATGAAGAGGCTGAAAAATCTTTTGATGAAGCTTTTTATTTGAATGACCAAGATTATGAAGCGGCACTTGGGATGGCAAGCTCTTACGAAGGTTTAGGCGATAAATATCTTAATGGAAGCGATGGGTTCACAAAAGATGTCGAGAAAGCAGCTCGGTGGTATCGAAAAGCTGAATCAAAAATTAGAGATGTGATTTCCATTGATTATGATAATACGTCAAAATATGAGCGACAATTAGAGCTTATTCGTTATAAAAGAGACGTGGCAGAAACTAATTAAGTTTCTTTCTTTTACGAATATATTCGGTCAAAGCTTTATCTAAACTTTGGTCTGTAAATAAGGGGACATAATCCACTAAGTATTCTCTGCATTTTTTGCGATAGTCTTTTTGCAATTTCTCTATAGATTCGGCGTAAGCTTTTCGAATATGCCAAGGTTCGGTGGTGATCTCTTCGCCACTTTCCATATCTTTAAATCTGGTTCGTGCATTAAAATCAAATTCTAATTCTTGTCGATCTAAAATGTGAAAGACAATCACTTCTTGTTTGTTATGACGAAAATGTTTGAGTCCATTCAGTATATTATCTGGATCATCCAATAAATCTGAGATTAAAATAATCAAGCCCCGCTTTTTAATCCGTTCCGCCATTTCGTGTAAGACGGGTTCAATTTGCGTATCCAATCCCGCTTCCACCGTTCCCAAATGAGACAAAAGCGTATTCAGGTGACTTGGATTTGATCTAGGAGGAATAAATTGGTTTACTTTTTCATCAAATAAAACTAAGCCCACACCATCTTGTTGATTCATCATAAGATAGGCCAAAGCAGCCATTAGTGTGCTAGCATAATCTAGTTTTGTGATAGCGCCACTGGAATAAAGCATGGATCGACTCGTATCTAAAATAAGATGTGCGCGAAGATTGGTCTCTTCTTCGTATCGTTTTACGAAATACCGATCAGTTTTTCCGTATAATTTCCAATCAATGTGGCGAATTTCATCTCCTGGACCGTAAGCTCGATGTTCGGCAAATTCCACACTGAATCCATGATAAGGACTTTTATGTTGTCCAATAATATAACCTTCTACAACTAATCGGGCACGCAAAGCCATATTGGAAAGCATGGCCGCCATTTCTGGCTGGAGATATTTTCGTTTGTCATCCAATGGAGGCATTTATTTTGTGACCGATTCTAAAAGTTGATTCAAAATATCATCCACATCCATGCCTTCAGCTTCTGCATTAAAATTAGGCAAAACACGATGGCGTAAAATGGGCAAGGCTAAAGATTGAACATCTTGAATATCAGGTGAAGGTCGGCCTTCCAAAACGGCTTTTGCTTTCGCGCCTAATACAAGATATTGAGATGCTCTAGGACCGGCACCCCAATCAATCCAATTTTTGATAAAGTCTGGAGCATTTTCAGAATTAGGACGGGTTGCTGTTGTTAATCTTACTGCATAAGAAACCACATTTTTAGCTACGGGAACGCGATGAACCAACGCTTGGTAATCTTGAATTTCTTGTCCAGATATGACTTTATTTAATTGGACATTTTCATCCCCAGTTGTTTTTTGGACAATCTTCATCTCTTCGTCTAATGTGGGATAATCCATTTTTAAATTAAACATAAATCGATCTAACTGAGCTTCTGGCAAAGGATAAGTCCCTTCCTGCTCAATGGGGTTTTGGGTCGCCAAGACAAAGAAAGGCTCTTTCAAAGCATAGGACTTGCCACCTGCTGTTACTTTATGTTCTTGCATGGCTTCCAAAAGTGCTGCCTGTGTTTTAGGCGGGGTTCGATTAATTTCGTCTGCAAGAATTATATTTCCAAATATGGGACCTTTATAAAATCTGAAAGCCCGTTTTCCTGTGGATGGATCCTCATCAATGAGTTCCGTGCCCGTAATATCACTGGGCATTAAATCCGGTGTAAATTGAATTCGCTTGAAAGATAAATCCAAAATTTCTGCCATGGATTGAATCAGTAAAGTTTTAGCTAAACCGGGCACACCGACGATAAGGGAATGGCCTCGAGATAACAAAGCGATTAACATGTGATCTAAGGTTTGGGTTTGACCAATGATTTTTTTTCCAATTTCGCTTAGGAATTTTTCTCGAGATTGGCTCAGCGCCTCCAAAAGTTTTGTATCATTCATTGTAATCCTGTTTTTTTTAAATATTCATTTGGTGAAGTCTAATCGTAATTTTTATTTTCATCATTATTTATCAACCCCCATTTTATCCCCCACATTCGGGGATTGATTTGGTGAAAATCAAAATTACTTTAGACCAAGTTCCATTTGTTTAATAATATAATAGGGACGAAAACTTACTCTATGAAATCTCATAATCCAATATGAGTTCTCTTGCAGAAGTATTCTATTCATGAGAAATTCACACCTATGAAAAATGCACGAAATGGTGAAAAAGTTCCCGTTGTTGGGCAATCACTAGAAAAACTAGAATCAATTGTGAAAGAAATGGGATTCCCTCGTTTTAGAGCAAAACAGGTATTTCAATGGATTTACCAACATCATATTGAGAAAATAGACGAAATGAGCAATGTGCCTAAAGCATTATTAGCAAAATTATCTGAAACTCATATCCTTCATCCCCTTTCTTTGAAATTGCATACTCCCTCAGAACTTGAGCCCACAGAAAAGTTTTTATTTACGGTTCAATCAGGCGAAAAAATAGAGACAGTGATTATGAAAGATGGAAAACGAAATACCATTTGCCTCTCCACGCAAATAGGCTGTGCCGTGGATTGCGATTTTTGTGCTACCGCCAAAATGGGGTTTCAAAAAAACCTAAGTGCAGGGGAAATTGTGGATCAGTTTATTCAGGTTCAACGGCGCACAACACTCCCGATTACTAATATTGTCTTTATGGGAATGGGTGAACCTTTTCTCAATTATAAAAATGTCATTTTAGCAGCAGATTTATTGAATCATTCTGAAGGAATTGGCATGGGAGCTAGACGCATCACCATTTCTACGGCAGGTATTGTGCCTAAAATCAAACAATTCGCAGAAGAAAAACATAAATATAAATTAGCGATTAGTTTGAATGCACCCAACGAATCTAGACGAGAGACAATAATGCCAATCACAAAAACACATCGCTTAAATGATTTGATGGAAGCGGCAAACTTATATTATGAATCTTCTGGACGCTTTCCTACGTTCGAATATGTCTTACTTGCTGGAATCAATGATTCACTGAAAGATGCCAATCAACTGATTCAATTAATTGGACGACAACCGTGTAAATTGAATGTGATTCCTTATAACGAAATTGGTGGAAAATATGAAAGACCTTCTGAAGATGAAATTAAGTCTTTTCTCAGCCAATTGAAGAACGTGCCCTTTCAGGTTACAGTTCGTTGGAGCCGTGGCACTGATATCAAAGCTGGTTGTGGGCAACTTGCTGTTGACTAGATCTTGAAGTTTATAAATTTTTTAGAAATCTACCAACACATTCATTGCATGGGTTTTGGCTTTCACTTTTTCATAGACTTTTTCGATAATCCCCTTTTCGTCAATTAAATATGAATATCGAAAAATTCCGTCAAACTCTCGTCCCATAAATTTCTTTCTCCCCCATGCTTTATACGCTTTAATCACTGATTTATCTTCATCAGAAAGTAAAGGATATTGAAATTTTTGTTTTTCGGCAAAGTTTTTTTGTCGCTTTACTGAATCTGCACTCATACCAATAATGGCGATATTTTTTGCTTTAAATTTTTGGAATTCATCCCGGAATCCCTGGCCCTCAAGCATTCAACCAGGTGTGCTGGCTTTTGGATAAAACCATAACAAAACTTTTTGGCCTTCAAAATCACTTAAGTTTACTATGTCACCATTTTCGTCTTGCAAGGAAAATGCGGGTGCTTTATCGCCTACTTTTAACATATTTATATCTCCTCTAATTTAATTTCTGACCATCGCATACGGTCATCTTTTTTCGTAATCATTTCATGCACAACAGCGATTCCTTGTTTTTGTCCTCGCCATACCAATCGCTCCTGCGCCTTTTCAAAAGGAAGCCATTCATATTCAGAATGCTCTTCAGATAGTTGGACTTCCCCTTCTTTCACTTCAATTCCAAAAACGGGAATAAGGTTTACTCTATCGCCGTGGACTTCGTAAAACTGACTCACATGATCGGCGACAAAAATTCTTTTCGGTGAAAAGCCCGTCTCTTCTTTCAATTCCCGAATGGCAGTTTTCCACGCTTTTTCTCCTGGCTCAATTTTTCCTGCAACGCCTTGCCAAAGATGTTCATATAATTTTGTTTTCGCCCGTTTTAAGAGGAGAAATTTGTATCTTTCCCCTGTATTTTTATAAACATACGCATCCACAACTCTGACTTTTATTTTTGCCATTACATGCGCTCCCATTCTGACGCTTTTTTGAGCCAAGCCTTGGCCCAAGCATCAAAATTGTCCGCTTGGATTTGAGCTCTCATTTCTTGCATCAAAGTTTGGTAAAAAGCGATATTAATCAAAGATGCCATCCGTAAGCCTAATATTTCATTTATTTTGATGAGATGTCTCAGATAGGCTTTGGTGAAATCAGTTCCAAAAGGGACGCTAGCTTTTTCATCAACAGGTGAAAAATCATCTTTATATTTTTCGTTTCGAATATTGAGAACGCCCTCGGATGTAAAAATTTGTCCATTTCGTCCATTTCGCGTTGGCATAACACAATCAAACATATCCACACCCATACGAACTGCTTTCACCAAATCAGATGGCCGTCCTACGCCCATCAAATATCGTGGTTGATCTTTGGGTAAAAGTCCATCGCATAAATCAATCATTTCCATCATGGCATTTTTCTCTTCGCCCACTGCCAAGCCTCCAATCGCCATGCCACATTTGGCATATGGGATGAGTGCTTCTGCGCTTTGTTTTCGTAAATCAGTATCTATAGCACCTTGCACGATGGGAAACACGGTTTGCTCCCAATCATAAATGGGTGGATGGTTTTGCATATATTTTTCGCATCGTTCCATCCAAGCGGTGGTCCGCTTGACGGCTTTTTCAACCATGGTTTTTTCTGCTTTTCCAGGAGGACATTGGTCAAATGCCATCACGATATCCGCACCTAAATCTCGTTGGATTTCCATAGATTTTTCCGGTGTGAACATATGTTTGCTTCCATCTAAATGTGAACGAAACTCCACGCCATTATCTGTAATTTTATTGAGCTGATCTAAAGAAAATACCTGAAATCCACCACTGTCTGTTAACGTCGCGCCAGACCAATTCATAAATTGATGCAATCCGCCTGCTTTACGCATTATGTCTGTCCCGGGACGAAGGTACAAATGGTACGTATTGCCCAAAATGATGCTAGAGCCCACAGAAGTAAGCTCATCTGGCGTCATGGTTTTGACCGCCCCCACCGTTCCAACAGGCATAAAAACGGGTGTTTCTATTTCGCCATGATCTGTTTCCAAAATACCGGTTCGAGCGGAACTTCTGCTGTCGTTTGATTTAATTGTAAATTTCATTTCTTAAAAAATAATACGAAAACTATCTTTGACATAACGGACAGGATGAAGTTTCATTTTCATTTTTTTTGTTTTTGCATTCAGATTTCTTTGAGGAATAAGTGCATCTGTAAACCCTAAGGCAGAGGCTTCTTGCAAGCGTTTTTCAATTTGTCCTACAGATCTGATTTCCCCCGCCAATCCCACTTCTCCAATCAAAATCATATTAGATGGAATAGCTTGGTCTCTCGCGCTGGATGCAATAGAACACAAAATCGATAAATCGGCGGCAGGGTCATCCACACGAAGTCCCCCAACCAAGTTCACGAAAATATCTTTTGCTCCCATGGCAAATCCCATTCGTTTATCCAACACGGCGATGAGCATGCCCAAACGTTTTGCATCAAATCCGTTCACATTCCGTTGTGGCGTGCCATAATTTGCGTTCGTGACCAAGGCTTGCACTTCCACAAGGATTGGTCGTGTTCCTTCCAAGGATGGGAAGATTGCAGTGCCAGGCACATTTTCGCTTCGTTCTGCTAAAAATAGTTCCGATGGATTCGTCACCTCACTCAAGCCGTCTGATTCCATTTTAAAGATGCCCACTTCGTGCGTGGTGCCAAATCGATTCTTGACTGAACGCAAAATCCGATGATCATGGCGATCGTCTCCTTCTAAATACAAAACGGTGTCCACCATGTGTTCTAACATTTTTGGCCCTGCGATGGTCCCTTCTTTTGTCACGTGCCCAATCATCATAATGGCTACATTATTTTGTTTGGATAAAGAAAGAAATTCTTGACCACATTCTCGGATTTGGCTCACAGAACCGGCAATGGAATCTATTTCTTCATTGTAAATGGTTTGAATCGAATCCACAATCAGTAATTGAGGTTTTACGGCAGAAACGTGGGATTCGATGCTGTGAATTTCATTCTCTCCCGAAAGGTGCAAATCCTCTGCTTTAATCCCAAGTCGTTTTGCTCTCATCGCCACTTGATCCTCACTTTCTTCTGCAGTGATATACAAAGTTTTGATATTTTCCTGACACATTTGTAAGGCAAGCGTGGATTTTCCTACACCTGGATTTCCACCGAGTAAAATCAAAGATCCTGATAAAATTCCTCCACCCAATACTCGATCAACTTCGTGCAATCCCGTTGCATATCGTTTTCCGGGATTTTCAGATAAAACATCTGATAGAGAACGGGATTCTTTTAAAGGTGAAATTCGTTTAGAAGCATTCGTTTTGCCTGTAACTTTAAATTCTGCAATTGTTCCCCATTCTTTGCAAGAGGGACATTGTCCATTCCATTTTGGAAATGAATCTCCACAATCAGAACAAAGAAAATGGGTTTTTGTTTTTACTTTGACCATCATCGAAACTTTATACTTTAGACTCTTATCTTTCTACTTTGCAATTTATTGCGTCCAAGTTTACCAATCCGGACCAAGAGAAAAATACCATTGAGGTTTAGAGTATGAATTTTCATTCACATCCCAGGCAGCATCAATTCTTAGTAAAAAATAGCCCAGATTGATTTTCGTCCCCACACCAAAAGTCGTTACCCAAGGCGTCATAGCATCAGGAGAATTTGCTCCATATTTATCTTTTAATAATGCCACATTGGTAAATTCTTCCGGATCATCCCAAGCCGAACCCACATCCAGAAAAGCATGTCCACGGATATTGCCAAAGACCATTTTCAACGGAAACCCCAAAGCGAGGTAATTGATGAATGGAAAACGAATTTCAAAATTCATCAGGACAGATTTTGCTCCCATTCTCTCTGCAAATCGCGCCCCTCGAACCGGAAAAACATATTCAGTAAAATAAATATCATAGAGGAGCGAATTATTCGTCGTGTCGAGGAGAACATCTCGCCAAGTGCCATCATCTTCTACGCCGTTGGTTTCTCCATGTCCACCAATAAGATAAGGCATTCCACCCAAAAAGAATTTTTGTGGATTCTCACCAAAACTCCCGCCAAAATATAAACGTCCTGCTAAAGTATAATCTTTCCCTAATAAAATATATTTTCGGGCATCCCATTTCAAGGTTTGGAACTTCACTTTTTCTGAACCGAACCCTGGACTGTGGGTTAAAGAAATATTTTGTCGAAATCCATCCACCGGTCCCACAAATCCCATGGTCGAATTGTCATAAACCCACGTCAACGATGGCATCAAAGTGGAAAAGCCTTCTTCGCTAGTGGTTTTGTATTGAATTTGAATTTGATCGCCTACCTGGATATATTCTTCTTGCATGATGGCGTAGCTGACTTTTTGCAAGGATAATCCAAAATCAAGACGTTGATACCGACTAAAGGGATGAGAGAGAAATCCTGTAACGCCATAATTCCGTAAACGGCCAATGGCTGTATATCCTACAGAAAAGAAATTCGCTGTTTGACTTGCGTAAAAATGATAATCCGTCTTGTTTTTTAAATAGCCATAATAAAACATATAATCGCTATTTTCTAGAGTCAAAACCATTTCTGTCCCAAAGGCCAATTGGTGGTCGCCCAAAATATCACTGAAAGAAAAATAGGTCATCCCGGAAGCGCCAAACACATTGGAAATACTTAAATTTCCTGCAATCAAATCCAAGGTGAATCTAGTTTTATACGAATAGGGAATATGCTTCCCATTGATTAAGGAATCGCCAATGACTAAATCTTCTTTTTGTCCTGAACCATTTCCCCCAATGGAGATATTATAATTTTCATAATAAGGTGCAAAAATCCAGTTTGAATAATCGTCACTCGGTGATTCCACTTTTTTTTGTTTATTCCTTCTTAAATCAGCTAAAGTTTCATCTCTATTCATTTTATTTTTGATAAATTGTGTTTCTGGCACGGGGACAGATTCCAAATCCAAAGGCTTAGATAAACTGTAAATGTCCCAACCTGTTCCTGCATAACCAGAGAATATCAAAAGTTCATCGTCTTGGGAAAGGGATAATTGTTGCAGGCCAGTCAGTACATTTGAAATTGGGTAAGCGTCTTGATCATCTGCGGTTAAATCGTGTCGCCAAATATTCCAAACTCCTTTTTTATCCGAAGTATAAAACAGAGTGTTGGACTGATGCGCCCAAACCGGATGGTCTTCTTTTTGAGGCGTGTCTGTGATTTGTTGAATTTCACTGGTTTTTACATCAAAAATATAGATATCACTTTGCATATAATCATGTTCTGACATTTTGCCAGCATATTCTCCATTTACAAATTTTCCTCTGTCAGATACAAATGCGATTCGTGTTCCCGATTTATTCCAAGATGGATTGGAATCGGAAAAAGGATCAGAAGTCAATTGAATAAATGTTTCATCTTGAATATTGAATAAAAATAAATCACTGGCATTTCCTTTGTGCCCAACGAAAGCGATATTTTCTCCATTTGGACTCCAGGATGCAGAAAATACGCCATCTAAATTGATGGAGATTTTATCCGTTTTTCCTGATTCCACATCAACAATATGGATCACATCGCTTTTCCCCGATTTAGCGGCAAAGGCAATTTTTTTACTGTCCGGTGACCAAGTGATTCCTGGTTGAAGCCATTTTAATTCTTCAAAATTTACGGAGCGACTTCCTTTCACAATGATCTTGATTTGTTCTCCTGTCAACGCATCTAAAAGGCGGATATTAAAATGACCATTGTGATCGGACATAACCGCCACTTTTGATCCATCTGGTGATAAAGCGGGAGAGACATTATAAAAGTTGCGATCTTTTTTGTGGTCTGTTAATTTTTTAGACATATCTTCCAATGGAATGCGATCTGCAATATCTGGCCAATATTCCTTTTTTAAATATTTATGCCATTGAGTCGTTAAATCTTCCCATTTCATTCCAATAGCTTGTTCAAATCCTTTTTCTGCACTTTGAGTTCGTTTCATCGCCTTAAAGACTTCACCCACTTTTTCTCTGCCATATTTCTCAGTGATAAATCGCCAAACGGACTGACCACCTTTATACGCCATATAATAATTCAAATCATGGATGGTGGGAATGCGTTCATGAATCGCAATATCTCGCAAGGTCATATCCGCTTTTGTATCCCAATTGGAAGACAAAAATTCTGCCAAACCCTCATTCGTCCAAAGCGGAATCCGAAGCTTGGTTCTGTTTGAAATGATACTTTGCATATTTCCGCCATAGACCATGTCGTTAATCATGGCATGAACCAATTCGTGGTGAATCACGTGACGAAATTGATCATAATCTCCTTCGAAAGGAAATATGACGCGATTCTTGAATAATTCGGTTACACCACCAATGCCTTCTCGCATATACGTGCCAACCACGTTTGTTTGCTGAAATTCACTGTGAGAATTATAAACCAAAATCGTGACGCGCTTCTTTAAATTCCATCTTAAATGTATTGAAATTTGCTCATACGCTTCTTCTGCAATATCTGCTGTGAATTCGGCTAAGGCTTGTTCGCCGCCATAAAAATATATATCAAAATGTGGCGATTGAATATAAGACCAATCAAAATCCCGATATTGCACTTTGTTCTGGCCAAAAGATTGTCCCAAGAGGATTTGCCCTAAAAGGAATAAAATGAGTGTTATTTTTATTTTCATTATTTGTTTTGTATGCTTGTATTTGTATGCTTGTTCCCGAACATGACTTAAAGTCCAAAGAGAATTTAACAAGAAGACATTATCTTTTCATAAATAATCTATCTTGAAGTAATTTCTTTCATCATGCGAAGTCCTTTATATTTTATTTCTGATGTTCATTTAAAGCTTTCTAGCTCGGATAAAGAAATGGCACGACGGAAAAAACTCTATAGTCTTCTGGAGCATATTTCAGAAACTGGGGGGACTGTTTTCTTTATGGGGGATTTATTTGACTTTTATTATGAATACCCGGATGTAATTCCCAAATCATATTATCAACTTTATACCCAAATTTCATCCTTGAAAGAAAAGGGGATTGACATTCATTTTCTCGTTGGAAATCATGATTACTGGGTCATGGATTTTATCACAGATGAATTGATGTCCCATACACATTTAGGTGATTTTAATTTTGAAATGAACGGGAAAAAATTCTATTTGACACATGGTGATGGTATTTTGTCTTGGGATTATGGCTATCGTTTTCTTAAAAAAATGATACGCCATCCCTTTTTTATTTGGCTATTTCGGTGGATTCATCCTACGCTTGGCTATAAAATAGGTCGTTTTGTTTCTAAAAGTGGCTCAGAATACGACATGAATCAAAGCACAACAGAAAAAGTCAGAAATGAGCTGATTCGATATGCTGAAACAAAATCAGAAAACGGCTTTGATTTTATCCTTTTAGGACACTATCATCTAGGTGAAATGATAGACTTAAATCAAGGAAAACTCGCACTTCTTGGCGATTGGTTCAAAACTCCGCGGTATGCTGTTTTTGATGGAGAGATACTCAAAATGAAAACTTGGGAATCCTCATGAAGCTATTTTTCTCCATCACAATATCAAGTATGCTCTTTTTTCAAGGCTGTGCCACAGTCAAAGGACTCTTCAGTAAAAAAGCAGATCCAGACGAAGCTTTTTTCCTTGCTAATATTGAAAAACTTCGAAATGAGTATCAAGATGGCGATTTTGAAGCATTGAAACAATTGATACGGATTTACGAAGATCCAACAGAACAAATGGAAACGCGGATTGAAGCAGGACTTACTTTATCTAACACACACCATCCAACGGCTTTGAATGCAATTTCTGATATGGTGGCTACCACTTCCGCCGTGGATTATACCCTTTTGACCGCATCTATCGAAATGCTTGCAAAATTTAGAGAGGACCCAAAAGCGAGTGAATCTATGATTAAAGCGATGCACACTTTGGAAGAACGAACGAACACAGTTCACCTTACGCTCATCGAGAATCTAAATCGTGTCCGTAGCAAAGATCAAATTCGCGCCCTTTTGGATTTATATCATGTTGCCAAAAGTAATATGGCGCGGACAGAAAAATTGCTTACCCAAACCATGGGCGCCCTTGGAGATCGGCAGGTAATTCCTGTTTTAACTGAAATTGCGAAAAATCCAAATATTCAAATTGGCACCCGAAATCAAGCTGTTGAAATTTTGGGCAAAAAAAATCCACAGGATGTGGCGGTCGCTTTTGCAGAATTATTGGGCGATCCCAATACGAATCTGGAAGTGAGAGAATTCGCCCTCAATACCATGAAAGGTGTGAAAGAAGAAAATTTGGTGCTCTCCTTATTAGACACTTATAATATGGGAAAGCGAGAGTATTATAGTTTACTCAAAACCATGTTGGAAGCCTTAGGCGAGTTTGACGATCCAGAAGTAAAAAAATCTGTAATCGAAATTGCAATTAGTCAGGATTATCCCCTCAATATTCGTAAAAAAGCTGTGGAGAATCTAGCTAATTTCAAAGACCCGACGGTAATCCCAAAAATCTTACCACTTTTAAAAAATAAACACTCTTATGATTTATATGATTATATCATTGATATGATTTATGCTTTGGGACAAGAAAAACTCTATGAAAATGAAATTCGTCAACTTGCCTTTGAAGCACATTTTTCAAGGAGAAGTCATGAGTAACCTACAACGATTTTTCCTAATTTTACTCAGCCTTACACTTTTATTTGGAAAGAACCCAAGCTTTACCATTTCAGGAACAGTTCAAGATTCAAGCGGGCTTGCATTGCAAAAGGCAATCGTCTTTTTATTTGACGATAAGGGAACTGAGCTTCAAAATAAAAAAACTAATAAAAAGGGAAATTTTAAATTCAAAAAGATTAAGCCTGGAAGTTATATCCTTAATGTAAAACATGAGATTTACAGTAAAACTTCTAAAGCTGTTACTGTAAACAATCAAGACATATGGGAAATTTTGTCTTTTACTAACACGGATAATTCTTCTCAGATATTGAGCGCTCCAAGCATTGCATCTTTACCAAACACCTTGACTTATCTTCCGGAAATTCGGAAAGAGCCTGAACCTGAAAAGTTAAAAATAGATGAAAGTTTTTATGATTATAAAATGAATTTGGAAGCGATGCAGATTCAAATTGATTCACTCAAAAGTGTAGTAACTGCTTTTGAAAATTATAAAACGATGCCTGAAATAAAAGCTGAGATTTTAGATTTAATCCAAGTGCCTCAATATGGGCATAGAATTGAGCTACAAAATGGGACAGTTATTACAGGAAAAATAGTATCAGAATCGGATATTTCTTTGACTCTAGAAACTCAAATTGGTCAATTGGTCTTGAAAAAAGAAATGGTGCTCCGCATGGAAGCCTTTGCAAAGCCTGTTCCACAACTTGAATTTCTTGGAGAACCTATGATTCAACTCTATCCAAACAAGCAGATTTTTTCAGGACAGATTAAAAATATAGGCAATAGACGAGCCGATTTCGTCCGAGTGATTGGTCATCTTTGGACGCGCACCACAAGCTCTGCTGGCGCTGATTCCATTTTTGTAAAAGGCACAAAAATTAAATATGATACAGGTGTTATCTCTGATACAGCGCTTGAACCCAATCAAATTGCGAACTATACGCTAAGCGTTCCTCTTATCCCTGGAGCAAAATCTCAATATCATACTTTGGATATTCATTGGAAAGAAACGCGATAATTTTCTTTAAATTATAAGTCTAAATCGTCTCATCATATAAAAATATGGACGATAAATTCCACACTTAAATCAGCATTATTTCAATAACATCGGTTTTCTAACTTGTTTATACTGTGCAGATTCCATAAAGCAAAATTTATTTTGTAGAATGTTTTATACATTATTAAAAACTAAGAAGCCTTCCAATTACTTGAAAGGCTTCTTCTGTAGCGGGGAGAGGATTTGAACCTCTGACCTTCGGGTTATGAGCCCGAATAAAGTATAGTAATATGTGGACTTACAGGATACTGTGACCTTAGCGTGACCGTTTTTGCCTTCAAACCCCCTCCAGACAATAATTTGTGAGGGGGTTTGATTTAGCCTTTTTTTCATTATCCGTTTTCATCTGAAACATTAGTCGTAATGGATGCAGTATATACGGCATACCTGCTTTATCTTTTTGACCTTTGTGTGCTTCAACTGCTATTTCAATTGCTCGTTCTAATGTTGCCATTTGTTCCAGCGTGAGCTGGCTGTAGTGTTTCATTTGTGCTCCTCATTTTTGTCGGTGGGAAAAGTGC
>JABHGY010000005.1 GCA_018671775.1 Fidelibacterota bacterium
TAAAGGGAGTAATCGTATTTGTTACGCCTAATATATTAATGGAGAGTATCTTGTTCATGGTGGATGGAGAGCCAGACGAAATGTCGTCCACGCCACCAATTCCAGCATTAGCAATGACAATATCAATGCTTTCGGTTTCTGCCAAAAATTGCTCAATCGCCATTTGGCAAGCCTCTTGGTCCGCCACATCTAAGATAAAAGGAATAGCTTCCCCACCTAAAGATTTTATTTTTTCTTCAACAATTTGCAAGCGATTTTGTCGTCGAGCACAGATGCCAACGGTCGCGCCTTGTTCTGCGTAAAAGTATGCAAGTGATTTGCCAATCCCTGAAGATACGCCTGTGATAAAAACATTCATCATTTTTTATGTCCTTACTAAAGTTTGATAAAAATCTTTTTCCGATAAAGCCAATACAAAATGAACCACCAGCCCAAAACATGACTCAGGGCAAATAGGAGTGACCCATTCAAATCACCGGCGAAAGGCTGAAAAATTGTTTGATACAAATAGCCATATCCAGAAATGGTGTTTTCTTCTAAAGTAAATTTAATTTTTAAAATGGTTTTAGCCCAGAGTCCGGAGCCCACAAAGATAAAAAGCGAATTGGTTCCAAAAACTTCAAATATCCAAAAGGGTTTTTTCCATTGTTTTCCGTCGATTATCCATGTGAGGGCAGATAAAACTAGCAATGCAATTCCGCCTGTAAATAAAACATAAGAACTGGTCCACAAAGCTTTGTTGATTGGAAAAATAAATCCCCAAATAAAACCAATAATTGTGAGTCCAAAACCAAAAATTGCCATCCGTTTTGCACAGTCAGAATATTGTTTTGATGTTTGAATCATGCCCCCAGCTAAATAGCCCAATAATACAGTGCCAACTGAGGGAAATGTGCTTAACAAACCTTCTGGGTCAAACTGTAAACCGAAGCCGCTCCATAGATGATTCTCCCCCAAAATCCACATGTCAAATATGCGAACAAAATTTGATTCTACTTCATAAGGATTGCCTGAACTTCCGAACCATAATAGAGCCCAATACGCCAATAAAATCCCAGAAATGATTTGGATAATTTGTTTAAAATCAAAGCGAATTGCAATGATGGAAGCCAAACCGTAAGCCAGGGCAATTCGTTGTAATACGCCCATAATACGAAAGGTGGTCCAATCCCAATTTTGCCGAATAAAAGGGAATGCGTTTAAAAGAAGTCCTGCCATAAAAATGGAAAATGTTCGCCAAAAAACGTGGATATAAAATTCTTTTGATCCGTAATGATGCCAGCGAACAAAAGCAAATCTCATGGAAGCGCCCACAATAAAAAGGAAGAAGGGAAAAACCAAATCTGTTAAGGTGCAGCCATGCCATTTTGCATGAAGTAGCGGCGCATAAACATGTGACCAACTGCCAGGATTGTTGACCAAAATCATGAGGGCAATGGTCATACCGCGAAAAACATCAATTGAGTATATGCGTCTGGGTTTTGTCATGGGTGTAAATACCTATTATCTTGTTAGAAGATACAAAAAAAATATAAAAGATTCAGATAAGGACAGTGCTATCCAAAATAAACTAGATTTTTCATATTTTTCATATAGTTGCCATCAGTCTCGACGAGAACCTTTGGTTTTGGAGAGAATATTCCACTTCTTATAAAACCAAGCCCTTTCACAAAAAAGAGATGACACATTGTTGTAAAATTTGAGTTTTACATCCCAAAAAATGAACTTGTCATTCCTGACGAAGTGGAACGGATATCAGGAATCCATGCTTTAATTTATCAATGGGATAAGTGGATACCTGATAATCTCTTATACTAATATTGAATTTATACAAAGAAAGATGTAAACAAAATTTCAGGTATGACAAACTGTTTATTTATTGGAACAATTTCAAATATTTTGGACAGGTATGAGATATGGATTCGGGGAAAACTTACAGCTTTTGGCTTAGGACTTAAGAGTATAAATTCAAGCTACTTATGGACATTATTCGTTTAAAGAACATTCTAATTTATGCCCGACATGGCGTGCATCAAGGTGAAAATGAGCTAGGCGGTCAGTTTGAAATTGACTTGGAATGTTTCACAGATTTAAGGAAAGCGGGTCGCGCTGATGACTTAGCCCAAACCGTCGATTATGCATCAATTTATAATCTAGTCACAAAAATATTTACCCAGAAATCATACAAGTTAATCGAAGCTGTTGGAGAGACGATTTGTGAATCCTTGTTTCAACAATTTGATTTAGAAAAAGTAATCATTCGTATTCGAAAACCTCACGCACCCATGGATGCAATTTTAGATACGGTGGAAATTGAGCTCTTAAGATCGGCAGAAGATTATGCCTGAGAAAGCATATCTTTCCTTAGGTTCAAATATTGGGGATCGAGAAGCCAATTTGGCCAGCGCCACAAGTGCATTAGACACTTATTATCAAATCAGAAAAATAGAATCTTCGTCTTACTATGAAACGGAGCCGTTGCTAAATCAAAACCAACCTAGTTTTTTAAATATGGTTTTTTCTTGTGAAACTGATTTTTCTCCATTTGAATTACTTGATACCGTTCATCAAGTTGAAGTCATGTTGGGGCGGCCAAAATCGAGAGAGAAAAACCTTCCCAGAACCATTGATATTGATATAATTTCTCACGGAACAGCAGTGATTGAAACGGCGGAATTGATTTTACCTCATCCTGAAATTATCAATCGAAAATTTATATTAATACCACTGGAAGAAATCGCCCCAAACTTTGAAATTCCAGTTCTAAAAATGACCGCATCGGAATGTCTTGGCGTAACGCAAGATACATCCCAAGTGGTAAAACATATGATGGAGACACAAGCTTGAGACATTTGTATTATATCGCAATTGAAGGTCCAATTGGCGTTGGGAAGAGCAGTCTTGCCAAATTGTTATCAGAAGAAATTGGAGCACGTTTGGTGATGGAAGAATTTGATGAAAATCCATTTTTATCCGAGTTTTATGTAGATCCCGAACGAAATGCTTTTCAGACACAATTATTTTTTCTTTTACAACGCTATCGACAACAACAAGATTTACGGCAAGTCAATATGTTCCAAAAGCAATTGGTCACAGATTATATGTTCGTAAAGGATCGTCTTTTTGCGTCCTTGAATTTGAACGAAAAAGAGATGGAATTGTATGACACGGTTGCGAACCTTTTGGAACGAAATGTAATTAATCCTGATTTGGTGATTTATCTTCAAGCGGATACAAATACTTTGATGCAAAATATCGCCAAAAGAGGGCGCGATATGGAAAAAAATATTACTTACGAATATATTGACGCATTGAACCAAGTTTATACGGAATTTTTCTTTAGATATCAAGATACACCTCTTGTGATAATCAATACAAATAACATCGATTTTGTCCATAATAAAAACGACCTTGATGAAGTAATTCGGTACATCCGACAACCTGTGACCGGCACAAAATTCTTTAATCCCGCTCAAGATTTTTAATTAAAATGTTTAAGATTCTCTTTTTAGCCTTTTTTGGATATTTAGCTTTCAATGTGATTTCTTTTATCATGAAAATCAAAAGTTTCACAAAGCAATCAAAGGTAAAAGAAGAGAAGCAAAATTTTAGGCAAAAGGTTTCAAAAATGGATATTCAAGATGCGGAATACAAGGAGTCAGAAGAATGAGAAAAAAAATCACGCTTTTTTTATTGGACAAAAAAGCATTCCCACAATTTCGTCATTGGGCTTTGCTTATCTTGAGAATCGTGGCAGGATATTTTTTATTCATGAATCATGGGTTTGATAAAATTTCGGCCGGACCAGAAAAATGGATGAAATTAGGTGCCTTAGGTTTGGGCGGATTAGGCATTTCATTTGGACATTTATTTTTTGGATTTATGGCCGCTTTTAGCGAAGGCGTTTGCACTGTTTTTGTCGCATTTGGATTCCTTACACGATTTGCATCATTTTTGCTTATCATGACCATGGGTGTGGCAGGGATTTTCCATCTAGGGCGTGGCGAATCCCCTGAATCTGCCTTCTTATATCTTGTAATCTATTTGGCTCTATTTTTAGCAGGATCTGGTGCATATAGTATTGATAGATTTCTTTGGAATAGTAGAAAATGAAAGCGATAAGAATCCATCAACATGGGGATTCAAATACGCTTCAATTGGAATCTCTGCCTAAGCCGGAAATTCAATCGGATCAAGTTTTGGTGCGAATTAAAGCGGTCGCTCTCAACCATTTAGACATTTGGGTTCGTAAAGGCATTCCTGGCATAAAACTTCCCATGATTTTGGGTAGTGATGGCTCGGGGATTCTGGAAGAAATCGGCGAAGACATTTCCACTATTAAATGTGGCGATGAAGTGATGATACAACCTTTGCTTTATTGTGGTGAATGTTCATATTGCCAGCGAAATCAAGAAAATTTGTGCACATCATTTGGTCTTTTGGGTGAAACCTGTGATGGAACCAATGCACAATATATTGCAGTAAATGAACAAAATATTATCCCAAAACCCGGACATTTATCTTTTGAAGAAGCATCTGCTTTTTCATTGGTCGGGCAAACGGCCTACGAAATGTTAGTCCAGAAAGCACAAATCCAAAAAGGTGAAACAGTGATGATTTGGGGAGCAAGTTCTGGCGTGGGATCTATGGCGGTTCAAATTGCGAAAGCTTTGGATTGTCATGTAATTGCCATTTCAGGTAGTGAAGAAAAATTGTTGAAAATAAAAAAATTAGGAGCTGATGAAACCATTCATTATCAGAACGAATCAGTCTATGAAAAAGTAATGGATTTAACGGACGGATTCGGCGTAGATCTGGTGTTTGAACATGTAGGGCAGGCGACGTGGGAAACATCCATGAAAGTTTTGAGAAAAGGAGGTCGGGTTGTTACCTGTGGCGCAACGACAGGGCCAAAAGCTCAGATTGATTTAACGCACATTTTTTATAAACAATTGTCCATTCTAGGAAGCACCATGGGGTCGGTCAACGCCATGAAAGAAGTGACAAAATTATTGAAGCAGAAAAAGATAAAACCAGTCATTGATCGTGTTTTTCCCTTAGAAAATATTCAAGAAGCCCATGAATATTTGGAAGCAGGAAAACAATTTGGAAAGGTTGTTTTGTCGGTTTCACATGAATAAGCGTTATCAAAAACACGTGTTTGTATGTGTCAATGAGCGACCGACAGAGAGTGAACGAAATGATTGTGCTCGATGTGGGGGTAAAGATTTGCGAATAAAATTGGTAAATCTTGTGAATAAAAATGGCTTGAGAGGGAAAGTGCGCATCAATAAATCTGGCTGTTTAGATGCGTGTGAAAAGGGTCCAGCCATGGTGATTTATCCCAATGAATTTTGGTATTTGAATGTAAAAGATGCAAATATAGAAGAGATATTTACGGAATCTGTATTAGGTGATAATGCCATTGAATCCTTACTTGCGAATGAAGATGATTTCCAAAAAATCAAAGAAAGGCGATCTCAATGAAAAAATGGATAATAACCTTATTTCCTGTTCTCATCTTTGGACAATTTTCCACCGTGCACAACGCATTTGGATTGGATATTGGCACAAGAGGATCAGGCATTTTTTTGAATCGCTCTTGGCAGCATGAAAATGAAAAATATGGTTTTATTGCCGAATGGAGATTGTATGATATTAAAGGAAATGATGAGACCTATGTTTACAATTATTATGCGAATCAATATGAGACGGTGGGAAAAAGAAGCTTAATCCTTAGTCCGATTTATGGTGGCGGAAAATGGTTTCCTTTTGCGGGAAAAATAGATAATAATTTCTCACCTTTTGTGACCATTTTGGGTGGTCCTGTTTTTGTTTTGGATGGAAAAGAAGCGTTGACATTTAAGGAAAGATGGAGAAAAGCAGAAACCTTTTGGACCTATGGCCTTTTCGTTGGCGTGGGTGTGGATTTTAAAATGATGACCCAAGGATCAATTTCCGTGAATTTGGGATTTGATTTTTTGCCTTTAAATCGCAATATTGGTGGAGATACGCACTTGGGCGGATTTCTAATTCATATTGCATTCAATCGTCCCAAAAAATGAATCCAGATCACGCATTTTATATTTCGCCCTCAAGCATTGTAGAGGGTTTATTTACCTTAGATAAAGAAGAATCGCACCATCTATCAAAAGTATTACGAATGAACCTCGGAGATGAAATTTCACTCTTGGATGGAGTTGGAACAGGATATGTGGGAGAAATTCAAACGTTAGGGAAGCGTGTTTCGGGAAAGATTAATAAAAGGATTCCTTCGTTAGGAGAAAATCCCGCTCAAATTCATCTTGCCATGGGAATCATTAAACGAGATCGTTTTGAACTGGCTTTAGAAAAGGCGACTGAATTAGGCGTCCAATCGATTACGCCTTTGCTTTTAGACCGTTGCATCAAAAGATCAATTAATATGGATCGTTCTAGAAAACATGTGCAATCAGCTTCCAAACAATGTCGGCGAAGTTATTTTCCCACGATTCATGAGCCTACATCATTGGAAAAATGGCTTCAATCCACAAAAAATGAAACGAA
>JABHGY010000066.1 GCA_018671775.1 Fidelibacterota bacterium
TACTATTTAGTCCATTTTATCCCGAATAAAATTCAGAATTTGATCCGACGAAATCCGTGTTTGTTCTTGCGTATCTCTATCACGGATGGTTACGCTATCATCCTCCATGCTTTGGTGATCTACGGTAATTCCGAAGGGAGTTCCTGCTTCATCTTGACGATAATATCGTTTTCCAATAGAGCCTTGCTGGTCGTATAAAACTTTGAAATGGGGTTTGAGTCCATCAACAATCGTCCGTGCTTTTTCGGGTAAGCCCTCTTTTTTAATCAAAGGACAAATCACAGCTTTGACGGGTGCAATCCGTGGATGGAGCTTTAGAACAATTCGATTATTCTCAGTATCTTCCCAAAATGCATCGGATAAAACCGTCAGAAGCATACGATTGAGTCCGGCGGATGTTTCGATAATATAAGGAAGAAAGCGACTGTTTTCTTGCTGATC
Source organism: Fidelibacterota bacterium (assembly GCA_018671775.1). GTDB lineage: Bacteria > Fidelibacterota > Marinisomatia > Marinisomatales > UBA1611 > JABHGY01. The sequence continues at coordinate 442 of JABHGY010000066.1, forward strand.
AAAATATTGTAATTTTTTCCCAGAAAAGGTTTCATGCTGAGACAAATCAAAATCGGTTCGATTGTGGATGCCTTCAATTTCTGACCAGCCAAATGGAAATTCATACTCAATATCCCAAGCTTCTTTGGCATAGTGAGCTAATTCTGTTTTGCCATGTTCGTGGAAGCGAATTTTCGATTCATCCACGCCCAACTTATTGGGATAAAAACGGAATCTTTTTTCTTTCCACTCTTTCATGAACTCGTCATCAGTTCCTGGTTTTACGAAATATTGCATTTCCATTTGTTCAAACTCGCGGGTTCGGAAAATAAAATTCCGAGCCACAATTTCATTGCGAAATGCTTTTCCAATTTGCGCAATACCAAATGGTATTTTCATTCGCATAGCGCCTTGGACAAGTTGATAATTCACATAAATACCTTGAGCCGTTTCAGGACGGAGATAGGTAACTGCACCCGAATCTTCTACGGGGCCCACATGGGTTTTAAACATGAGATTGAATTGGCGTGGTTCTGTCATTTTTCCGGTCGTGCCGCATTTAGGACATTTTATTGTATCCCACTCAATAGAATCGTAATCATCGCCAAATTCATCGGCTCGATAACGTGAGTTACATTGTTTGCAATCCACGAGCGGATCATGAAATGCATTTACATGTCCACTGGCTTCCCAAATTTTGGGATGCATCAAAATGGCAGAATCTAAACCTACGATATTTTCATGTACTTGGGTCATCTCTTTCCACCAAAGTTGAGAGATATTATTTTTGAGCTCGATGCCTAATGGACCATAATCATAGACGGCACCAAATCCTCCGTAAATTTCCGAACTTTGGAAAATAATCCCACGACGCTTACAGAGTGAGACCAATTTTTCTATGGTTTGATTCATTCGTCAAGTTCCTTCAATTCTTTTTCGATTTCGTCATCAAATGGGATATTTTCAGTATGAGTCTCAGTTGGCTTGGCTAAATGACTTTCTTTAGACGTTTTGAGATAAAGAAAAAGAAACCCTAAAGATAAAAATCCAGCTCCAATGGGCGCAATCCAGGCCATTTTGTTGAAGCCCGTTGCAATAGGAATCGCCAAAATACGTTCGCCATAAACCCCGACATAATAGTCCAAGATTTCACTTTTTGTTTTACCTTGAGCAACAAAGTTCTCAATTTGCTTCTCCATGTCTGGATTATGGTCCAAGTCGTAAACGGTTCCAGACCAGCAACAGGGAGAAATAAGGCTTTTCTTTAAATCAGTGGCTAGATCATCTTTTGCAATTAAAAATGGAGTTAATAGTAGCAGGAATAAAAATTTCTTCATGATTTCTTCTTCTTTCTTGTTTTGCGTTTTTTCTTTCGTGGCGGTGCGGCACGTTTTTTTTCTATGATTTCCACCGCATCTTCCAAAGTAACAGACTCAGTTGTAAAGGTTCGCGGAAGGGAAGCATTCACTTTTCCATCTGTAATATATGGGCCAAATCGACCTTCTTTCAATAGTAAAGATTCACCCGTTTTTGGATGATCTCCCAAGGTTCGTAATTCGGAACTTTTTTTATTGCGATTAGCGAGAAGTTCCACTGCCTTTTCCACCGTAATATCCAAGGGGGTCTCTGGGCCACGTAAACTGGCATTCTTTTTTCCACATTTGATGTATGGACCGTATCTTCCATAATCTGCTAAGATAGGTTCTTCTGTTTCGGGATGATTCCCAACCGTGCGAGGGAGCGCCAATAATTGAAGTCCCAATGTTAAGGTAATATCTTCTTGTTCAGTTCCTCGTGGAATAGACTTTCTTGTTTTTGATTCCCCTAATTGGACATAGGGTCCATAAGGTCCTTTCTTGAGCCAAATAATTTCATTTGAATTGGGATCATTTCCTAATTCTCGATCTTCTTCAATGGCTGTTGAAAAAATTTCTTCTATCGCTTCTAAAGTTAAATCTCCAAGATAGATGGATTCAGGAATTGATTTTGTGTCATCGCCACGACGAAGGTAAGGACCATATCGTCCGATACGACCTTCTACGGTATCGCCTAACGCTTTCGGCATGGGAATCGTGCAGGCCTTTGGAATATCAATTTTGTCATCCATCATTTTTTCTAGACCCGGCATTTTATCATCGCCAAAATAAAAAGATTTCATGAAGGGAAGTGCTTTTCTTTCTCCGCGAGAAATCTCATCTAAATCCTCTTCCATCAAAGCCGTAAACTCAGCATCGACCAATGTGGAAAAATGGTTTTCTAATAATTGCGTAACAGCTAATCCTAAAAATGTGGGCGTGAGTCGGCCTTTTGCTCTGTCCACGTAGCCTCGCTTCACAATGGTATCCATAATGGCCGCAAAAGTTGATGGTCGGCCAATTCCTTTTGCTTCTAATTCTTTGACAAGAGATGCTTCTGTAAATCGAGCGGGAGGTTTCGTGGAATGACTCTCTGCAGAAAGGGAAGCACAATTGACTTTTTCACCTTTTTCTACTGCCGGTAAAATGCGTTCCTTATCGGCCAAGTCTGCTTCAGGATTATCTTGTCCTTCCACATAAACGCGCATATATCCCGGAAATAAAATAACTTGTCCTGATGCTCTAAAATCAGCTTTTCCAGCTTGGATGGTAATGGACGTTTGCTTGAGTTTCGCTGGGGTCATTTGACTCGCCAAGGTTCGCTTCCAAATGAGATCATATAGGCTGGCGGCTTGACTATCTAAAGTCGCCTCTACTTCATCTTTTGTCTTAAATTTGCGATGAGCAGGACGAATGGCTTCGTGAGCTTCTTGGGCATTTTTTACTTTGCTTGCATATTGATTTGCATTGGCTGGAAGATACTCTTTTCCATATTTTTCTCCGATTAAATCCCGTGAGCCGGCCAAAGCTTCCGCGGACAAATGGGTGGAATCAGTTCTCATGTATGTAATGAATCCAGCTTCATATAAGATTTGTGCCGTGCGCATGGTTTGACGTGCAGACATTCGCAATTTTCGAGAGGCTTCCTGTTGAAGTGTGCTGGTAGTAAAGGGTGCTTTCGGTCTAGACGTTCGGGGCTTTTCTTCAACTGATTTTACAATCCAATCTTCCGTTTTTAAGCTTGTTTCCAAAGATTTCGCTTCGGACTCAGATAATAGTTGAACGTTTTTTGTTTTGAGTTCGCCTGTATCCGCATCAAAATCTTTTCCCGAAGCAATACGTTTCTCATCAATACGGACAAGAGTCGCTTCGAATTCAGTTTTGTCCTGTTCTTTATTTAATTGTGCTTTGATGTCATAATAAGTGGCTGACATAAATTTCATTCGTTTTCGGTCTCGATCGATCAATAATTTAACGGCCGCCGATTGCACTCGCCCAGCAGATAAGGCTGTTTTTACAAAATTCATATTAGATTGAAGCGTTTGCCATAAAATAGGAGAAATTTTGTATCCCACTAAGCGATCGATAATACGGCGTGTTTGTTGGGCTGCAATCATATTGTGATCTAAATCACGAACTTGATCCATTCCTGCCTGAACACCGGCTTTGGTGATTTCGGTAAATTCCACCCGTCCCACTTTTTCTTCTGGGATTTCACCAGCCAGATGCGCTGCAATAGCTTCACCTTCACGGTCCGGATCAGTCGCGATGAGAACACGTGGTGCCACTTTTGCTTTTTTTCTTAGGGATTTAATAAAGTCTGTCCGATTGGGCAAGACATGGAGCTTAATCTCAAAATCATTTTCAATATCAATAGCAAGTTCTTTTCGGGGCAAATCTTTTACGTGTCCCACAGAAGCAATCACTTCGTATTCTCCACCAAGATATTTCCCGATGGTTTTGGATTTTGAAGGCGATTCTACAATTAGTAATGGTTTTTGGCTCATTTGTATCTCTAAAGTTATTCGTTATCAATTCGGCGTTTTCACGCCCGCGTATATAATATACTGTAAAAAATCAGATTGTCAAATTTTTGATTATTTCATCTATATTTGCAATTGATTTTGTTTCTTGTTCTCCCGAGTTTAAGTTTTTAATAACCACAGTTTTTTCTTGAATTTCTGTTTCGCCTAAAATAAAAGCATATTTTGCACCAGAACGATTCGCCTCTCGCATTTGGGCTTTCATGCTTCGACGAAGGGTTTCGAATTGGACATCAAAACCAGCTTGTCGTAATGATTGAGTAAGTTTGATGGCTACCGATAATCCTGTTAGATCCAAATTGACCATATAAATATCAGTAGTATTTATCGGCGTTGATTCATCCATTGTTCCCATGGCGAGTAAAATACGTTCCATGCCCGCTGCGAATCCGATGGCGGGAGTTGGTTTTCCGCCTAAATCCTCAACTAAATTATCATATCGTCCCCCACCCAAAAGAGCATCTTGTGCACCGAGAGACGTTGAGGTGATTTCGAAAGTCGTTCTGGTGTAATAGTCAATTCCGCGAACCATTTTTGAATCGAGGATAAAGGGAATATTCAGCGCATTCAAAAAAGATTGAACGGCTTCAAAATGGCTTTGATCCTCTTCCGTCAAAAAGGCAGTAATGTTTGGAGCATTTTGGATGATTTCAATTTCGTGAGCTGCTTTTGTATCTAAAATGCGAAGGGGATTAGTTTCAAATCTTTTTTGGCTCGTTTCAGATAATTCGCTTAAAAAGGGACGGAGAAAATCTTGTAGCGCATTCCGGTAATTTTTTCGACACTCCGGCGAACCAATGCTGTTTAGGTTTAAGGACAAATCTGATAATCCCAAAGCCTTTAACAAAGAGAATGCCAGGGAAATGATTTCTCCATCTTGTTCTGGATGTGCTGAGCCAAAAGCTTCTACGCCAAATTGATGAAATTGTCTTTGTCGTCCTCTTTGGGGGCGTTCTCGCCGAAAAAGGGGTCCCATGTAAAACAATCTCTGTAAGGGTGCTTTTCCGCCTAAGTTATGTTGAATAAAGGCTCGAACTACAGAAGCAGTTAATTCAGGTCGAAGCGTAAGAGAGCTTCCATCTCTATCGGCCCATGAATACATTTCTTTCGAAATAATATCGGTTTCTGTTCCCACAGATCGAGAGAATAAATCTGTTTTTTCAAAAATGGGCGTGCGGATTTCTTCGTATGCAAACTGCCCTGCAATTTTTCGTATCGTCGATTCCAATTGTTGCCATTTGCCGGAATTTTCTGGTAAAATGTCGTAAGTCCCTTTGATGGAACGAATCAGTTTAGTCATCCGATTGTCCCGCAATACTGTCCAAAAGTAATTCTGCTTTTTCAATCAGCTCTTCAGGGACAAACACCCGTGTATTCCCTGAGGAAATGGTGCCTTCGATACTAAAGGTTGTTGATAAAGCATCCGACTTAATAAAGAATGGGATATTTTCTAAAGCCAAAATTTCTCCAGCCATTTCAGCATAAACAATTCCTTCAAAAGGGGTTAGTGCTTTCCAGCGAACATCGGCAACCGCTGCATCTAGATGATCTGTATTGACGAGTGTAACTTTGCAATCTGCACATTGAGTGATTTGCGGTTTATATTCTGCGTGGCATTCAGGACATATCATTATTGACTCCATTTATAAGGTCTAAATTCCACAGATCTTTCCATAAGAACAATCATAATTTTAATTTTTCATATGATTAATTTATTTGAGAAAAAGTTAAAGGAGTAAAAATTAGAATTTCTATAACTTGGCGAAAAAGTTGAAACAGGGTATTTTCTAGACTATGAAATTTCTAAAAATATTTCTATTCAGTAGCATTTTAAGTTCTGGATTATTTAGCCAATCTGCGACTCGAGATTTTCGAGATGAATTGAAATACCAAAATTCTGCTATCAATCAATTGAAAAATGAGATTGATAAGCTGCATACGAAAATCCGTTCCACTGATCAAAAAATGCAGAATGCCGCAACCCGCATTACCAATATTGATAAGGAATTAGCTTTAATGAATCAACTGATAAATCAGTTGAAATTGCAGGAGAAAAATACACGTAGAAAAATTGAAACGAGCAAAAAAGATATCATTTCGAGTGAACAGGAGTTAAAAAATCTTAGAGATAGATATGAAAAACGTGTTGTAAATACGTATAAACGTGGTCGACTTTCTGACTTAGAAAAGGTTTTCAGTTCAAGCTCTTGGCGTCAAGCTGTCTATCGTAATCAATACCTAAAAGTGATATCAGAAATTGAAAGAAAAATGGCGAAACGTATTGATACAATCATTTTAGATATCCATCGACAAAAATTGGACTTGGAAGTTGCGCTACGAGAAAATTTACAATATACTAAAGAAAAGAATGTTCAGCAAAAACGCATAAGAGAAAGAAAAATAAAACGAGAAAAAGAACTCTATCGATTGCGGAAAAATAAAAAAGATTTAGCCAGTTATATCCAAGAAAAAAAGATGGGATTAAAGCAGATGGAATCGCTTATCAAATCCATTTTAGAAGACAAAGCAAGATTTGAAAGAGAAGAACGTATTCGTCAGCAACAAGCCGTCTTAAAGACCAAAGAATTTAGTGCTTTAAAGTCACATCTTTCTTGGCCAGCAGAAGGAAGAGTTGTGACAAAGTTTGGTCGACATTGGAATCCAAAATTGAAGACCACAACGGAAAATCCTGGAATTGATATTAAGGGAAAACCTGGCGCTCCCATTCGTTCAGTTTTGACGGGCATTGTCACAACCCTTACCTATCTCCGTGGATATGGCACGACGATTATCATTGATCATGGCGGAAATTTTTACACGGTTTATTCTCATATCACTAATATCCAAACCCATGTAGATAGCGAAGTTCGTGCAGGCGATGTGATTGCTTATATGGGTGATTCAGGCTCTATTGATGGGTCAAAATTACATTTTGAGATTTGGGGAAAAGGGAAGCATTTGGATCCTGAAAAATGGTTAGTGAAAAAATAAAAATGGTCTCAACTCCACAGTTTCAGTCAGGTGTTTGGACTCAATTAAGACGAATTGCTCAATCAGGCTTAGTTGGGAATGGATATATATTTTCTGGCCCGCCAGGTTGTGGGAAAGAAGGAATGGCCACCGCTTTTGCTCAATTTCTTAATTGTGAAAATCCAAGTAAAAAATCATGTGGATCTTGTCCATCATGCGCTCGATTTAGAGCCTTAGAAAATGAAAAACTAAAATTAATTGTCCCCCTTCCTGCTCCAAAAGGGAAAAAGATAGATACGGATAGTGAAGATGGAAATGCGGTGAGTCAAAGTGATATGGAATTTTTAAGCGAAGCCATTCAAGAAAAGGCACAAAACCCATTTCATAAAATTCGTGTACCAAAAGCCAATCGTATTTTGATTCAAACGGTGCGTGAATTACGAAAATCATTATTCCTAAAAGATGCAATAAAGGGACAAAAATGTATCGTGATTTTTGATGCTCATTTGTTATCCGTTGGACAAGGAGAAACGGCAAATGCACTCCTTAAAATTCTTGAAGAACCTCCAGAATCTACCACATTCATATTGGTAACAGATCATCCCGCGCTCCTTTTGCCAACAATTTTATCTCGTTGCCAAACGATTCAATTTCCTCCCCTAAAAGCAGATGATGTTAAAGCGTGGCTTACGGCACAAGGAGAAGATGAAAATGTCAAGTTCATCGCAGGTTTGAGTCAGGGAAATATCCATCGCTCACGGAAATTAATGGCGCTTTCTACTGAAGATATTATGGATCAGTTGGAAGCATTCATTGCAAACATTACATCAAAAGATCCGAATGCATGGAGAAGTTTTACGCAAGAAATCGGACGGATTGCCTTTCAAAAACCAGACGAATTGAAATTCCAATTTCAGATGGCATCCTTATGGATGCACGGTACCTTTCATTTGCGAAAAGGTATGCCTTTGCCCATTCATGAAACGGACTTAAAGCCAGGAATGGAAACTTTTAATCAAAAATATCCAAACGCCGATTTGCAATCCATAGTCATCTTATTTGAGAATACATTGGTAGCGAAGGAAATGAATTTGAATATGTCCCTAATTTTAACCAATTTATTATTAGATATCGAAGAGAGGCTTAACGCATGAATGATAAATTTTACATAAGTACACCGATTTATTACGTGAATGATAAGCCTCACATCGGACACGCCTATACCACGATTTTAGCCGATGTGCTTTCCCGTTTTCATCGCAACAGGAATGAAGAAACTTTTTTTCTTACCGGATTGGATGAGCACGGACAAAAAGTTGAGCAAGCCGCATCTGCGAGAGATGTTAATCCCCAACAGCATTGCGATGAAATGGCGCCACGATTTACAAAATTGTGGGAGGAACTTCATATTTCCAATAATGATTTTATCCGTACCACTGAAAGTCGTCACAAAAAGGTGGTGCAAGAAATTCTTCAGAAAGTGTGGGATGCTGGCGATATTTATGAAGCAGAATATGAAGGTTTATATTCTGTTTCGGAAGAACGTTTTGTAACAGAAAAAGAAGTAGAATCAGGTGATTATCGTGATATCCAAACCTTGAAAGAAAAAAATTATTTTTTCAAAATGAGTAAATATCAACAAAAATTAATTGATCATATTGAATCTAATCCTGATTTTATTCGGCCAGAACATCGAAAGAATGAAATCTTGGGCTTTCTCAAAAATCCTTTAAACGATCTCTGCATTTCGCGTCCAAAATCTCGCATGAGTTGGGGCATCGATTTGCCTTTTGACGATAACTATGTAACCTATGTCTGGTTTGATGCGCTTATTAATTATGTGACAGCCATTGGCTATGGAGCAGATTCAGAAAGTTTTAAAAAATGGTGGCCCGCCAATATGCATCTTATTGGAAAAGATATTCTCACGACACATGCTGTGTATTGGCCAACAATGTTGATGTCTCTTGGTATCGATTTGCCCAAAACCATTTTTGCCCATGGCTGGTGGTTGATGAAGGATTCTAAAATGAGCAAATCATTAGGGAATGTGGTGAACCCTATGGATTTAATTTCAGATTATGGTGTAGATCCTGTTCGCTATTATCTCATGCGGGAAATGGTTTTAGGGCAAGATGCAAACTTTACCATTGATTCTTTTATCAAACGATATAATGCTGATTTGGCTAATGACTTAGGAAATTTATTAAGTCGCGTGAGTAATTTGATTGTGAAAAATTTTGAGGGTAAAACGCCAGATCCAGGTACATTCACATCTCAAGAATCTGAATTGATTGAAAAGGCGAATCAATTTGAAACACTCATTTCAGAAAAAATTGACGAGATGAAAATTCATGATGCGATTGAAGAGACATTACAGTTTGTCCGAAGCGTAAATCGTTATTTGGAAGAAACGGCGCCTTGGAAATTGGTAAAAGAAGATAAGAAATCTGCAGCTCGCGTACTATATTCTGCCGCTGAAACTCTGCGTATTTCTGCGATTATTTTAGAACCGATTATGCCAAATCGAATGGAAGATTTACTCGCATCTTTAGGCACAAAGAATAAAACCTTAATTTGGGGCGAGTTAGAAATCGGCTCCACCATCACAAAGGGCGCTCCCCTTTTTCCTCGTATTCAAGTTTAAAGATCAGGCTAATACAATATTCATTTTCAAAATTCAAAAAATAATAAAAAAAGATTAGGAAGGCTAACAATCTTTTTTGTATAATGCCTGCCATATTATTCAACGATAAATAATAAACTTAAAAAACCATGAATGAACAATATAGAAATTATAATTGTGTTGTAGCCAATTTAGTGGCACAGCCAGCTATTGGTTTGAGAATGGTTTTATTAGTAAATATTTTGCTTCTGCTTAATATTTTAGTCCTTATTATTGGACTCGTCGTCTAAGTCGCCTAAACGAATAAAAATACGAACAGGCAACTAGGACGACGGGACAAACACTCCCTAAAACTTCTAACATCTACCTGTTCATAACTCGTTTAGTTTTCTGAGATGGCGTAATCTTAAAAAAGAGAAAGATTATGAGATCAGATACAATTAAAAAAGGATTTGAGCGTGCACCACATCGAAGCTTGCTACGAGCGACGGGTGTGATTCAATCTGAAAGTGATTTTAATAAACCATTTATTGGGATTGCTAATTCCTATATTGATTTGATTCCGGGCCATGTGCACTTGCAAAAATATGGTAAAATTGCAAAAAAATCAATCCGAGAGACTGGCGGCGTACCGTTTGAATTTAATACAATTGGTGTTGATGATGGCATTGCTATGGGGCATATTGGAATGCGTTATTCTTTAGCAAGTCGAGAATTGATAGCAGATAGCATAGAAATAGTGGCTGAAGCTCATCGTTTAGATGGTCTGGTTTGTATTACCAATTGTGATAAAATTGTCCCAGGGATGTTGATGGCAGCAGTGAGATTAAATATTCCAACTATTTTTATTTCTGGTGGACCGATGAAAGCAGGAACAAATTCCCAAGGTGAAACAGTAGACTTGATTTCTATATTTGAGGGTGTAGGGCGAATGAAAGCTGGCGAATTGGATGAAGCCTTATTATTAAATAATGACGGGACAATCGCGGAAGGGGCAGGACAAAATATTTTTCTTATTAAAAATAAAGAAATTTATACGAATGCAGAAGATTCCAGTATTTTGATGGGTATTACCCGTGAATCGGTTATACATATTTTGACTGAATTAGGATTTAATATTCATATTAGCGAACTATCTCTTGGGCAATTATACACGGCCGATGAAGCATTTTTTACAGGTACAGCTTCGGAGGTTACACCTATTAGAGCAGTTGATGGTCGTATAATTGGCAACGGTAGGAGAGGCTCTTTAACAGAGTTAATTCAAAAAACATATTTTGATGCGATTAAAGGTAAAGAGCCTAAATATAACGCCTGGTTGACTTATATAAACTAATTAGGTTTTTCTCTTAGAGTTCTTTTATTTGGGAATAAAAATTGTTTAAATTAAACCTCTCACAATGCTTGCAAGATACAAATAAATGCCTAAACCTATTCTTACAAAACGATTTCATTTTTGCGCTGCTCATCAATATGGTCACATAGATTGGTCACAGGAAAAGAATGAAGCAACTTTTGGAAAAGATGCGAAAAATCATGGACATAATTATACGCTTGAAGTGAGCGTCAAAGGGGAGATTAATCCAGAAACGGGCTGGTTGATTGATTTGGGACATTTACAAGAAGTCGTCAAAAAAAATGTGATTGATATTTTTGATCATAGTCAAATAGAGCGAGAAATTTCTTGGTTTGAAGATAGACAGCCATCATCTGAAAATATGGTCATATTTATATGGAATCAGATTGAAAAAGGTTTAAATGAAGGAAAGCTCTATCGGATTCGACTGATTGAAACCGCTACCATTTATACCGATTATTACGGAGATTAATTCGTGAATTTTAAAGATCGATTTTATCTGATTCTTACGGGGATATTTATTGCTTCCTTGGTGACGAGTAATTTGATATTTCAAAAATTCTTTTCTTGGACGCCCTTTGGGCTTTACACGTTTGAAATTTCAGTTGGCATTTTGCCTTATCCCATCACTTTTTTGGTGACGGATCTTGTTTCGGAATTATATGGGAAAAAGAAGGCTGATCAGCTTGTGATTTCGGGTTTGATTTCAAGTGTTTTTGTTATAGGAATTATTATGATTGCAGACTCAGTTACAAATACAGTTTGGTCTCCAGTAAACGATAAGATGTTTCATACTGTCTTTGGATTGTTTGGCCCAGCGATTTTTGCTTCTATGATTGCCTATTTGACGGCACAATTTATTGATATTCGTATTTTTCATTTTTGGAAAAAACTCACCAAAGGGAAACATCTTTGGTTAAGGAACAATGGATCCACAATTATTAGTCAATTGGTAGATACGACTACGGTTCTACTCCTATTATGTTTTACAGGTGTTATAGATTGGAGCCGATTTTGGTCACTTTTGGGAAATGGATTTTTGTTCAAAGTGATTGTTGCTTTATTTGATACGCCCATAATTTATGGTGTGATTTATGCATTAAAGGGGAAGATTGAAATCGCCCCATACACAGAGGAAATATAAAAAATGAACCATGAAAATATAGAGAAAATTGTTCACGACTTATTGGGTGAAATTGGTGAAGATGCTTCACGAGAGGGCTTGGTTAAAACGCCGGTAAGAGTCGCAAAAGCATGGGAATATTTTTCACATGGATACAGACAATCTGTTGATGAAATCGTAAATAATGCAATTTTTCATGAAGAAGCAAAGGATATGGTTATTGTACGTGATGTTGAATTTTTCTCACTTTGTGAACATCACTTGCTTCCTTTTTTTGGGAAAGCACACGTAGGATATATCCCGAATGGTAAAGTGATTGGACTTTCAAAAATTCCAAGAATTATAGATATGTATTCTCGTCGCCTCCAGGTGCAAGAACGATTAACACATCAAGTGGCAAAAGCGATTCAAGAAGTATTAAACCCTATTGGTGTGGCGGTTGTGATGGAAGGGCGTCACATGTGCATGCAAATGCGTGGCGTAGAAAAACAAAATAGTTTGGCCTCAACCAGTGCCATGTTGGGACAATTCAGAAAATCCGCCGAAACACGAACAGAATTTTTAAGCATAATAAAAAATTGAGTATTCTAAATGAGCAAAACAAAATTTGATTTAGTTGTTTTAGGTGCTGGTCCTGGAGGCTATGTGGCCGCGATTCGCGCTTCCCAATTAGGCCTAAAAACAGCTATCATTGAAAAAGATGATTTAGGAGGCGTTTGCCTCAATTGGGGATGCATTCCAACTAAGGCATTATTGAAAAATGCGGAAGTGCTCCATACCATTAAAAATAGCAAAAAGTATGGAATAAAAGTGGATGGTTATTCTGTCGATTTTCCTGCCAATATCAAACGAAGTCGGCAAGTTTCAGAACGATTATCCAAAGGTATTGGATTTTTGATGAAGAAAAATGGAATCACCCACCTTCAAGGTGTCGGAACGCTTCAAGATACCAATACGCTTTTGCTCAAAAAGGATGGGAAAACCGCCAAAATCGAAGCAGATAAAATCATTATTGCTACGGGAGCTCGCCCTCGCACTTTCCCTGGGATGGAGATGGATGGAAGACGAATTATCGGAGCGAGAGAAGCCATGACCTTAGAGGCGCCACCAAAGGAAATGATTGTGATTGGTTCGGGTGCAATTGGGTCTGAATTTGCCTATTACTACACTATGTTTGGGACCAAGGTTCACATGATCGAAATGCTTGATCGTATTTTGCCCATGGAAGATGAAGACGTTTCCAAAGAAGTGGAAAAATCATTCAAAAAATCAGGAATGAAAATTTACAAATCAACAAAAGTAAATAAAGTCGAAGCGCTCAAAAGCAAGGTGAAAGTGCACACCGAACATAATGGAGAATCAAAAATTATTGAAGGTGAACTTGCGCTTTTGGCCGTGGGCGTTCAGGGAAATATTGAAAATATTGGATTAGAAAAAGTGGGCATTCAAACTGAAAAAAATGCGATTGTCATCAATGAAATGAACCAGACAAATATTCCCAATATCTATGCAATCGGCGATGTTTCTGGTCCGCCCTGGTTGGCCCATGTGGCTTCCGCACAAGGACATGTGGCTGCGGAACATGCCGCTTCTCATATAACGAAAGCAGTGGATTATTCCAATATTCCAGGATGCACTTATTGTCAACCACAAGTGGGTTCATTGGGACTAACCGAAGCTCAGGCATTAAGGCAGGGTTTTGATATAAAAGTGGGACGGTTTGATTTTCGTGCGAGTGGAAAAGCCATGGCGACAGGCGACACAACAGGTTTTGTGAAGCTAATCTTTGATAAAAAATATGGTGAGCTTTTAGGGGCACATATTGTGGGATCAGAAGCGACAGAATTGATTGCAGAATTAGGAATGGCGAAAGCCTTGGAAAGCACTTGGGAGGAACTGGCGATGACCGTTCATGCTCACCCCACTTTATCCGAATCCATTATGGAAGCGGCATTGGATGCTTTTTCGGGATCAATTCATCAGTGATAATGTCCCCTTCAAGATTAGGGCGACATAAATTTATATCGCCAAACATGTCATGCTGAGCTCGACGAAGCATGTTGAAAGAATGAAAAGAAATAATAAATGAAAACGGGATATATTTATATTATTGAGTGTGTAGATAAATCCTATTATACTGGGGTAACGAGTAATCCTGAAGGCCGTTTTTGGGAACATGAAAAAGGAATAGGAAGTCAATATACGGCAAAAAGGAGACCTCTTAAATTAAAATGGGTATCAGAAGAAGTCGATATTATGACAGCAATTAGTTTTGAAAAACAAGTAAAAGGATGGCGAAGAGAAAAGAAAGAAGCGCTTATTGATAATAGACAAGATATCTTGCCATTGTTAGCAAAATTGAAAAAAGGGGAAATAAACAAAATGTCCCCTTCGTCAAGCTCAGGGCGGCATTAAGTGCCCCCCCAATCGCGTCATGCTGAGCTTGACGAAGCATACAAGCAGAAAACATAAAAAAAGAAAATGATATCATCTCAAATCAAAAAAATAGAAATCTTAGATTTAGGCAAAAGGTCTTATCAAGAAGTGTGGGATCTTCAAAAAGAGATGCAGGCGAACCGCATCGCTGGAAAAATTGAGGACACCTTGATTTTGGTAGAGCATGAGCCAGTATATACTTTAGGAAAAAATGCGGATCAAAATCACCTTTTGCAAAAACGGAATGAATCTGTGAATATTTATCAAATTGAGCGAGGGGGGGATATCACGTATCACGGCCCAGGTCAGCTGGTAGGATATCCTATTTTAGATTTATCAAATTACAAAAAAAGTATATCTTGGTATATGCGCACTTTGGAGCAAATTATCATCGATACTTTGGATGATTTTAAGATTCGTGCCCATCGAAATGAGGGCTTAACCGGCGTTTGGGTAGGGGACGAAAAAATTGCAGCTTTGGGTGTTCGAGTTAGTCGGTGGGTTACCATGCATGGATTCTCATTGAATGTGAACCCTGATTTATCCTTTTATGATGGGATAATTCCCTGTGGTATTTTTGAACATGGGGTTACATCTATGGAGCATTTTCTGAGAACTCAACAAGATTTTGAAAAAGTTAAACAGGTATTGATTGAGAAGTTTAATCAATGTTTTATAAAGAACTAAACCAACGAATTATTAAAGACTAATGATAAAAGTAATAATTTTGATTTTATTTTTCTTGAGTAATGGCATAACTCAAGAATTAAAAGAAACAGGTGAATATCAGGTAGTAAATGTATACGATTTGCCAAAGGATATAACAATGGAAGTTGGGTATAGTATCCCAAGTTATGAACAAGCATCCAGACCTTTAATGAGATGGGAGATGATATCAAATAATGCTAATAATGTTACCAATAAATTCTTTCGGTTTAGCGATAATCAATATTTTATTGAAGAAAGCAGGTTAACGGAACATGATGGAATAGAAAAGGTTTCTTATTTTAGAATGCCACGCAATAAACAAATAATCGCTAAAAGGGAAAAAACAGTTTCAAATCCACTTGAGAAAAATATTTATCCATATTCTGTAAAATTTATTGTTATGGATATTTTAGGAGATACACTGCTTATAAGAAATAAAAATAAAAATGATGTAGTTATTACTGATTACTCATCGAATGGCAGATATTTTTCACATAAAAAAGGGGAAAGTAATATCAGAATTCATAGTCCGAAGAAATCACCAATTGATATTATAAAAAATATGCCCTTAAATAGGTATGAGGAAGTATCAGCGATATTATTTGATAATCTTAATACTCAAGATATAATTCTTCAGGGTAATGTTCGAATAGATAATATCATAGAAAAAAAGTTTTTTGCGGTAGTTGATAAAAACAATTATCTTTTATGGGAAAAAAGAACAAATGTAATTCATCATGGGATAAATATTGTTTTTTCTGAATCTGGTGATTATTTTGGCATCATGGACGCGTTTAAATATAAAACTAAAGGTACAATTGAGTTAGAAATTATTAATCGTAGTGGAAAAACAATCGCAGTTTATCCAAATATTCTTGCATCAAATGCAGGAATCAGTGATGAAGTCAAGTTTCAATATATATCCGATGATGATAAATACTTCATTACTCAACATAGAGGTAATATTATGGTATATGACTTATTTACAGGAGAGACACTCAATAATTTAAGATTTAAAAAAGGATATGGATTAAAGAGACACTATTATCGTTCAGAAACGGGATTCCTTTACGTAATATTTACTTATCCCTACCCTGTTATCGATCGTAGGACATATATCGGAGTTTATCCCTTAATGGGTGATATAGAACATCCAATTATGCTGATAAATACAGGCGTATATGACCCACCTAAATATAGGATTTACAATTTTTCTGTGTCAAAAAATGGGGAAGAAATCTCCATGGAAATGGATGAAACTATTAAAGTCTATAAATTGAATTTTTAACCGGAAAAAAGGGAAATTTAATGTCGCGATTACATGGATTTACAAAAAAACAAATACTTGAGGTTTATAGTAAAATGGTTCTTGCAAGAATCTTAGATGAGAAAATGCTCATTTTGCTCAAGCAAGGGAAAGGCTATTTTCATATTGGCTCTTCTGGCCACGAAGCCGCTCAATTGGCAGCCGCTTCTGTGATGCGTTCCGGCGAGGATTGGTCTTTCCCCTATTATCGTGATGCCACTTTTTGTTTAGGAATTGGCATGACAAGCCGGGAACAATTGCTGAGCTTTTTAGCCAAGGCAGATGATCCGAATTCGGGTGGACGCCAAATGCCACAGCATTATGGTCATACCGATTTACGCATCGTGAGTCAATCTAGTCCAACAGGGACACAATATTTACAAGCCGTTGGTTGTGCCATGTCCCGTCAAATGGAAAAAACAAAAGAAGTGGTTTACGTTTCTTCCGGTGAGGGAACTACAAGTCAGGGAGATTTTCATGAAGCTCTAAATTGGGCGAGTAACGCAAAAGCACCCGTTATTTTTCATATTCAAGATAACGAATATGCGATTTCCACTCACAAATCTCACCAAACGGCGGATTCGGTTTATGCCATGGCGGCGGGTTATAAAAATTTATCACGATTTGAAGTGAATGGAACAGATTTTTTTGAAACGAATCTCGCGTTTAAGCAAGCCAGCGAAAGAGCACGAAAGGGAAAAGGTCCATCTATTATTGTTTCGAATGTGGTGCGATTGCTCCCCCATTCCAGCTCGGATGATCAACGGAAATATCGCACTGAAGAAGCCTTAGCGAAAGATAAGGCACGCGATCCATTGCTTGTTTTGGAAAATCAATGCATCAAAGAAAAATTTATTGCACAAAAAGAATTTGATAGCATTCACATTGAAGTCAAGAAACAGGTGGATGCAGATGCGGAGTGGGCTGAAAAACAAGCCTTCCCATCACCAGAGACAGCCTTAGATCATATTTATAGTGATGAACCCGTTTTAGAGGAAACGGAATTGAATCCGATCTCGGATAAAATTGTTATGGTCGATGCCATCAATCATGCTTTAAAAGAAGAAATGTCACGCAATGATAAAATGGTGATTTATGGTCAAGATATTGCTGATCCGAAAGGAGGCGTTTTTACCGTAACAAAAGAATTGTCCAAATTATTTGGTAAGGAGCGGGTATTTAATTCTCCTTTGGCTGAGTCATCCATTGTGGGAACGGCGATTGGCTTGGCCGTAACGGGTTTCAAACCAGTGGTAGAAATTCAATTTGGAGATTACATTTGGACAGCCATGATGCAACTTAGAAATGAAGTAGCAAGCATACGTTATCGTTCAAACAATCAATGGACAGCCCCCATTGTTTTTCGTGTGCCGGTGGGCGGTTACATTCATGGCGCCTTGTGTCATAGCCAATCCATTGATGGTTATTTCATCCATTTGCCTGGGATATATTTGGCGTATCCTTCCAATGCAGCAGATGCCAAAGGTCTTTTGAAAATGGCGTGTCGCATGGATGATCCGGTTATCTTTATGGAACATAAAGGACTGTATCGTCAAGGATATGCAGCGACAGAAGAACCGGACGAAAATTATATCCTTCCTTTCGGAAAAGCAAAATTTGTGCGGGAGGGGACAGATTTAACGATTATCACTTGGGGAGCCATGGTGCAAAAATCGATTGAAGCGGCGCAAACTTTAGAGGCACAAGATGCTTCTATTGAGATCATTGACTTACGAACCCTGAACCCTTTAGATTTGGATACCATCGAGCAATCTTTGAAAAAAACAGGAAAAGCTTTGGTCGTTTATGAAGATAATTTGACTAATGGTCCTGGCGCAGAAATTTCGGCTTTGATTGCAGATCGATTTTTCGAATATTTGGATGGACCGATTCGTCGTGTGGCCACAAAAGATTCACCCATTCCATACAATTGGTTTTTGGAAGAAAAAATTCTAGCTCAAACACAAGATATTTCTGAAGCTATAACTGAATTACTGGAGTACTAAATGATTGTAGATATCATAATGCCAAAAATGGGGGAATCCATCACAGAAGGAACCATTTTGGAATGGAGAAAAAAAGTAGGGGAAGCGATCAAAAAAGATGAGCTGTTCCTTGAAATTGGGACGGACAAAGTAGATTCAGAAATTCCTTCCACAGATGCAGGCATTTTAATCGAGATTTGTGCAGAAGTCAATGAAATCGTGGAAGTGGGAAAAGTCATCGCTCGCATCGAAACGGATGAAAATGCTGTGGGAGAAATAAATTCCCCTTCTTCAACGAAAAGTGAAACACCAAAGTCGGAAAGTAAAGTTGAGGTAAAAAAGAGTCCAACGTCGCCTTCAGTTGAAAGACCCACGATATTGGAGAAATTTTCTGGAAAGAAATTTTTTACACCCGTTGTGATGAAATTGGCTCAATCTCATAATTTATCTATGGATGTTTTGAATCAAATTCGAGGTTCAGGTCGAGGCGGTCGAGTAAGTAAAAAAGATATTTTGAATTATTTAGATAAGCCATCAGTTGCTGTCGAAAAATCCCAAAATATTCCACCTGTGATTTTAGATCGAGGTGAAAGCACAGAAGAAATGGGACACATGCGAAAGTTGATTGCAGAGCACATGCGCAAAAGTTTGGATACGTCCACTCATGTTTATCTCGCGACAGAAGTAAATATGACACCGATTATGGATTTCATGGGAATCCATAGCGACCGATTTTTCCAACAGGAACAATTCAAATTAACCGTAACGCCATTTATCATTATGGCTTGCGTCCAAGCCTTGAAGTCTTTCCCGGAAATGAATGCTTCCTTGGATGGAACGACCATTCATTATCATAAACATTTGAATATTGGCATGGCAGTTGCGATTGAAAAGGGATTGATGGTGCCAACACTTCAAAAATGTGAAGAAAAGAATTTTCTCGGATTGTGCCGAAACGTGAATGACATCGCCAAACGAACGCGCTCGAAACAAATATCACCAGATGAACTTCAGGGCAGCACATTTTCGATTACAAACTTCGGTGTGTTTAATGTGACCCTGGGATTGCCCATCATCAATCAGCCGAATGTAGGAATTTTGGGCATTGGCACCATTCGTAAACGTCCCGTTGTAATTGAGTCTGAATCGGGTGATTCCATTGGAATCCGAAGTATCATGATGCTTTCTCTTGGCTTTGACCATCGATTGGTAGATGGGGCAGGCGGGAGTCAATTTATTGATAAGTTACGACACGCATTAGAATCTTTTGATTTAGAGAATTTATTTTAAGGCTTCTTTTATGTTGAATCGTCAAATACTCCGCCCATTGAAACCGAAAATTCGGATTCATTATGGGAAGAAATATCGCGCATTGCAAAAAGCCGTTCAAGTGGAAAATTTGAATACAGTTTGTGCCGAAGCTCGCTGTCCGAATGTTTTTGAATGTTGGAATCGTGGGACAGCCACATTAATGATTTTGGGTGATGTTTGCACGAGAGCGTGTAGATTTTGTTCCGTAAAAACAGGTAAGCCGACCTGGAAAGATGAGGGCGAACCGAAACGTACGGCGGAAGCCGTTTCGAAAATGGGGTTAGCCCATGTGGTTATTACATCGGTAGATCGAGATGATTTAAAAGATGATTATGGCTCACGAATTTGGGCAGAAACGATTTTGGAAATTCGTAAACGTAATCCAAAATGCACGGTAGAAATCTTGACGCCAGATTTTAAAAATCACAAGCCATCACTTAAACGTGTGTTTGATGCGAAGCCAGATATTTTCAGTCACAACTTAGAATGTGCCGAACACATCAGTCAATCTGTGCGAAGCCAAGCAAATTGGCAAGTGAGTTTGGATGTATTGCGTCAATCTGTTTCTTTTAATTTACTTACAAAAACAGGAATGATGGTGGGCTTGGGGGAGTCGGCAGAAGAGGTTTTAGAAACCATGGAACAAACGGAAAAAATAGGTGTAAAGATTTTCACGATTGGTCAGTATCTTCAGCCCACAAAAAAACACTTATCTGTTCAACGATATGTTCAGGAAGAAGAATTTGAGATGTATAAAAAAGAAGGATTGAAAATGGGTTTTAGTATTGTTGAATCTGGAGCATTGGTAAGGAGTTCTTACCATGCAGATGAGCAAGCAAAATTGATGTTCAAGGAAAATTTATGAAACAAAATAAAAACTTAATTTATGGATTAATTGTTATTGCGGGAATGCTCCTTGCTTACGTGACGACACAAAATGAAGTGAAACCAGTTCAAGAAGATCAACATGAACATGTTACTCAAAAACCACAAGTAACAAATCGGGGAAAAATGCCGATATCTCTTCAGCCAGGTTTTACACAAATTGGTCGGATTCAAGTGAAAGTACCAAAAACATGGCAAAAAGAAACGCCTTCCTCAAATATGCGAGTAGCTCAATTTCGTTTGCCTAAAGTATCAGGCGATGCTGAAGATGCATCCATTGCGGTCTTTTCGGGGATTGGCGGTGGTGTTGACGGGAATATTGATCGCTGGTTAGGCCAATTTAAGCGAGCCGATGGAAAACCTATGGCTGACTTTGCTTCTATTTCTACAGAGACGAAAGGAACCATAAAGATTACCTATGTTTCAGCAGAAGGAATATTCCTCGCATCATCCATGGGTGGCGCTGGTGAAGAAAAACGGAATTTCAAGCTTATGGCTGCGATTGTAGAAACAGAGACAGAACCCTATTTTTTTAAAGGAACAGGTCCTGTAAAAACGATTGACGCATTCGAAAAAGAGTTTGTTCGTTTTATTGAATCCATTGTCGCCTTATAAATATATATGTCAATATTGCACAGGCTAAGCGAATGGGCAGACGAATAAACAATATATAGTTTATGGCATACTCTTTGCTGCTGAACTAATAAATTACTGAAAGATAAAAATGAAAGAAGATTTAAAGCCTAAAGATATTGTTGCGCCAGACTTTGGAGATTCACCCGAATTTCCTATCATGCCACTACGGAATACTGTTTTATTTCCACAGCAAGTGATTCCAATTTATATTGGCAGAGAAAAATCGCTCCATTTGATTGGAGATTTGGACCAAACGAATAAATATATTGTTGTGGTTGCCCAAGAGGATGGCTCTATTGAAGATCCGGGGAAAAAAGATTTATACGCTTATGGCACTTTAGCCCATGTATTAAAAGTTTTTGATATGCCTGATAATAGTAAATCTGCGATTGTCCAAGGGATTTCACGCGTTAAAATTTTAGATTATACCATGGAAAAGCCGTATTACAAAGCGGTGGTAAACCAACTTGATGAATCAGAAAGCGGAGATGATTTAGAGTTAGATGCGCTTGCAAATAATTTACGCCAAACTTTTTCAGACCTTATCAAAATTGCTCCGAATCTTACGGATGAGCATACGGGCATGTTATCTAATATTCAAAAGCCCAATCGATTAGCAGATCGGGCAATTTCTTTGATGACATTAACCAATCCTGAAAAGCAAGAGATTCTGGAAGAATTAGATGTAAAAGTCCGACTTGACAAAAGTATTAAAACTATTTCTCGTGAAATGCAACGCATCAAATTGGGAGAAGAAATTCAAACAGAGGTTCACGATGAAATCGCAAAAACTCAACGTGAATACTATTTGCGAGAGCAATTAAAAGCCATTAAAAAAGAATTAGGTGAAGATGAAGGTTCTGTTGAGCTCAAGGAATTAGAAGACAAGATAAAAAAGGCAAAAATGGACGAGGAAGCAGAAAAAATTGCCATGAAAGAATTGGACAGACTTTCTCGAATTCCAACTCAGTCACCTGAATATAATGTTGCCCGAACCTATATCGAGTGGTTATCCGATTTACCGTGGAGCAAATCCTCAAAGGATACTATTGATCTTAAAAATGCAATGAAGATATTAGATCAAGATCATTATGGATTGGATAAAGTCAAAGAACGAATTGTAGAATATCTTGCCGTTCGAAATTTAAAAACAGAACGGTCCAAAGATGGTCGTGTGCGTGGACCTATTTTATGTTTTGGAGGTCCTCCTGGTGTCGGAAAAACATCTTTAGGCAAGTCGATTGCTCGCTCTATGGGGAGAGAATTTGTTCGTCTTTCTTTGGGTGGTGTAAGAGACGAAGCAGAAATTCGTGGACATCGCCGAACATATATCGGTGCTTTACCGGGACGAATTATGCAATCGATAAAGAAAGCAGGGACCAATAACCCTGTTTTTATGTTAGACGAAATTGACAAACTTGGGAGTGATTTTCGTGGAGATCCATCTTCAGCTATGTTAGAAGTTTTAGATCCTGAACAAAATCACGCCTTTAGTGATCACTATTTGGAAGTGGATTTTGATTTGAGCAATGTTATGTTTATTGCGACGGCGAATTATCAAGATGCCATTCCGGCTGCATTGCGCGATCGAATGGAAATTTTAGAATTTTCTGGATATATTGAAGATGAAAAAATAGAAATCGCCAAGCGACATATCCTACCCAAGCAAATCAAAGAAAATGGATTAAAAGCTAAAGAAGTAAAAGTAGATAAATCAGCCATTAAGGAACTCATTCGTTCCTTTACTCGAGAAGCTGGTGTAAGAAATCTTGAAAGAGAAGTGGCAAATGTATTACGGAAAGTTGCTAGAGATTTTGTAGAAAAAAAAGCAAAGACGTTTAAAATCACAAAAGAAAAAGTGCTTGATTATTTAGGTGCTGCAAAATTTCACTCGGAACTGGCTGAACGCGCCATGATTCCAGGCGTAGTAACGGGACTTGCTTGGACAGCGGCTGGTGGAGATATTCTCTTTATTGAATCAAGTCAGATGAAAGGGAAAGGAAGATTAACCCTTACTGGACAGTTGGGCGATGTGATGAAAGAGTCAGCAACAGCGGGCTTAACGTATGTGCGCGCGAACACAGCTGCCTTTGGATTGGACCCAGATTTTAATGAAAAGACAGATATTCATGTTCATGTGCCTGCAGGCGCCATTCCCAAAGATGGTCCATCTGCTGGCGTGGGGATGGTCACATCACTGGTTTCATTGCTTTCTGGCATTCCAGTGAAGGAAAAATTAGCGATGACGGGAGAAATCACACTTAGGGGAAATGTTTTACCGATTGGTGGTGTAAAAGAAAAAGTGACTGCTGCACATCGTTCTGGGATTAAAACCATTATTTTACCTCACCATAATAAAAAAGATTTAGAAGAGGTGCCAAAACATATCAAAAAAGATTTAAGCTTTCATTTTGCCAAAGAAATTAAAGATGTAATAAAAATTGCGTTACCAGGTTTAAAAAAGAAGAAACAAAGTTAGGATAAAAACAGAATTTTATCTTAATTTTCCCGCCAAGATTGGGCGATTAACTCAGCTGGTCAGAGTGCCTCCCTTACAAGGAGGAAGTCGGGGGTTCGACTCCCTCATCGCCCACACCACACAATAAATAAGCTTTTAATAGTATTTTAAATAGTCTTTTCATTGAAGTTTAAGTTGCTTAACTTTCAGGCAGTATAAGAATTGCGATTTACCTCATATCATCATTATATGACGATTTGGGTTTCTGTAATGCTTTTACCACAGAGCCCAATGAAGTGTGGCTTGTAAACAATAACAAAACGCATAAGGAATAAATATGCCAGAAACAAAAGAAGGAACCGTAAAATGGTTCAACAATTCTAAAGGCTACGGATTTATCGAGTGTGAAGGAGAAAAAGATCTATTCGTTCATATGAGCGAAATTCAGATGGACGGCTTCAAAACACTTGCAGAAAATCAAAAAGTAGAATTTGAAATTGGCGAAGGCGATAAAGGGCCTGCCGCTAAAAACGTCAAACCTCTATAAGATTATCTTTTAAAAAGATAACTTTAGAATTAGGATTAAAGCCATCCGTCGAAAGACGGATGGCTTTTTTTATACATAAAATTAATTGAAGGAGAAAAAACAAGTGAAGCAAAATGTGCTAGTGACAGGTGGAACGGGTTATTTAGGTTCGTGGATAATTCAAATATTTGCAGAAAATAATTGGCAAGTGAGCACCACCGTTCGAAAAAATACGAAGCCAGAAAACCTCGCTGTATTTAATAAAATTAAATCATCCACTGGAAAAGATATAAAAATCTTTCATGCAGATTTATTGGAAGAAGGCTCTTTTGCAGAAGCCATTGAACAAGCAGATGTGATTATTCACTCCGCTTCGCCTTTTCTTGCTTTCGGGAGCAAAGAGCCTCAAAAAGAATTGGTAGATCCTGCTGTGAAAGGAACCGAAAATGTGCTTCGATCAGTGGCGAAATCAGGAAAAAAACGGATAGTGCTTACCAGTTCTGTTGCGGCTATGTTTGGAGATGGACGGGAAGTTTCAGGGAAAACCATAGACGAATCAAATTGGAATCAAGTGAGTTCAGTGGAATACAGACCCTATGAATATTCAAAAACTGTGGCTGAAAAAAAGGCGTGGGTATTAGCGGACAGTTTAAATTTGGATTTGGTCGTTATTAACCCAGCCTTCATTTTGGGTCCGGCTTTAACTCAGCGACAAGATTCATCTTCCATTGGTATTATGAATGATTTTGTATCAGGAAAATATAAATCAGGTCTTCCAGATACGTCCATTGGAATCGTAGATGTGCGAGACGTTGCTATGGCTCATTTTTTAGCTGCGACAAACTTAGAGCTTAAAGGCAGAAATATAATTTGCGCAAAAACAATTCGTTTTATCGAGATGGCAGAAGTCATTCGTGAGAAGCTTGGAAAAAA
>JABHGY010000067.1 GCA_018671775.1 Fidelibacterota bacterium
AACAGCGGAAATGATTCCCATGTGCCATCAATTAAATTTGTCATTTGTAGATATTGAATTCGAAATACAAGCGGATGCTATTATGATACAATCAACCGTCAAAACCAAGGAAGCCACCGGCGTAGAAATGGAAGCTTTATCCGCTGTGTCTGGTGTCGCACTCACCATTTATGATATGTGTAAAAGTGTGGATAAAACAATGGTAATCAGCGAAATAAAATTGGTAGAAAAAGTAGGTGGAAAATCTGACCATGCCACAGAATATAGACCTAGAGTTGGCGTAATCACATTGAGTGATAGTATCTCAAAAGGAGAAAACGAAGATAAATCCGGTCCGATTATAATAAATGGTTTTTCGAATTCGGGATGCGAAGTGAATCACCAAAAAGTGTTGGCTGATGGATCTGAAGATTTGATTTCTACAATCCAATCATGGATAAAGGATGGTGTGGAATTGATTCTTACTACGGGCGGGACAGGGTTAGGTCCGAGAGACTTGACCATCCAAGCTGTAGAAAAAATATTTGACTCAAAATTGCCAGGAATTGAACAGGCGCTTCATGCTTATGGACGGGGTAAAATCAAAACCTCCATGTTGTCTCGGCTCACAGCTGGCGTTGTGAATGGTGCGGTTCTTATCTGTTTACCGGGGAGCACGGGAGCGGCGAAGGATGCCTTAAAAGTCCTGATTCCCACTATATTTCATTCGTTTCATATGATGCATGGAGAAAAGCATTGATAATTTTTAAACCCGAAGCCACAAAGACCCGGAGAATAAAATCATATATAATTATCTCTGTGTCTCCGTGTTTCTGTGGTAAACAAAAGGAATTGCCATGTTATTAGAAAAAGAATTAACTGGTAAAATACTTCAGTGCGCAATTGAAGTCCATAAGGCATTAGGTCCAGGGCTCCTTGAATCAGCATATGAAAAATGTTTAATGAAAGAATTTGAGTTATCCAATATCTCATTTAAGTCACAAATTGAGCTACCATTAGAATACAAGGGAATCAGAGTTGATGCCGGGTATAGAATAGATTTAATCGTTAAGGAAAAAGTAATTATTGAATTAAAAGCAGTTGAGTCGCTCATTCCTGTTCATGAAGCCCAATTATTAACTTATATGAAATTAACGGGAATTCGAGTAGGAATGCTCATGAATTTCAATGTACCAGTTCTGAAAGATGGTATTAAAAGGATGGTTCTTTAATATGGATTTATTTCATACCAGAGGGTTCATGCATCTTATTTCTTTTGTATTAAGATATTTTTCTCTGTGTCTCCGTGCCTCCGTGGTTTAACAGATGGACTTATTACTCCCAATTTTATTTCTCTTTGTTGCCTTTATCTACTCGTCGGTTGGCTTGGGTGGTGGATCTGCTTATACAGCTTTATTAGCAATTTTTGGCGCGAGTTATCAAATGATTCCTACTACATCATTAACGATGAATCTAATTGTCACATTTGTGGGTATGGTTCATTTTTGGAAAAATGGGCACGGGCGACTTAATTTGATTCTACCATTTTTGGTGACTTCTATTCCCATGGCATATTTCGCAGGTTCAATCGCTATGCCAGAATTGATTTTCAAATTAATATTATTGGCAACGCTAATTTTGGTTTTGGTCAGGATTTATCTTATCAACGATTTGAAAATAGGCATTCAATTAACTGGAATTAAGAAGTGGATTTTCATTTTTAGTTTAGGTGGAATATTGGGATTTATTGCTGGTGCAGTTGGTATTGGCGGGGGAATTTATCTGGTGCCATTGATTATCATGTTTGGCCTTGGAACGGAAAAAGAAGCTGCCGCAGCTGGTTCCATGTTTATTTGGGTCATATCCTTGGTTGGGGTGATTTCTCGTGCACAATTCGGCAATTTTGATCTTCAATTTATTTTGCCATTAGCAGTTGCAGTGCTAATGGGTGGATTGGGTGGGTCTTATTTAGGTGCGGTCAAATTCGAAGCGAAAACAATTCAAAAAGTCATGGGTAGCGTTATCATCATAGCCAT
>JABHGY010000068.1 GCA_018671775.1 Fidelibacterota bacterium
TTTAGTGAATACGCGGAAGGCTCAAATGAAAACCGCTATTTAGAAATATACAACCCCACGAATGAAACCATTGATTTAACAAATTATGGATTCCCTAGTGTGGGAAATTCACCAACAAATGTAGGAGAATATGAATATTGGAATGACTTTCCAACAAATGCCACCATCGCTCCGAACCAAGTTTATATGATTGCTCACCCAGATGCCGATGCGACCATTTTAAATCAAGCAGATATGACACATCAATACCTGAGTAACGGAAATGATGGATATGCGCTTGTTTTTGGAAATGAATCCAATTATTATATTGTGGATTGGTTGGGAGATTGGAATGGAGATCCCGGTGATGGCTGGGATGTAGCTGGCGTTGAAAATGGAACCCTTAATCATACGCTGGTCAGAAAACCTCACGTTTTATCGGGGAATCTAAGTTGGACCTCATCCGCCGGAACCAATACGGACAACTCTGAATGGACTGTTTACGAGCAGGACACTTGGGATTATTTAGGCTTTCATGCAATAGATATTTTAAAAACAAACCAAACAACTTTTCCTTTAGAGTTCAGATTATTAAATATTTTCCCAAACCCATTTAACCCAACAACAACTATCAAATATTCCGTAGAGACACGGCAGATTATGTCTCTACGAATTTATGATATTACAGGTCAATTGCGAGAAACATTGATTGATGGTTTTATTGAATCGGGAAGCCACACAATTCAATGGAACGCGTCAAATCAACCCAATGGGATTTATTTTGTAAGACTACAAGTTCAAGGGCACAGCCAGAATCAAAAAATTATTTTGTTGAAATAAGTCGATTCATTCGTTTTACAAACCCGGCTGTATCTTCCAATTTAATGCCTTCCTGCAATAAGGCTTGTTCATAAAGCAAAAGCGCAATATCATCAAAAGAATTTGTATCTGATTTTAATTTTTCTACCAGCTCATGTTTTGGATTTATTTCAAGAATCGGCTTGATTGTTGGTATGTCCGCCTGCCCCATGGATCTTAAAATTTCTTGCATTTGAACCGTTGGATCATTTTCATCCATAACAATACAAGAAGGCGAGTCGCTTAATCGCGTAGAAAGTTTTACATCCTTTACTTTTTCACCTAAAGCCTTTTTTAGTTTCTTGATAAGAGGCTTGCTTGATTTTTCCAAATCTTTATCAATATCATCACCAAGCTCATCCGCACTGCCACTTCGATTGACAGATTTAAGTTCTTTATCGTCATATTTTGGCACAGATGAAATAATAATTTCATCAATCTCATCATCTAAGAGCAGAACCTCTACATTCTTTTTAGTGTACAGTTCCAAAAGGGGAGAGTTTTTAAGAGAAACTTGATTTTGTCCCGTAATATAATAAATGGATTTTTGATCGTCATTCATGCGACCAAGATAATCTTTTAGAGAAATCAAGTCATCACTTTGCGTTGATTTGAAACGTAAAAGTTCGGTTAAAGCATCTTTGTGTTCAAAATCTTGATAAATCCCCTCTTTGATAAGGCGTCCAAATTCTTTGAAAAACACGTTATATTTATCGCCATCTTTGCTCAGTGTCTTTAGCTGAGATAAAACTTTTTTTACTGCATTTGATTTAATTTTTGTCATGATGCGATTTTGTTGAAGAATCTCCCGGCTCACATTTAAAGGCAAATCAGAAGAATCAATAACGCCTTTTACGAATCGCATCCAAGGTGGAAGCAAATCTTTATCATCATCCGTAATGAAAACGCGATTGACATACAATTTTACACCAGATTGATAATCGACTCTAAATAAATCTGGAGACGCTTTTTGAGGAATATATAACAACAAGGTGAATTCCAAATTCCCCTCAGCTTTAACATGAACCCAGTCCATCGCCTCGTCAGATCCATGAGAAATGGATTGGTAAAAAGCTTGATAATCTTCCGTTTTTAATTCATTTTTAGATCGAGTCCAAAAAGCTTTTGCGTGGTTGACTTGTTCTGTTTTGATTTCTGTTTTTTTTTCTTTTCCTTCTTTATCGTATTCAACATCCGTATAGGTCAGCATGATGGGGAAATCAATGTGGTCAGAGTATTTTTTTACTAAGTTTTCAATTTGCCAGCGATTTGCAAATTCTTTCCCGTTTTCATTCAAATGAAGCGTGATGCGCGTTCCACTTTCTTTTTGAACACCCTTACTAATGTCAAATCCAGACTGACCATCACTGGTCCATGTCCATGCCTCTTTGGCACCTGCTTTTTTACTAGAGACTTCTACTTGGTCTGCTACCATAAAGGCAGAATAAAACCCAACACCAAATTGTCCAATAAGCTGAGAATCTTTTTTTGCATCTCCAGACATTTTAGATAAAAAGTTTTTGGTTCCAGAACGAGCAATAGTTCCCAAATTATCTGTGAGTTCTTTTTTACTCATCCCAATTCCATTATCAGAAATTGTCAGACTTGGGTTTTCTCCATCATGGAATTCCAATTGAATTTTAGGATCAAAATCCAAGGATTTAAACGCGTCTTTTGTGAGGGTTAAATAGCGCAGTTTATCTAAAGCATCAGAGGCATTTGAGACCAACTCCCGCAAAAAGATTTCCTTGTGTGAATATAAAGAGTGAATAATTAATTGAAGCAATTGCCCCACTTCTGTTTGGAATGATTGTTTTGACATGTTTTCCTTTCGGCCTATTTGTTTAAAACGTAAAGCCTAATATGTTTATTTATTGAATAAGATTGTTTAGAAATCGGACGCCAAAATTAAGAATAATCATCCACAATCAAAGTGACGAATTGAAAGAGCCAATAAAAACCCCGAATCCATCTTTATTACCTTCAAAAATTGATCAATTTAGACTCAGAGCAACAGAAGAGATAAATTGTCTTGCTGAGCTTGGCGAAGCATACAGGATGGGGTTTCACAAAAGGTTAAGCCCAACCTTATAAAAACTATTCGCTTTTTATGCTATGTATAATAAGCCTTGCGATATAGGGTATAATTAAATAAATTCAATTATGTTTAAACAAAACGATACGCAGGTTTTAAAAGGTTTTTTAGACACCTTGATATTAAAAGTCTTATCAGAAGATGATAATTATGGTTATGCCATTTTTCAAAAAATCAATGTTATTTTGGAAAATGGACCGTTAGTATTAAAGGAGTCATCCATGTATCCGATTCTTCATCGATTAGAAAGCAAAATGTATTTAGAATCATTTTGGATGCCGGGAAATCGAGGAACAGATCGAAAATATTATTGCATTACGGAATTAGGAAACGCTTTATTGGAAAAACGAATTATAGATTGGAAAGCCATTCGAGATATCATAAACACTTACTTGGATCCATCATGAATCTATTAAGAAATATATTAAAATTTCCCGGACTTTTTATCCACCCCTCTGCTTTGACTGAAAACTATATAATTGACGGTTATTTAATGGAATTAGATTCACATTTATTGGGAAGCCAAAAA
>JABHGY010000069.1 GCA_018671775.1 Fidelibacterota bacterium
AAAACCGTATTGATATCCGGTGCAAATGTTTTTGTTATTGCTAAGCCAGAATGGATCGTTCTTACTTCCGTAACACAAGAATCAAATTTTGCTAATGAAAAATATGCTGATGCTAAAGATAGCCTCACATCTAAATGATTCATAAGGCTATTGTGTGGAAATATCCAAGGCTCAGAACTAACGGGGTCTTGTGCTGCAAAAAATGATCTTCCATAAACACGCGCCAAGGAATCGTTCCCAATTGCACGATTTGCAAAAGTAAGTCCTGCAAATATATCCAAATTCACGCCAGGCGTTAAAGATTCATCCCAGCTTAAAGTTTTGCCTAATTCAAAATAGGTAATGGCCGAATCAATAAATCCCAACTTTCCAAAAGACCAAGCCAAACCATTGTACGCATCCATATAACTTGAGTCTTTATCAAATCCATCACGAAACCATTGATTGGCTTCAGAGAAGTCATCGGCTTCGTAAAGCGTCCAAGCATAATCCGTTAATTCTTTCTCACTTGGAACAATGGTTTCTCTACAAGAATATGTGATAAGAAGTCCGATCATGAGGCCAAAAGATAGGATGTTTTTGTATCTTTTCATTATTTCATTAAGATCATTTTTTTATTATTAACAATTCCCATTTCCGTGCGCAATTGAACAAAATATATTCCAGTTGGAAGCATTTTTCCAAATTTATCTCTTCCATTCCATTGGACACGAAACTGGCCGATTTGATCATGCTTTTCAACCAATGTTGTCACATGTTGACCCAACAAATTATAAATAGAAATGGAAACATTTTGACGAAGTCCATCCAAAAGTCCTACTTCATAAACAATATTAGTCACAGGATTAAATGGATTGGGGTAATTTTGATGTAAACTCGTTTCTTCTGGAACAATGATGGTTCTAGGTCCTGTTCTAAAATATCCAGTTTTTTCTGTAAAAGTCAAAATCTGCCCATCTTTTGTAATTGTAGGGAGTTCTTCCCAAGTTACGCCATTGAGTCGCTGATAAATGGCTAAATCATCTCGTTGCCCTTGGAATGAGACTTCCACAGGATTTCGAAATTGATACGACTCATCCCCAATCATATAGGAGGCTTTATCTGTAAATTGGTGACTAAATAAAGACGAGTCCACAATGATAAAGTTTTGATTTGATGTCACCGTTCCAGGATCTCCAACAATTCGAAATCGTCCATCATGACTTGCACCATACCATCTTTCACTGGTTTCGGCAAAAGATAGAACGAAGTAATTAGACCAAGATGTATCACCTACCATCGCATCTGCAAATATGTCAAAAGAATAAGAACGGGCAACACTAAAGTCATAATTGCCAATCCAGGTAAAAGCACCGATCGTATCGAGTGGAATGGATTCACTTTGGATATTGAGAGACAAATTTGTGGTTTTTTCTACCGTATCAATAATGACGATTTGTAGATAATTTGAAAATGCATTGTTCTGAATGATAGCCACAGATGGTGAGGGACGAACCACGCGCAAAACATCTAAAGTAAATGTGGCCGTATCGGATATAGCCTCATCTGAAACAATGACTTGAATCACGGTTGAATCCGACCAAAGTGATTGAGGCGTGAATACAACAGAATCTCCTACATTATGAGAGGTGTATGTACTCGGTGTAATCGTCATGAATTCACCATTAGTAAGCGCCGAAATTGTAAACGTCAATGTGGAATCATCAACATCACTGGTAAATGCACCAAAATCAATGGCAATTGAATCATTTTCCCATACAACCGAATCTGCAATTGTAGCGATGACAGGTGGATCATTTTCGGCTAAAACTGTAACAGTAATCGTATCTCTACCTTCGGCACCATCTAAATCTTGCGCAATAATCACGGCGCGATTTTCGCTTCCAAAATAATTGGAATCACTGGTAAAGGTTGCCCATAATTCACTATTAATCGTATCTAAAGAAACAGAAATAAATGGATTTGCCGCTGATAAAACAGATAATCCTGCTCCACCCATATTTGATAAAATGGGCAAATCTGCTCCAAATTTTGGATTGAATCCAAGATACTCACGGGCTAACTTATTTTGCGTATGCCAAGAAGTGCCTGGCCCCACCACAATTTGTCCTAATGGATATTCATCATCCAAAGCATTGGTATCAATAATAACCACTTGCCAAATAACGCCACTTGTATCACTGTTATCCACATCATCCACATAAGACGTTAAATTAATGCGAACTGAATCGCCTGAATCTTCCGTCCAAGAAAGAGCATCGTCTGGTGATAATATATTCACAATTGGCGTATCATTCACAGCTAACACGGTTAAAGGGAATAAAAATGTATCTGCCATAGTATAGGCATCAGTCACAATCACTTGAATTTGATATGAACCAGTGTCATCTTGCGTGGGCTCCCAAGTCATAACACCATTTGCATCAATACTCACAGAATCTGTTTCACTTTCTCCAAGAATACGTGTGGTGCTAATTTTGTAAGTAAATGCATCACCCTGTTGGACCAATAAATCAGGATCCGTAATCGAAAGTGAATCTGTCCAAGCGATATCCTCGGACAAAACGGTGCTATCAACCGTCGTAATAACCGGCGCTGTATTGATGCGTAAAAGTGTATCTGATGCCAATGTATCAGAGATATTCCCTGCTACATCAAAGCTACGAATATGCGATACGTAAGATTCATTATGTTCCAAAAATAAGTCAAAAACCAAAGGCTCTGTTGGGAAGGTTACTGTATCCCAATCGTAAAATGCATTGAGTGAAGCGGTTCCTATTTTTTCAATAGCAATTTCATATCGCTCCAAACCTGAGGCACTGACATCACCTGGGTCAACGAATTCTGTCCATTGCACGGAAAGCGTATCATTAGAAATCAATGTATCAAGGGTGAACACATTTCCCCCACTGATGCTTCCAATAGTGGGTGCACTCGGATCATAAACATATTTTTGCACGCTCGCTGTTCCCGTTGTATCATTCCCGTATCGATCTATAATTACGGCAGAAACTTCTATAGAATCGCCCAAAACCAAAGATGGGAGCGCAGCATCTATTTCTGCCATACTTCGATAAAATGAAATAGCAGATCCAGACTGACTCAAACTATCAGGTGTCCCCACTGAAACAGCACCACCACCCTGGGTAATGATATTCATTTTCACATCAAGTGTTCCACCAAAGTAGAGCGTAGAATCTTGTGCAAACGTTTCAATTGGGACTTGTATTTCTAATGAATCGCTAATGCCATTTAACCATAATTGCACCGGATTTTGCCCATGAACGATCACATCGCCCACCGCAAAGGCAGTTGGATGCTGATTATCTACACGAAATAAATTATTGTCCACATAAGTTCCCACAGCATTTCTGGCTAAATCATTTGCCGTTATTGAAATTTCCAAAGGTCCATTATTATGACTACTATCTTGAATTACGACCTCAAAGACCCAAACTGAATCATTATTTGTAGTTGAGATTGAGTCTATTCCTGTTACAACATTTCCATTTCCATTTCCATAAATTACGCCTAATGTCGGTTTGGGGTCGGTCGTCGCAAGAGGCTCATTCATGCTTACAGTAATATGCACCGTATCTCCTCCTGCACCAAAATTCCCGGCATTTGGATTTGTGATATTTTCGTATGCGATGGTTGCTGTCGCTTCTGTATTATCGACATAAAGTGTGTCTGGCATGGATAAAGAATCATTGGCATTCCCAGCTAAATCTAGCGCAACGATGGAAATGCCCACATTGCCTTGATTGCCTGTTCCAGCAGGAATAATTGCAGGATAATACCACAAAGTAGAGTCAGTATTATTCATGCTTAAATCTGCATCTGTAATATCATCGCCTGTTGCTCCTGCTCCACCATAATCTACAGAAATAGTTGGTGTAGGAATTGGATTCATTCGTTCATTAAACTGCACCCAAACCGTATCCGAAAAACCATCGCTCGCATATAATTCTGTAAAGGATATATCTGCATAAGATGGTGAAATATCATAAGTTACGGATGCAATCGTATCATTTCCTGTATTCCCAGCCGTATCCGCGGATGTGAAGATGATGTCATACTTTGTGCCATCTACTAAATTGGGGACAGAATTCAAGCTTGAAGGATCATGGACTCCCGAGGATAATTCTGTTAAAGATAAATCACTATTTACATTTACGCCAGGGCCTGAAATTCGTTCAAAGGAAATATTTCCTGAAGATATATCCTCTGATAATGTCCAAGCAAAGATATCAATCGCATTAATATATGCACCCGTATCAGGCGAAAATGATGAAAAAGCTGGATCCGTATTATCAACACGCAAAGTATTCAGACCCGTAATATCTTCGGATACAATCGCATTCCCTGCGATGTCCGTAGCCGATAAAGTAAGCTCAATTACACCATCCATATTTTCAGAACCAAGAGCATTCAGTGGAATAGAATATGTCCAAATCGAATCTTGCGTTTTTGTTAGTGTTTGTGCAACTAAATCTGTTGCTTCTGCTTCAGGGTAATTCACATCAACCGTAGGCACAGTGCCATTATCCATCACTTCAGAAAAAGTAAAGGTAGCGAGTGTATTCGTATCTTCATATCTCACTAAAGAATCTCCATCAAA
>JABHGY010000006.1 GCA_018671775.1 Fidelibacterota bacterium
AAACGCTCACATATCCCCAATCAAGTAAAAAAGAAACAAGCGAGTCTTTTTCAATTTCCAACCCAACACTTAAATCCAACAAAAGACTTTTTGTTTTTTTTTCAATATCTACGATATTTGCAACAGAGCGCGACGTAACAACAATCAAACCGCGAACATCATCACAAAAAACCCGATGTAAGGCCTCTTCGCGATATCGTTGGTTTTCTCCAACAAAACCGCCAACCCGGTTACTGTCTACCCCAGGATAATAACAAACAAAACCGGGAAAAGAAAAAGAAACAACATCATATACTCGACGCGCCACCTCAGGGTTTTCACAAAAAAGCAAAGCCCCCCGATTAATTTTTTCCTTAATAGAAAACAAATAAACAGAAAGAAAGGAATCTCCAACATCGGAAAAAGTTGATGACGAAAACCGAAATCCAAAATCTTTATTCATGCAACCCCGGCCTGTTTCACGTGAAACGCGGACTACACCCTAAGGCGCACAAGCAAAACAGAGATGTCCGCGGGGGTTACGCCAGATATGCGAGAAGCTTGCCCAAGTGTTTCTGGGCGAACAAAAGACAGTTTTTCTTTTGCTTCACCGGATAACCCAACCATGGTTTTATAGTTAAAGCTTAGGGGTAAGGTAAGGTGTTCGTTTTTTTGGTTTTTCTTAATTGATTTTAGCTGTCTTGAGATATACCCACCGTACTTGATGGTTGCAAATAAGTCTATAAAAAACTCACTACGTAACCAGTCAGGTAAAAAAGAAAGATCAAGTTGGTTAAAATAGTTCTTAGGAAGCATGTTAATACCGGCGTCAGGTCTTTTTAAAAAGGATTCACCAGAAGTTGTTTTGGTAACACCGGTTTCTCCAGAAAAACCTCCCGGTTTAATTTTATGTTTCAATAGCGCCAGTGCCTCGGTTTTTGCCCTCAGTTTTTTTTCAATAAGAGACACAATGTTGCCGGGTAATAACATGTAGTTTTTTGTGTGTTTCAATAAACGACTATCGGCATTGGAATAACGCAAAGAGAGCCGATGCTCTGCTCTTGATGTAAACATTCTGTAGGGCTCTAACGTATCTTTTGTTATTAGGTCGTCCACCATAACACCAATATATGAATCCGTCCTTGTTAAAATTAATGGCGCCTCACGATTGACGAAACAAGCGGCGTTTATTCCGGCTAATAAACCCTGTGCTGCCGCCTCTTCATACCCGGAGGTTCCATTGACTTGTCCCGCAAAGTATAAACCAGAAACCATCTTAGATTCAAGGGTTGATTTTAGCTGTGATGGTGGAAAAAAATCATATTCAATAGCATAACCAGGACGAAAAAACCGGACTTTTTCAAGTCCAGATACTTTTCTTAAAGCCGATATCTGAACGTCTTCTGGGAGGCTTGTAGAAAAACCATTTAGGTAAATTTGATCAGACCCACCCCACTCTGGCTCTAAATATAAAAGATGAGAAGGGCGACTTGAAAAACGACTTATTTTATCTTCAATTGAAGGACAATACCGGGGGCCAACCCCTTTAATGTCGCCAGAGCTCATCGGAGATCTGTTTATATTGTCGCTAATAATTTCATGAGCGGCTTGATTTGTGCGAACGGTGTGGCAGGGGCGGTTTGGCGGGTTAAATTTTGTCGTGGAGTAAGAAAATGGCGTTGGTTTTTTGTCGCCAAACACAGGCTCTGTTTTTGACCAATCAATCGAAGATCGAACAAGCCTAGGCGGGGTTCCTGTTTTAAGACGACCAGAACGAATTCCTATATTATTTAACGAACGAGTTAACCCGCTCGATTGTTTTTCTCCCACCCTCCCAGCAAAAACTTTTCGCTCTCCAACATGAACCACGCCCGACATAAACGTTCCCGATGTAATTATAACTGTGTTTGAAAATATTTTTTCGCCAGACCTTAAAACACAAGAAACAACATTGTTGTTTTTAATTCCTAAACCAACCACCTCTCCAGAAACAAGAGAAAGTAAATTGTTTGAAAAAACCAACCCACTAACATACGACTCATACTTGCGCTTATCAACCTGTGCGCGAGGAGACCAAACGGCCTCACCCTTAGACTTATTTAATAGCTTAAACTGAACACCACAGGCGTCGGTGGCGCGACCCATTAAACCGCCCAAGATATCAATCTCTCGCACCATTTGTCCTTTTGCTAAACCGCCAATTGCCGGGTTGCACGACATCCTGGCGAGAGCACTTAAATCCATTGATATTAAAGCAACGGTTAACCCGCGTGCCGTCGAAATATGAGCAGCCTCTACTCCAGCGTGCCCACCCCCAACAACAATAATATCAAAATTATTTTTATGGTGTTTCACATGAAACCTACTTCCCAACGCAAAAAGAAGCAAATACCTCATCAAGAACCACGTCCACAGAGGTGGGCCCTAACAAAAAATCTAAACTTACAAGCGCTTCACGAAGTTCTATTGCAATTAATTCTATTTCAGAGCCACTACTTTGCCATAAAGCCTCGGCCTGGTTTACATACCCTAAACAGGTACCTATGGCGACGTTCTGTCTTTTTGTTGTTAGATAAACATCAGAAGACCTAAAGTTTTTATTTAACAATTTAGAAAGAATATCCCCACGAAGAGATTGGATGTTTTTTTCCTTTAAGGCAGAAATAGGAATAACATCGGAGTGTTCTTTTAAAAATATATTTAAATCAGCTTTATTTAAAACGTCAACCTTGTTTATAACTGTTAGCTTTTTAACGTCAATGTTATCAATAGGATACAACAAACCATCAATTAAACAAATAACCAAGTCCGCATTATCACGCTCTATAATCGATCGACCAACACCCTCTGTTTCAATTGGGTCGGGCGTGTCCCGTAGGCCCGCAGTATCTACAAAGCAAACAGGAACACCGCCTAACACAGAATGAGATTCAACGGTGTCTCTGGTTGTCCCCGGGGTTTTATTTGTAATAGCGCGATTTTTACCAACAAGAACATTAAGTAAGGTTGATTTTCCAACGTTTGGTTTACCTGTAATTACAACCCGAGCGCCAGCGCTAATAACACGACCATCATGATAAGAGAAAAGAAGCTTGTCGAGAGATGTTTTTACAGAAGAAAGTAAGGCCCTTCCTTCGTCGATGCGGTCAAAACTCAGCTCTTCTTCAGAAACATCGAGCTCATATTCAATCAAGGAAAGAGCCTTGATTAAGTTCTCACGAAGGAGATTTAGGTTATTTGAAAGCGCCCCACGAACAAGTTTTGTGTTTAATTTCGCCGCATCAATTGAGCGAGAATGAATTAAAGAGGCAACAGATTCAGCTTGAATTAAATCCATTTTGCCATTTAAAAATGCTCGTCGCGTAAACTCTCCCGGCTCCGCCATTCGACAGCCATATTCAACGCAATAAGTTAAGAGAGAGGCGACAACGGCGGGACTTCCATGGCAAGATATTTCAACGATATCTTCTCCCGTGTAAGAAGCGGGGTTTTTAAAATAAGTAACAACAACCTCATCAAAAAACTCCCCAGATGGCGCGACAACAGAAGCGGTGGTTGCATACCGGTTTTTTAAAGGAGAAACAACAGTGGAGGGGATAAGTTTTTTTACAACATCAACCGATTTGTTTCCACTAAGGCGAACAACGGCCAGCCCCCCAAAACCATGCGGCGTTGATGGCGCGACAATCGTGTCGGCGGAAATCATTGTTTTTCAGGCGCGTTCGTAGGAACCCATTTTTGTTGGGCGATAGTTAAAACATTAAAAAGGGTATAATATAAATTTAACCCAGAAGGAAAATTGTTAAACATTAAAAAGAAAAACCCTGACATAAAATAGGACATCATTTTTTGTTGACCCTGTTGGTTTGCTCCACCCATCATTCGTTGTTGTATAAACATAGAAACCACCATTAATATGGGCAATATGCTCACCTGGTCACCATACATAGGAAAGGAAAAAGGTAGATGTAAAACCGTATCCGGCGCAGATAAATCTGTAATCCAAAAAACAAACGGCTTACCGCGCAATTCAATGGTTGTTCGAAAAACCGTAAACAAACCAAAAAGAAGAGGCATTTGAATCAACATTGGAATACAGCCCCCCAGTGGATTAACCCCTTTTTCTTTATAGAGCTGCATGGTTGCCTGGTTTAATTTTTGAGGATTGCTTTTGTGTTTTTCCTTTAAGGCGTTTATTTCCGGTTGAACGGCTTGCATTGCCTTCGTTGATTGATAACTTTTTTTCGTTAACGGAAAAACAACAATTTTCACTAAAAAAGCAAAAATAATTAAAACCACTCCATAGTTGGGGATAAGGGTGTACATTTTTTTCAATAACCAAAGAATAAACTTGGAAATAGGCTTAATAAACCCCCAACCAAAATTCATTACTTGTTCAAGTTCAACGCCTAAGTTTTTTACGCGGGAATATTCTAGTGGGCCTAAATACAGCGTTGTGGTGGTGGCGTTGGACCCAGCCAAGCTGAGGGAAACATCATAAAGTTCATTTTGAGCGCTGTAGTCTCCATAAACACCTGCCCCAGAGCAAAGATCCGGTTGGTCTGGAATAAGCGCGGTTAGAAAATACTTAGACCGAGAAGCAACCCAATCAGTTTTACCCGGAAGCTCATCTTTTTGGGTTTCTCCTTTTTTTATTTTTAAATCATGAAGTTCTCCACCCTGATACGCATAACCCTTAAAATAGACCAAATCATCTTTTAGGTTAGCCTCGGTACTTGAAACCCCCCCATTCCAAGAGAGGATAAAATTTCCATTTAAAAGGTCGTGACGCGCCTCTGAAAAATCTACAACAACATCAATAGCATACTTATCTGGGTAAAAGATTAGCGTTTTTGTTACAGGTAAATCTTGATTCGGCCCCACATAGGCTATATACGAAATTTTTGTAGGCCTATGGATAGATCCAAAAGTGGGACGAGAACTGATTTCCCACGGAGAAGATAATTCCACAATCTCCCCATCATCTGATAAATATGAAATTAAGAGGTTTTGATTGTTTACCCCATTAATTAGCTCAACAAAAGAGCTATCTTTTTGTTTGTACTTTTTCAAAGAAAAAGATTGAAAAGACCCGCCATTTACAGATGAAACGCTCGCAAGGAAAAGATTTGTTTCAATATCAATAAATTGTTCATCTACATCAAAACGTTTAGGCGTTTTTTTTGTGAGAGGAATACTGGCTATGCGTGGCGCTGTTTGGCGAATAACAGGTTTTGTAGATAAAGAATCTTTCTCGACACTATGAAGAAGCGGTTGTTCCTGTGGCGGCGATATGATATCCATATAATAAGGAGTGAATATCATGATAAGCGCAATCAGAAAAAAAGCGACAAGCGTATTTCTATCCATGTTGATGTTGGGGGTTTTTAATTACTTAAGAAAAGCATAAAAAGAAAACAAGGGAGCCTAAAGGGCTATTTAAAAAATACAAAACCTATGCACTAAGTTTTTTTCGCCCCTTTTTTCGGCGATTTTTAATTACATTTCGCCCACCGACCGTTTCCATTCTAGACCGGAAGCCATGTTTATTTTTTCGTTTTCTATTACTAGGTTGATATGTTCGTTTCATTTTGTCTCCAAAAAAGCCTGGGAATATAAAAAGGACAAACGAACACGCAAAACACATTTTTAAAATAAATTGAATAAAATTGTATTATTTTTATAATAATTAGATAGAACCATATAGGATAATTCCTATAATTTTTAGTATAAACATCTCTGTGGAAAACTTGTGGATAAACAAACAATAGATCAAAAAGATAAAATCTGGGGACTTGCGTCGGAACAATTAAAATCAACGCTCCCACAACACGCATACAGCACGTGGCTTGAACCTATCAAAGCCACTACAATGAATGGCAACGCCATCACATTGGAGCTTCCCAACCAGTTTTTTTATGAATGGATAGAATCCCACTACGCGAAAGCAATTCGAAATGCGGTTGAGGCGGTTTCGAGCGACACCCGAGTGAAATACACTGTGTCACAAAAAACACAGACACCCGAAGAACAGGTGGAATTAAACCAAACGCCCCACATCAAAAAAAGAAAATTCACCCCAAAACTCAACAATTCGTTTTCCTTTGCTTCTTTTATTGAGGGAGACAACAATCAGTTTGCAAAAGCCGCCGCCCTGTCGGTGGCCCAAGCGCCTGGAGAAAAATCGTTTAATCCCCTTATT
>JABHGY010000070.1 GCA_018671775.1 Fidelibacterota bacterium
CCTGCTGGTGTTTATATTTATACGTTAAACCATGGGCAGAAATCACAAACAAAAAAAATGATTTTCCTCAAATAAATAAAACCAAGCGGGGATGAGTTTCATCCCCGCTTTTTTTATGTCCCGCATCTTTATAAAATACGCACTTTATTCTTTTTTGCTTATAGCGCCTACTTTTGCTGGCGTGGGTGGAAAACTTTCGGGTGTCATTCAATCGGAACTTGGTGAAGTCCTCGAAGGCGCAGATGTAATAATCTCAGGGACGGATCATGGAACAGCCACAAATACTGAAGGTCAATTTTTCATCCTCAATATCAATCCTGGGCACTATACGGTCAAAATTATGATGATGGGATATAAAACCTCTATACAAACGGATCTTATCATTAGGTCAGATTTTACAACGCAATTAGATGTGGTAATGATTCAAACCCCCCTAGAGGGTGAAGAAGTTCAGGTTGTTGCTGCCCGCCCCTTGATTCAACGAGATGCTACCTCCTCTGTAAAAGTCATTGATGCAGAGAATATTGTAGATATGCCGGTCAATGATTTTAAAGATATTTTAGTTACACAAGCAGGATTTACAGAAGATGCTTCTGGAGGCATTCATGTCAGAGGCGGTCGCACAAAAGAAATATTGTATATGATTGATGGCGTGGTTGTAAAAGATCCGCTCCAAGGCGATTTTTCTGGTTCTGTAAATCAAAATGCAATTCAGGAAATGACAATCATTAGTGGGACATTCAATGCGGAATACGGTCAAGCTATGTCCAGTATTATAAATATTGTAACCAAAGATGGTGGGGATGAGCTCCATGGAAAGTTGGAGTTTATTTCACCAGAATTGACCAAATCCATTTATCATACTGCAGGTGCTTTTGATGTGGTATCAGATACGAATTACCAGTGGATTGATTTAAAAGAATCTATTTATCCTTATCTTGAAGCCAACTTAGCCCAACAATCAACAAAACCATTACTCTCACTTTTTGATTTACCCTTATCAGGGTCAGGAAGTTTTAATCTTGGCGGAAAGCTGCCTTTAGGGAATACACATTTTTACTTTTCTTCTTTTTATCGTTCTATGGATAGCCAACTTCCTCACGGTTTTGATGTGAACCAAGATGTCCAAATTAAGTTGACCACCAAACCCAATCCAAATATGAAGCTTGCATTGCA
This sequence comes from Fidelibacterota bacterium, assembly GCA_018671775.1. Taxonomy (GTDB): domain Bacteria; phylum Fidelibacterota; class Marinisomatia; order Marinisomatales; family UBA1611; genus JABHGY01. The sequence goes on from JABHGY010000070.1 coordinate 1,177, forward strand.
CGTGCATAGTTCGAATCGTTTATATCAAAATTATTCCCATAGATGGAAATACCGTCCAGAATATCAGGGGCATACTTTTAAATCTAATGATCGGCTTGCTTTCACATTTACCCATTCAATGAGTGAGGCCTTGTATTATTCCCTTTATTTAACATCCCAGAATGTATCCACATTTTCAGGGGTTATGGACAAATCGCCTGAAGACTATGAACGTCCTTTAACGGATGAAACCGTTTATTTCTATGATGTGGGGAATAGTGGCTCATATACAGATAATCATAGCACAACCACTTCCTTAAAGTATGATTTAACTTTTCAAGCCAATCAAAATCATTTGATTAAAGCAGGATTTACCGCCACACCACACACTTTAAATCTTTACACAGAAGATCAACCATGGATAGGTGGAACTAATTTTAAGGATGACACAACTTTTACGCCTATTGAAGGTTCCTTTTATATCCAGGATAAAATTGAGTTAGATTTTCTTATTTTTAATCTGGGCCTTCGTTGGGATTATGTAGACCCTCAAGCTTCCATGTGGCAAGATATCAATCGTTTTGTTGAATGGGATTCTACGAATAATGTTTGGGCACCAGCAGAATTAAGTCCTGCACCTTTCCAATCGAATTGGAGTCCACGGATAGGCTTGGCATATCCCGTGACGGACAAAACAGTTTTTCATTTTTCTTATGGTCACTTTTTTCAAACCCCCACATTTGATGCCATGACTTATAATGCAGAAAAGGATGTGTCTTCTGCTTTACCACTTGTGGGAAATCCAAAAGTCAGTGCACAGAAAACAATCGCATTTGAGACGGGATTAAAACAAGCATTAGGAAATGACCTCGCCATGGAATTTAGTATATGGTCGAAGGATATTCGGGATTTATTATCAACAGTTCAAATCCGATATTTATCCAATATGTATGTGGCTTATGCCAATACAGATTATGCCAGCGTAAAAGGATTTGATTTATCATTAGACAAAAGATTTTCCGGTATTTTTGGCGGGTCATTTGCTTATACAATGTCTGTGGCGAAAGGAAATAATTCGAATCCAATTGGTGGATATTTTTCTGCGTATGTACAAGAAGAAGTACCACATCAAGAATTTTATCTCGATTTTGATCAACGCCATGATATTTCTTTATCAGCCTATATTCGTACTCATAAAAATAGTGGGCTCAACATTGGAAATTTTCATCCTTTTTCTAACATCAATGCCAGCATTCTTCTTAATACGGGAAGTGGGCTTCCTTATACGCCATATGTTGACCCAACTTTCCGCGTGGATATGAATTCAGCAAGAAAGCCTTGGACGTTCAGTATGGATTTACGCATTAAAAAACGATTGATATTTAAATCAATTGCGATGACAAGTTTTCTTGAGATAATAAATTTGACAAACTACGAAAATGTCTATTATGTTTACTCTAGGACAGGGAAACCCTTTGATCCAGGTTTCTCTGGCGTTGGTACTTCGGTAGATGCGAATCATAACCCATCTCATGTAGGACGAGGGAGAAACATGAAAGCGGGACTCAGCTTTGCATTCTAACACAAGATTATTTAAGCAATTATTTTTTAGCTTGTGCTTGTTTGGTGCTTCAACTTTATGGGCGATAGATTGCACAAAATGTCATAGTGATATGTCCTCAAGAACATTGGGGAAAACATTTGGTTTTAGTGAAAAAGCTGTAGGCGTGATGGATAAAGGACAGCTTCAAAATAATACGAGCAATATGGGTGATTTGGCGAATTTCCATGTTTGGTTTACAAACGCTGGACATTGGCCTCGATCTGCTGATTCCGATCGACAATATATTTATGGGCTTGGCTTGGCTATTGCTATCAATGAACATAATGTGATTGAAACAGTTTCTCAAGCACTAACAAAGGTCGTTGATTGGCTCCCATCAGATAATTCTCCTGGACGAGAATATTCAGGTGAAATAAGAGCAGAATCAGATGATACTCCCTTTTTAGCATCCAGTGATTTTAGAGAAACATGGCCTTTTGGATACTATGACGAAAATGGAAATTGGACTAGCTCAGATGAACGGGAATGGCCAGGATATTACCGCGTGGACGTTACAGGCGTTTCTTCTGATACTTTAGCAATGCATTTGGATGCAAGTCAACTTTCCGATCGACAAAATGAGTTTACCAGCGATCGAGATATTTTTTGCACTTACAATGATGATGAAAACGCACAAGGTTCTGTTGGCATAACGGTAGAGCAATCAGCTTATAGTTATGGGCGACCTTATGCAGAAGATTTTGTTTTTTGGGAATTAAAAATTATAAATACAAGCGGTGCAGATTTGGAAGGTGTTTCAATTGGATTCCTTGCCAAATTTCGTCCAGATTTCGATATGCATGATTATATCAATTTTGTGGATTCAGATGGGGACGGTCAAAAAGATCTTGTTTATGTTTATGATTTAAATAATGAGCGCAATAAAACTTGGGCAAATTCAGACGATCCATTGGGCATTGTAGGACTGCGTTTATACGATACGCCTGGTAATATAGGGATTACGGATTTTCATCATTTTGGACGAGGCGTTTCCCCAACGACAGACGAACAAATGTGGGCATTGATGACTAGCCAAAAAGACACTTCCGTTCTTGATTCAATCCCATGGTATTTTCATGGTGATGATGAAAAAATTGATAATACAGATATATCTTCTTTAGGTGAATATTATCCACTATGGGAGGATGAAGAAAGTGGTGTTGAGCTAGAAGGAGATGGACTCAATTTTGTTATTTCATCTGGGCCTCATGATATTCCAGCGGACTCATTTGTGACCGTAAGCTTGGGACTTATTATGGGTGATGGCGGTGAAACACCTAACGAAGCAGATACGACCGATCTTATGAATAATGTTCGTATGGCAAATGAGATGTATCACTTGTATTTCCAAGGTTCGGGGCCACCCAAGGCTCCCAATGTAGATGTGGTTGCAGGTGATGGAAAAGTCACATTGTTTTGGAGTGAAAGCCCATCGGAACAATCTGTAGATGTTTTAACGGGAAATCAAGATTTTGAAGGTTATAAAGTATTTCGAAGCACAGATCAAGGAAGAACATGGGGAAATATTGTAACAGATGCTCATGGTATTCCTGTTGGCTTCGAGCCGATTGCAACATTCGATTATTCATTGGAAGAAGATATAGAACGATATGGTATAGATGTTTCAGGTTTGGACCCTGCTTTTCCCCAATACTTGGGAATCAATTCGGGCTTATCTCATACTTTTGTAGATTCAAACCTTATAAATGGTTTAGAGTATTGGTATTGTGTCTCACCCTTTGATCGAGGGAACCAATTGAGCGATAGTTTAGAACAATCTTATTTGTATCCCCTTGGTTCTTCAACGTTTGAATCTCACGTTGTTTCTGTGGTTCCAGGGATTCCCGCTTCCAATGAAATTTCTGCATCTGTTTCAGAAAATACTTTATCTGCTAAAGGGGGGAAATGCGAAGGCATCGTCCAAGTCGAAATGATTGCCCCCGATGATGTAACGGGACACGGATATAAAATTACTTTTGAGGATAGTTCTATCTATATCGTAGATGGAGATACCACTTTTGATTGGGGCTTCACACTAATAGATACGACAGAAATGGATACGCTTTTTTATAAGCATAATTTTTCAAATTCTTCAGGTGATAATCTCCCCGTTGTAGACGGTCTAAGAATAACCGTCCAGAATTCATCCACAGGTGTTAGCTTTTTAGGATGGACTCAAGTCGCTGGAGATACGAGCACGTTTGATTGGCGCACAGAAAGCGTTCGCCCTGATTTGGTTCCAAGTGGATCTGCAATAGGCAATGAAATTGTTACAGTAGATGATTATCGCATTACCATTGATAAAAATGCTGGGCTTGATGCGCGTTGGTTTGATCTTTTTTCAAACGAATGGGTGTATAATTATACTAACTCTCTAACGGGACTTCCTTTTGATTCCACCTATCATCTTCCTCTTAAAGTAGAAATCATCACAGATTCTGCCAATCCCATAGATGTATCCGATTTTACGGTTTTAGGTGAGTTTGCAATGAATGCACCTTTGGATTATCATAATTCTTACTATAGCGAATATGGCTGGGATTTGGAACCGGGCGGACTTGGATTTAATTCAACTTTAGATGGAGGCTATAGAGAACTTCATGTTGATATCCTTATACTTGGTGATTCAGAAAATTGGGATAA
>JABHGY010000071.1 GCA_018671775.1 Fidelibacterota bacterium
CTACCCAAAAAATTAAGTGCTGGACGTCACTGCTCCGTGGATAGTTTGTATAAATCTATTTCGGGCATTCTGATAGATGCGAATCCCAGTTGCCATATTTTAATCGCGAAAGATTTGTTTATCGAAGGGAAATTTGAAGCTGTTGATATTTTAATAAAATTGGCCGAAAAATTTGATAATCGCTCAAATTCGATCGATTATTGGTTTGAAGATTACGAAGATGTACCTGATTTTCAGGCGTATCTTTGTGAATATTTTAGAAAACTCTATCCCGAAGATGAAAACTGGCGTCGACGGTATACCCAAACATTAATCTGTCAAAATAAGCTTGATACCGCCCAGTCTTTACTCAATGACAAATCGTTCGAAGATGTCCAAACACAAAACGGATTTCTTATGGAAATCGCAGAAAGATATTCAGAAAATGGGCAATTTGAAAAAGCAAAAATGATATGGAAAACTCTGAAAAGAGATGGGTACCACCTCGAAGCGGAAGAACTTGCGCTCATTATACTAAATTGGGAAAAGAATAATCGACCGACTACAACGACGGAATTATATGGGTCACAGAAAGTTGAAGAGATGCGCGAATTCTTTAACAATTTTAAAATTATAATAAAAAAATAAAAAGGTTTTTCAGCCATTTGATAGAATAATAGCCGCGGAAAAACTCGTGGCTATTATCTCAATAAAAGGACACAATTTAAAATGATTAAAAATTCTAACAATAAACCCGATGAAATACACGAAAACTCTTCTCATCATATTTATCAAAATATTTCAGATCTTCCACCATTACACATTTCAAAACAAACTCAAAACCGTATAAATCATATAAAGGCAACCAATGCAATATCAGAATTTTGCTATTTACGCGTCAAATCCATTGCGAATGGCAATATCATTGATTTCAACCTGGTGTTTGATGATAAAATAGGTGTGCAGGACAGAATTTATCGAACAAAATCTGTTTTGTTTCTACTCGATAATGAAACTGCATATCTTCTTATCGGATCCGAATTAAAATTGGATAAGGAACAAGAATTCGAATTTATACATCAAGAATTTGAGTTAATAGATCTAAATATTGATGATGATGGAAATAAAATATTTAATTAATAAAAATGACCGTTATTTTGAAGCATTGATACCAAGTGATTCGAATTTTTTATTATAAAATAGCTTGAATTCAACTCTTAAGTGCAACTCGATGACGAGTTTTGGAAGATGCGGAGCTGCTGTAGGCTTCGTACTTTTCCCACCGACATAAATGAGGAGCACAATCGAAAACTTCTGAAGTAATTGGCATTCACAAATCGACAGTAAGTAGAGAACTTAAACGAAATCGGGGTGGCCGGGGCTATCGCCCCAAACAGGCCATTGTCTCTATGACAGAAAGAAAGTCTGGACTTGCCCTTATTTACAAGGTAGATAGACGAACTAAAGGAAACACCGAGAGCGCAATAAAACGATTGTTGTCTCCCATTTCGGATCAAGTTTATACGATTACATCTGATAATGGAAAAGAGTTTGCTAATCATGAGGAAATCGCAAACGGATTGAAATGTGACTTTTATTTTGCCTATCCATATGCTTCTTATGAACGTGGGTGGGTTGAATGAAAATACCAATGGGCTTATTCGCCAGTATTTTCCTAAAGATAGAGACTTTAGAACCATAACAGATAGTGAGATAATCCATGCCATGAAGAGACTAAACAATCGTCCACGAAAAAGACTTGGGTACAAAACACCCAATGAAGTATTTTTTGACATGGCATTAACTGTTGCACTTACTAATTGAATCCAGGTTATTTTTTAACCATAACTCTCATGGGTGATTTGACTTTTATCAATCCCCAAATCGTTCAGAGATTGTAAGACAGATTCTAAAAATCTTGGTGCAGGAGTCACGCCTTCTTTTCGCGCTGCGATTTTTTCGTATTTCGAAACACCCGGCCCGCAAATATAAATCTGGGCTTGTTCCATTTTATTAAATATATTTTCGATCATTTCAGTGCTGATTCTTCCTGTTTGAAATGGAACTTGGAAGTCTTCAGGTGCTTTGCGTGTAAACAGAAAATCTACCGTTAATTGATTTGGAAAGTCCATTTGTAAATCAATTAATTCTTTCCCAAAAATAGTGTTTTCCCAAGATTGATTGCTATACATAAAATGGTGTTTTATTTCTGGGTAATTTTTTAAGGTATATTTTAATATACTAAAATTGGGCACCACGCCACTGCCTGCGCAAATATGAAGAATTTCTTTTGGCATATTTCCATCCTTGGGTAAGGTATAAGGACCTGTAAATCCCGTAATCACCATTTTTGATCCTTTTCGTGTTCTCATGGAAAGGATAGGTGAAAGTAGAGGCGGATATTTGGATTTTCCCGGGAAATACATTTCTTCTTTGACCGTAATGGCTAAATATTTTTCATCTGGAGAACTGGAAAGTGAATACGCTCGTGGGAGTTCTTTCTTCCCTTTTTTAAATTCGAGATAAGCAGTCCATCTTTCCAAAGCTACAAACTGATGAGGATCAATAGTAACGAAATGACCGGGCTTATAGTCCAACAAATCATTGCCTGTAAAGAGAATGAGCGTTGTCGTATCAGGGGTTTCTTGGATGACATCAGCCACCATGACCTCTAGTTTTTTGATTTTCTTACGATTTGCGCTCATTGGATTTTGCCTTTTGTATTATTTAGTAAGAGATAAACGTCTATGTCTTCGCTTCAATCTTTTTTCCAAATTCAATGCCAATTGAATTCAATAAGGGGAAGGGGAGTTCACCGCCTGCAAAAATGAATGTAAAATCATTGTCTAATACCATTTCTGTATCCGCGGTTTTTAATGTGACGTTTGATTCTGTAATCTGACTTGGATTGGATTCAAAAACCACATTCAATAATTGATCCTCAATGGCTTTTTCGATATTTTTTTCGTTCCGCGCTTTGATTCTAAAAAAGTTTTCTTTTCGATAGGAGAGAGTCACTTCATTTCCTTCTTGATGGGCTAAGCCCAACGCCGCTTCGATGGCAGAATCGCCACCACCAACCACCAATAATTTTTTGTGCTTATACGTTTCAGCATCCATCAGTTTATACATGACTTTGCTCAAAGATTCACCGGGAATTCCAAGTTTTCGTGGCGTGCCTCGCCTTCCTAATGCCAAAATAACACGAGAAGCGGAAGCGGGACCCGAGCTTGTTTCTATGGTGAAATTTCCGTGTTCTCCACTAATACCTTTCAGTTGGTGTCCAGATAAGAGTTTTACTTTCTGTTCTGAAATCACTTTTTCCCAAATGGCGAGTAAGTCCTCTTTTTCATATTCGCCCTTTTTCAAAGAACCGAATAGAGGCAATTCTACAGGTTGAACCAAAACCAATTTTCGCCGTGGATATTGCAGTATGGTTCCACCAGGTTTATCTTGATCTAAAATCAAATAATTTAATTCCAATTCTTTGGCACGCAATCCAGCAGATAACCCAGCAGGTCCAGCACCAATAATCACCACATCAAATTCTCCCTTATCTTTTTGAGTCTGATTTTCATGGATATGATTGATGGCAGTAACACCATGCGTAATTGCATTTTTAATCAAGGCTAATCCACTCAACTCTCCAATGATATATAGCCCGGGAATATTGCTTTCAAAATGCTCAGATAATTGGGGGATATCTTCTCTTTGACTAATGTCGCCTAGCCCAATTTCGATGCCAGAAACAGGGCAAGCCTCTGCACATTTTCCATGCCCTACACAATGGCTTCCATGAATAATGGTCGCTTTTCCATCGATTAGCCCTAAAACAGTTCCTTCTGGACAAGCATCCACGCAAATGCCACACCCGATGCAAAGAGATTGATTAATAATAGGATGTTGAAGTAGGGCTTTATCCTGCCTTTTGGCTCGAGTTTCTTCCAGTCTTTTTCGTGTCAGTGCGTCCTTTTTTTTCATGGAGGAAATATAAGGAACAAGGAAAGTAAGCATGATGATAATGCCAATTCCCCATGAATATAGTAGTTCTGTATTCATCAGAAAATCCAGGTATAACCCATGGCCACAACAACCGTAATATGAACAATCATAATCACAATCATGGTGTAGGCGAAAGGTTTATGTATCACGTGCCAATAATGAAATAGAGAATGAGCCGCATTCCAAAACGCAATTTGTCTATCCATCTTTACAATTTGTCGAACGGATTTTTGAAAGGATTTCATTTTATCGGGAGAAAGATGCGCAGATATTTGTAGCTTTTTTTTGATTTTATTCCATTTAAACCAAGACGTAATATCCATAAAAAAGATAGTAAAAATTCCCCATAGACCACGAGATTCAATTTTGCTCGCGCCAGATAAATCTTCAATTTGCTCAATGATCTCATCCGATAAATGAAATTCTTTCTTGAATGAATGAATCATGTCAGAGAATTTGTCCTTAAATTCATCTCTGGATAATTCTTTACCGCTGACACGGTGAGGAATTTTGATGTAAATATATCGTCCTATAAATCCGCTAGAAGCCACCGCCACCATGGACCAGTAAGAGATAGAAACCAGTCCACCAAACTTAAAGGCTGTATGGAAAGTCACGAGAATCGGCCCTGCGATTCCTAAAAAAATATGATAATTGAGCCAAGTAGGAAGTTTGCCCAAATTTCGGAAAAAACGAACCCGTTTCCGTAGAGAATAGACAAACATTATCACCATCATTAAAGAGCCCACAATACCAAGTCCGTGTCCCATAAATCCACCTGGTTTCCATTCTCTATGCAGAGGGTTGTGTGGACGGTCCAGTAGAGAATCCGCGTAGTAGTTTCCTGTGTTCATTACAATCCAAATGACAAATCCAACTGTCATGAGAGAAAGCAAGAGGATAATGCTTCGATGTATATTCATAAAAGAATTTACTCACCTCACATTAGAGTAATATGAAAATACTGATTATTGAAGACGAAAAATTTATTGGCGAACATATCAAATCTTCTTTGGAAGAACGGGGATTTTCTTGTGTTTGGTTCCAAAAAGGAGAAAATGGACTAGAATCAGCGATTGTGGATGTCTATGATTGCA
>JABHGY010000072.1 GCA_018671775.1 Fidelibacterota bacterium
AGAAGTAACGGAAGGCTTTTTATATGACCGCCCATTTGAAGCAAAAGAATCAAATTTTTCTGAACCCAATTTGCCTGAACCGTCCAATTATAATCAAATTTTATTAAACATTTTATCTCATGAAAATATGGCCAGTCGTGAACCCATTTTTGAGCAATACGACAAACAAGTTCAAGGGCGAATTCATACGGAAACTGGTTTAGCAGATTCCGGCGTAATGGCGCCATTCAACTCAGAAAAATATCCCGAAGAAATTCGGAATGTGGGCATTGCCCTTTCCACAGATCACAACCCGCGCCACGGACTAATCGACCCATATTGGGGTGGCGTAAATGCTGTGGTAGAATCCATGCGGAATGTGGCAGCCGTCGGTGCAACACCCCACGCTTTATCTGACTGTCTCTGTTTTGGGAATCCCGAAAAGCCCAACCAAATGTGGGAATTTGTGGAAGCGACTCGCGGTGTTTCCGATGCGTGCAATGCCATCACTTTGAAAGATAATCCCAATGATGCCACACCCATTATTGCAGGGAATGTAAGTTTTTATAATGAATCGAAAAAAGGTGCAATTCCACCCAGCCCCATTGTCAGTTGTCTCGGCCGGCTCAAAGATGTAAATAAAGCAGTGCCTATGCATTTCCAGAAATCGAATTCTGTTTTGCTTATGATTGGCGAACGGAAAAATGAATTGGGCGGATCGGTCTATTACAGTTTATTTGATGAACTTGGGGCGAATGTTCCGAAACCAAATTTGGAAGAAGTGAAAAATCAAATTTTTGCCCTAACCGATTGCATTGATGATACTTTGGTGTTATCGTGTCACGATATTTCTGATGGTGGTCTTGCTTCTGCACTTGCAGAAATGACATTCGCAAAGAACATTGGATGCATAATAAAAATTGATTCTGAACTTTCAATGGATAAAACTTTATTTTCTGAAACAGGTGGATTTGTTTTAGAAGTATCATCAGAAAATTTAGATGAAATAAAATCCGTATTCTCAAAATATGGATTGGATGTTTTTAAAATCGGATCGACAGGTGGAAATACAATAAAAATAAATAATGCTTTAGATCTGTCCGTGAAAAAAGCAAATAAAGCATGGACAAATGGTCTTCGAAACAAACTTTAAGCCACAGAGACACAGAGCACACGGAGAAAATATTTTGTTTCATTCTCTGCGCCTTCGAGTCTTCGCGGTAAAATAAAATGGCTAAACAAAAAATAGATTACAAATCAGCTGGTGTAGATATTGATGCTGGCAACGAAGCAGTCGATCGGATAAAAGATGGCGTAAAGTCCACCTTTACTTCAAATGTGCTGACGGGGCTCGGTAGTTTTGGTTCGCTCTATGATCTGAAACCCATTTTAGAAAATTATAATCATCCCGTCATGGTTCAAAGTATTGATGGCGTTGGAACAAAGACTATCATCGCCCGGAAACTGGAAAAGTTTGACACTATTGGTATTGATCTTTTAAGTGCAGCCGCTAACGATATTTTAGTCATGGGTGCGCGTCCCCTTACCTTTTTGGATTATATCGCCAACGATAAATTGAAACCAGAAATTGTGGAAGAAATTGTATCTGGGATGGTGAAAGCCTGTAAAGAAACGGGTGTGTCTTTGGTGGGTGGAGAAACAGCAGAAATGCCTGATACCTATTTACCCGGCGAACATGATTTGGTTGGCATCATTACAGGTGTAGTGGAAAAAGAAAAAATTATTACGGGCGAAAACATTAAACCCGGTGATGTGGTCTTGGGACTTCCATCAAACGGATTACACACCAACGGTTATTCATTCGCCCGAAAGCTGTTTTTTGAAATTGGCGGATATGATGTAAATGATATGATTCCTGAATTAGACAAATCTGTTGGACTCACATTATTAGAGCCGCACATAAATTATACGAATCATGTTTTTTCTGTTTTGGATATTGGAATTGATTTAAAAGGCATTGCCCATATTACCGGTGGTGGGTTGGTTGAAAATATCCCACGGATTTTACCAAATGGTGTTGGGGTGAATCTCAAAAAAGAATCTTGGCCATCACTTCCAGTTTTTGATGTAATGCAATCCATTGGTGACGTGGATGAAAACGAAATGTTTCGCGCATTCAA
>JABHGY010000073.1 GCA_018671775.1 Fidelibacterota bacterium
GTATAAGTACATGCCGGCACTTACCGGCTGACCCAAATTATTAGTCGCATTCCAAATGATTGACTTGAATCCGGCATTTTGAGTTTGATTTATCAGTCTTTTTACTTCCCGTCCCATAATATCATAAATCATTATTTTTACATGTGCTTGTTCGGGCAAATCGTAGTGGAGCGTTGTAATTGGGTTGAAAGGGTTGGGGTAGTTCTGATGCAAGGAAAAAATTTCAGGGAGTGCCTTATTTGTGACGGATAGAGAATTTGAGATCTTACACAAAAAGTTGACACTATAAACCCATTCATCATTCGAATTTAATTCGGGATTGCTAAACCAACCATTTACAGTATTATAACCATTCCAACTCATATCATTTAATGATGCTAAAGTGCTGTTTAGATTACTATTCATTGCTAACCATAATGAGTCAGAATCATTATCCATATCCAATGTAATATTACCACTTATTGACAACAAATTATGATCAAATGAACCATAAGTTTCAGATGAAATATTTTGGAATTGAGATAATAATAAAATTTCATCAATAATATTTTCTGTCGAGATGCTTTCTATTTCTTCAAAATATAAATTGCTGGTAACCGGGTCAGTAAAATTATTTTGATTTGCTTTTAGGCTATCCATATGCGCTTGATAAAGATCATTTAATAAATCATTATTTGCTATTTCATCCATCAAAATATCAAATGAATCTCCATCGCTCATTTTCACAAAATCAACCATTTCTAATAACATATCCATTCGATATTTATACATGTAGTCAAAAAATGCAAAACCATAGGTGTAAAATTCCCAATTACCGTAAGTAGCATTTACTACTTCAGCAAGAGTCATTCGATCATCTTCATTTTGGGCGATATTTTCTACCATGGTTAAACGAGTTTGTATTCCATTTAGCCTCGAACTGCCCGCCATAAATTCTGCGCCACCTTCTTCAAACCAGGATAATCGCTCATTATCGTAAATAGGATTTTGCCCCCACATTCCTGGTGCCATATACCGTCCCTGAAGATAGTGTGAAAATTCATGTCGAAATAAATCTTCTAATGTATAATAGCTCTCTTGCGGCGTTCTTTCATACGTGAAGAAGGTTCCCCAAGATTCAATATACATTCCTCCGTTGTTGGTGCCCAAACCGTAAAGAAAATTATTATAGGTATAATCAGCCGGGCTGTTATAAATAACAGCAATAAGCGAATCATCAGGATTGCCTTCTTCTAGTGGAATATCATTGAGAGAGACTCTGTGAAATTGAGCTCTTACTTCTTTCATTGCCCAGTATAACGTTTCAATTTTTTCAGGTGTTACGTTATCACCTGTTTTAAAAATAATCATTTCATCATCGTATGTAGTGCGATTAGGAAGCAGCCAATCGTGGATATTTTGCCATATCTCATCCTCATCGATAGGTGTCCCATCTGCATATTCACAATTATAAAGCCAACAAAGCATTTCGATAGCTTCAAGGGATGGACCTGTCATTTCTCCATATAATTGAACTACATCTGTTAAAAATTGGATTACGATTGCTTCATCATCAAATAATCCAATTCGTGCATTCCACCAGACAGCACTGTTTAACAGCCATTCATTCTGATCGGTGATTGCACCATATAATCCAATGTTGGCGATCGAATTAAATAAACTGTCAACTTCATTATAAAATTCAGTGTCTTGCGGATCGTAATTATAAGATTGAGTGTAGAGCGAATAATAAACTCCATCACCTAGCCAATAAAGAGCTGAGCTTTTATTAGAGTCATTTATATAAGTATCAAAATTCTGACCAAAATCATTAAATATTGTCGCAGAATTTGTTATGGCATTTACACTACTCATTCCAATCCCCTGATACGCACCTAAGGCTGCAACCACGCTTGTTTGTGCATCAGTTCCTAATTCAAAATTTGGATTATTTGAAATGGCATCCATTCCTGGTATCGTATTATCCATGAAATCAAGATCTCTTAAAAAATTTAAATCATCATAATAAAACGCAAGGTAAAAACCGGACCTAATTACTTCAACTAATACGCCAATCCCAAGTTCGTCATCTAATGTATAAGTATTCCCTCTCTCTTCCACAGCATCGAACAATGCTTGCATCCGAAGTGTATCACTATAAAATTCATAAGAATCATCAGAATATTCAAATAAACCGGATATTTCCCACCAATCTAATGTGACAATTAAATCGATAAGTTCATCGTAGTTAAGGGTGATTAAATAGTCAAAAGTATAAGTCGTATCACGATTATTTCGATGCTGTAAATCGAAAATAGACGGGAGTGTAGGTTTTTCAACTATTATTGTTTTGTTGTTCTTTCCACAAACATCTCTACTGATATTTTCGTGAATTGATGAAATGGGCGGAAACATATATAGCTGTTCACCTTGCAAAGAATCAATGTTCAAGAGGAAAACTAGGCAGAAAATGCCAGTCGTTATTTTGTTAATCATTTTATTTTCATCCTTTAGGATTTTTACTAATAAATATTATAATGAAATTACAAATTTCTATAATAGTATTATATGGATATTATATGGACATACTATTTGGTTAATTACATTTAATAATTAAACTACCTGTAAAAATGTCATCAAATTTTGAGTTCTATTTAATCCCAAAGATTTACGGATTCGAGCTCTCTGCTTATTAATGCTATCCACTTCAATATTGATGA
>JABHGY010000074.1 GCA_018671775.1 Fidelibacterota bacterium
GAGCCAATTTATGGTTTAGAAGCACAGATGAAATACTCTGACGTTGGATTAATTGTTTTAGGGAAGATGGTTGAGCAAATAACAGAGATGCCTTTGGATACATTTGTCGATTCTTTAATTTTTGAACCCTTAGGTATGACGTCCACCTTTTTTAACCCAACAAGTGAAAAGCTCCATCGAATTGTTCCCACAGAATATTCACCTGATGGACAATTAATCCATGGCAAAGTGCATGACGAAAACGCTTATAGTTTGGGCGGTGTTGCGGGTCATGCGGGATTATTTTCAACAGCCAAAGATTTAGCTCGATTTTCTCAAATGATGCTTAATGGTGGGATTTATGGTTGGAAACGAATTTTTCGCGAAGAAACCGTATCATTATTTACTAAAAGAGCAAATATTATTGAAGGAAATTCTCGTTGTTTGGGTTGGGATAGTCCAGATGGAGAAGCTTCTGGTGGGGTTTATCTCAGTGATCAAAGCTTTGGTCACACAGGATTTACAGGCACATCCTTATGGATTGACCCAGAGAATGATGTAATCGTTATTTTACTGACAAATGCGGTGCATCCAAATCGGAATTATAAAGATCCGAAATACTACGAATGGCGACAAAAAATTCATTCGTCAGTTTATGAAATTTTAGGATTCAAAGAGAAAAATTCCAACCTCAAATGGAAGGAAAGGTGGTAATGAAAAATATTTATTTTAGTATAGTGCTTATTTTTTCAATGGCTTGCAGTAATCCTTCGACTTGGGTTGATACCTTACCCAAACCATGGACATTATCCCACGATGAAATGTCCCAGATATTGCCTCAATTCCATCAAAAGTTTCCTGATTTTCATCAACGGATAAAAGCCATAAATCTTTGGCGTGTGGGAACACCTTATGGCATTTTTAAGTTGGGGGAAGAAATCGCACCAGATTTAGATCCAATCATTCGCGTGGATACGTCTGACTGCACGGTTCATGTTTTGACAACTGTAGCATTTTCGCTCAGTCATAATTGGAAAGAAGCAAAAGAACAAATGATTCAATTGCATTATAAAGATCAAAAGCCCTCTTTCAAATCCCGTTGGCATTATACTTCAGACCGTTTAATGAATCATCCCGTTACCGTGAATATTACGAGAAAACTTCTTCCCGAAAGTGAGTTGGCATCGATTGAACTTATCTTAAATCAAAAGGAAAATGGTTCGCAATTTTTAGATTTGGATTGGACGGATAAACGGATTGTTTATTACATTCCCAGTGAAAAAATCACGCTAGATTTATTGCAAAGGATCCCAGAACTTGCAGGCGTTGCTTTTGTGAGAAAATCCTATTTCAAAATGGGGATTGTATTGGCGCATGAAGGATATCTACTGGACAAATCAAGACTCGTTCACGCATCATCTGAAGCAGGGAAAACGGTGAATGTCGATTTTATGAGCTATTATTTTAGAGAAGATGGCGCTTTGTTTGATGGCATAATGGTTTCTAAATTCGTGGAACCTACCGAGAGTAAATAATGCATCCTTTAGCGCAAAAAGATATGATTCGTAGTATTGGATTGATGACAGGCACTTCTATGGATGGTCTAGATATTTCCGTTGTAGATATTGTTTCGCATCAATATAAACTTAGTCCTCAAAACATTATTTCGGACACCATTCCATTCCCAGCACAACTCAGAAAAAGTATCTGTGAAACAGTTTCGGGCGGCGAAGAACTTTATGCAAAGTTAGATGAAGATTTAGGAAAATGGATGGCTGAGGTTGTATCATCCTTTGTTGACGAAAATAATATCACCGGTATTGATTTAATTGGAAGTCATGGCCAAACGGTTCATCATGAAAATGGGGTTAAAAGCGTTCAGCTTGGGAATCCAGAATATCTTCATAGAGCATTAGGCGTCCCTGTCATTTATGATTTCAGAACCGCTGATATTGGTGCTGGTGGTACAGGTGCGCCCTTGATTCCAAAAGTAGATGAATGGTTGTTCCAGAAAGCTGAGTCTGCCGTAATCGCTTTGAATATCGGTGGCATCGCAAATGTGAGCTTAGTTCCGCCTAAAAATAAAGGCGAGATTGTAGGTTTTGATACAGGACCAGGAATGGCATTATTAGACGAAGTCTATCGCTCTCATTTTATCGAAGGCTTTGATGGTTCTGGGAAGGCTGCGAGCCAAGGAATGATTGACATGGCTTTAGTCAATGCATGGATGGAGGATGCTTATTTTAAGATGGCGCCCCCAAAATCAACGGGTCGAGATTATTTTGGACCTAGCTGGGTTACAGCCCATAATGAAGAATTAAACAATATTTCTTTTGAAGATCGTTTAGCAAGTCTGTCTCTTTTTACAGCGAAAACAATCCATGAATCTTGTAAATCATTTTTAGAAAGAGAGGATGTGAGCGAACTGATCATGGGTGGCGGAGGCAGTCATCATGGACAAATATTTTTTCATTTAGAGCGTTTGTTCCAGGCGGTTCAAGTGAAGCGTTCTGATGAATATGGTGTATCTATTGATGAGAAAGAAGCTGTTGGTTTTTCCCTTTTAGCCGTTGCCAATATCAAGGAGATTCCAGGCAATATCCCATCCGTAACTGGAGCCAAAGAAGCGGTGGTTTTGGGAGAAATTTATCCAGCAGAGCAATCAATTGAAGCCTGAATTATTATCCCCAGCCGGTAATTTTGAGAAATTAAAATATGCATTTGCATATGGCGCGGATGCTGTTTACGCAGGTGTTCCTCGTTTTTCTTTGCGAACGCGAGAAAATGAATTTCGTGAAGAAACTTTAAAAGAAGGAATTCGCTATGCCCATGAATTGGAAAAAAAGATTTTTCTAACCTTAAATATTTATGCCCATAATACAAAAGTAGATGGTTTTATTCGCGAGTTAGAAAAAGTGGCAGAATGGAAACCAGATGGACTCATCATGGCAGACCCAGGTTTGATTCATCAAGCCATTAAACGTGTTCCTCAAATCCCTATTCATCTTTCCACGCAAGCCAATGCAACCAATTGGACAACGGTAGAGTTTTGGAAAGATTTAGGAGTAGAACGCATTATATTATCACGAGAATTAAGATTGAAGGAAGTGGCGGAAATTCATAAAAGAGTGCCAGATATTGAATTGGAATCGTTCGTGCACGGTGCCATTTGCATTGCATATTCGGGAAGATGTCTCATTACCAATTATATGAATCACCGCGATGCAAATCAAGGGACATGCACCAATTCTTGCCGATGGAATTATGAATTAGGGGAGGAACCTAGCTCTTTATTAGAAATGGAATCTTTGCAAAAATCATTGACAGATGGACAGATTTATCAAAGACCCGATGGTAACTATTTTGTAGAAGAAAAAAAACGTAAAGGGGAAAAATACCCCATCGAAGAAGACGAAAGTGGCACCTATTTATTTAATGCAAAAGATTTGTGTGCTGTGGAATTGTTGGGCGAAATTCGAGATGCAGGCGTTTGCAGTTTTAAAATTGAAGGACGAACAAAATCCGAATACTATGCAGCGATGTCAGCCCGATCTTATCGAAAAGCAATTGATGATTTGGTGGCTGGAAATCCCTTTGATCCTGACGTAATGAAAGATTTATTTGCCTTATCCAATCGAGGTTACACCACAGGATTTTATACTCGAAACCCTAAAGAATTTGGGGAAAACATTGAAGAAAATCGTTCCCGAGAACGGTTCAAAAAGCCCGTGGGCATGTATTGTAAATGGGATGAGGAAACTGGATTACTTTGGTTTGATATTAAAAATCGAATAGATACGAGCGAAGCCATTGAGATATTAAGTCCAGATGGAGATCAAATAGTATCCGTTTCTGAATTACGAAACAATAAAGGGAAAAAAGTAGATGTACTTCATGGAGGTGCAGGGCGAGGGGCAATCCCATTTAAAAAAGACCCAGGAGAATTTGCAGTATTAAGACGAAAGCTCAACGAGCAAGAACAAGCACAACTAGACGTTTAATTTATAAGTCTAACAACACTTAAGAATAAATCTCGAATTTCATTCTTAATAATTTTATAGAAACAGTTTGCACCGCATATACCCTTATGCGTAATATATGCTATTGAGAATAGGTATCAATAACGTTAATATGAAAAAAGAAAGCGAGCATACGATGAACAAAATGGATTATAAATCAGATTCAGTCAGAATATTTAAATGTCAAAATTGCAATCGAATTCATTTTGAATATGGTTCAGTTGCGATGGAATTAGAATTAAGAGATTTCTTTAAGCTTTCTAAATTATTACGAACACCAGATTCAATAATCAAAAGAGGTGGAAATCAAATCATCCCAATTGTGAAAAGCAATGTATTTTTGAAAGTGAAAAATGGACATTTCAACTCAATTCAAACATTAGTGACTCAAGCGGAAGAATTTCTAAAAGCAGAATACTTACTGTCAATTGGGAGGCACCCAAATGATTATTATTTAGATTCATCCCATTGGGGAAATTCTTATTCAAACGTGATGAACTAATGAAAAAAACACCATTTGTCGGAATACTAGCTTTTTTTGTTGTTTTATTTACCATGCCCATTGGTCATATGGTTATGGTTTTAATAGAATCTATATTTGGACATAATTATCAATATCCAGCAGCAACAGTTTTAGGCTTAATAGGTGTATTGTTTTTATTCTTAGGTGTTCGGAATAAAGATGAGAATACAAGCACATGGTTAGGATTTTTCGCAGGTTTATTCATTTGGACTGGTTGGATTGAGTTTTCGTTTGTTTATTTCGCATCTCATTTAGAGATTGCTCCATTCATTGAAAATGGAGAAGTTGCAACCAAACCTGAATATTTATTACTGCCATCATCCGTTGGGATATTTTTAGCAACGATGCTATATTTTTTCTTTAACAAGGATACACGATGTCATTTTTTCAGATGGTTTCATCGTCACCTCAAGTTAAATATAGGTAAATCAAGCTCAGCTAGCGGAAGAGCCTTATCAACCATAACCGCAATGGAAACAATTTATATAACATGGTTTTTTTATATCGTGTTATTATTGGTTTACGATGAAACGCTTTTGGGAAAATATGATGCCTTACTCTATAGTGTTTTTTTTATATCTTTAGCCTGGTCGCTATATTTATTTATGCGATTAATCAAATTTCAAAAAATGGCTCCAGCTGTTCGATACGCAATTCCGACTGTCATTATTTTTTGGAATGCGATAGAGATATTAGGACGTTGGAAGTTTTTCAATGAAATTTGGATTCAACCTCAAAATTTTGCAATAGAAATGGTTTTGATTGTTCTTGCGTTTATCTTAGTTGGAGCTTTATCAATGTTTCTCCCTGATAAAACAGAGCAATTAAGTGAACAAAATTAAAAGAATTACCAAATAATCATCGGAATCCTCTAAAGTATTTTTTAACCTCGACCCTAATTATTTTGCAATTGACAGAGATATTGTCATGGGTCAAAATATAAAAATTATAAAGCTCTAAGAAATATGCATTCACTATGATAAAAGGAAAAAAATTACTGGTTATCGCTTTGGGCGGAAATGCCATCAAGCGATCAGACGAAAAAGGAACCTCCGAGAATCAATTCAAAAATGTTGCTTTGGCTTGCGAAGAATTAGTCAAAATAAATAAGCAAGGATATTTAATGATTTTGACCCATGGAAACGGTCCCCAAGCAGGAAATTTATTGATTCAACAAGAAGAAGGGAATAAACTTGTTCCTTCCATGCCCTTGGATGTGGTGGATGCTATGACACAAGGTGCAATCGGATATATGTTTCAAAATCAACTACAAAATACCTTTCGTCGAGATGGACGGAATATTCCCATTGCGTCTCTAATAACACAAATGATTGTAGATAAAAATGATACCGCTTTTCAAAATCCCACAAAGCCTATTGGACCCTTTTACAGTGATCAAGAAGCGAAAGAATTAGCAGAATCAAAAGGATATAGCATGAAAGAAGTTCGACATGGCACAAAAGAAAATTGGCGTCGTGTTGTTGCTTCTCCAAATCCGATTGGTTTGGTCGAAGCAGAGATTATCAAAAGATTAGTTGTAAACACGATTGTAATCACTTCGGGTGGCGGCGGTATTCCTGTGGTGCGTAATGCCAGTGGAGATCTTGTTGGTATTGAAGCGGTTATTGACAAAGATTTTGCTGGAGAAAAATTGGCTGAGGTGGTGGATGGCGATATATTTCTTGTTTTGACCGATGTGGATCACGTTTGTCTCCATTTTGGAAAACCAGAAGAAGAAGCACTTCAAGAAATAACGGTTTCAGAAGCAAAAACTTACTTAGCAGAAGGTCATTTCCCAGTAGGGAGTATGGCACCAAAAATACGAGCTTGTATTGCCTTTGTTGAAAATGGTGGTGAGTATGCCATAATTACATCAATTGAGAAAGCAACCCTTTCGCTTTCAGGCAATGCTGGAACACGAATTGCTCCAGACAAAAAAGATTGATTTATACGTTATTTACGTTTTTAATTCGATAAATAGTTAAGAGATTCCCCCACATTTTTTCACCCAAAAACTTAATTACGAAGTAAAAAACAATGAGAAAAGATAAATTTAGAAATATAGCAATTATTGCTCACGTTGACCATGGTAAAACCACTTTGGTGGATGGACTTTTAAAACAGAGTGGCACCTTTCATGCACGTCAAGAAGTAGAAGATCGAGTTATGGATTCTATGGATTTAGAAAAGGAACGTGGTATTACAATCACTGCAAAAAATACGGCCATTCATTATAAAGAGATCAAAATCAACATCATCGATACGCCAGGTCACGCCGATTTTGGGGGGGAAGTGGAGCGAAGCTTAAATTTAGTAGATGGTGCATTGTTATTGGTGGATGCCAGTGAAGGTCCATTGCCACAAACTCGTTTTGTCCTAAAGAAAGCCTTGGATAAGGATTTGCCCATTATTTTGGTGATTAATAAGATTGATAGAAGCGATGCACGAATCGAAGAGGTGGTGGATGAAGTATATGATCTTTTCATCGATTTAGATGCAGATGACAAGCAAATTGATTTTCCCATACTCTATACCATTGCAAAAGATGGAATTGCACATAATGAATTAACGGATGTTTCTAATGATTTAACACCTTTATTCGATATGATTATTAACAAAATTCCAGGTCCGGATGTAAGTGACGATCATGTACCACAATTTTTGATAACGAACTTAGAGTATGATCCCTATGTAGGCCAGATTGCTGTGGGTCGCCTAAATAATGGCACACTTGAAATGAATAAGCAGTATAGTTTATGCAGCGAAAATGGCATTAAAAAAGGTAAAAAATTCTCTGCACTTTATACGTTTAAAGGACTGGAAAAAATCTCAGTTGAAGAATTAGAAGCAGGAGATATCATTGCTATTGCGGGGATAGAAAATATTACCATTGGTGATACGATTTCATCTCATGAAAATCCAAGGCCATTAGCAAGAATTCAGATTGATAAGCCTACGGTTTCCATGCTGTTTTATGTAAATAACAGTCCTTTTGCTGGACAAGAAGGGAAATATCTAACCTCACGTCATATTGGTGAACGCTTGGAAAAAGAAATTTTGGGGAATGTTTCTTTGGAAGTTATTCCCACAAATCGTCCTGATGTGTTTGAAGTATGTGGAAGAGGTGAACTCCAAATGGCCGTTTTGATTGAAACCATGCGTCGTGAAGGATATGAATTTATGGTCTCGAAACCTAGAGTCATTACCCACGAAGAAAATGGAAAGAAAATGGAGCCGATGGAAAATGTATTTTTAGATATTCCAGAAGATAAAGTGGGAACCGTCACTGAAAAATTATCCATCAGAAAAGGACGGATGACCAATCTACAAAATCATGGTCACGGACGTGTAAATTTAGAATTTAAAATTCCTTCTCGTGGATTGATTGGTTTTCGTAGTCAATTTTTAACCGATACGCAGGGTGCTGGAATTATGAACAAACTTTTTGCAGGATTTGCTCCTTGGTTTGGACCAATTCCTCAACGAAAAAGTGGTGCTTTAGTTTCAGATCGTCAAGGAAAGACAACAACTTATGCCAGTTTAGGCATGGTCGATCGAGGAGAATTATTCATTCCAGTTTCCACAGAAGTATATGCAGGCATGGTTATTGGCGAGAGAAATCGTGCTAGTGATTTAGATGTAAATATCACTCGTGAGAAAAAATTAACCAACATGCGATCTGCAAATTCAGATATTACGGTCACCCTAAGACCGCATCGTGTTTTATCCTTAGATCAAGCCATTGAGTTCATCGCAGAAGATGAATTAGTAGAAGTAACGCCTGTAAGTATCCGTTTACGCAAAATGGAGTTGGATGCGGGCAAGCGTGCATCAGCAAAGAAAAAAGAAAAATATTCTGAACTTTAAGTTGCTATTAAAAATTGCACAGATAAAAAACCCTTCATAATAGAAGGGTTTTTTATTATTTATGGATAAGTTCATCATCTGTTTTAAACGTAAACAAGCAATCGGTATTTAAAAAATGAAAAATATTTTCATCCAACTAACTTTAGTATTTTGTTTCTTCACCATATTATTTTCTTCTGTCAAGGGAGAAGATTTGCTAACGCTTCACGGTCAAATTCAATTTAACGATGATGGAAATGGTGCTGGAGGATCGGATGTTTGGGGATATACAACACCAGAAGGTGAAGACTATGCCATCATGGGGATTTATGAGGGTGTTGCATTTATTCGTGTGGAAGATATGGCAATTGTTGATACCGTATTAGGTCCCATGGATAACGATTCTTATTATCATCGAGATATACAGACTTTTGGGCATTATGCCTATGTGGTGAGCGAAAACTTAGGCACAAATGAAGGATTGCAAATCATTGACATGTCTAATTTACCAAATCAGGTGGAGCTCGTAAATGTTACAACGTTCAATAATAATCCAAGATCACATAATTTGCATATTGATGTGGAAATGGGCTTTGCCTATGTTTGTGCTCCGAATCATGATGGTTTTCGTGTTTTGGATTTAAGTAATCCAGAAATTCCGAGTGATGTTAGTTTTGTTGATACGGATCATATTCATGATGTTTATGCGAGAAATGATACTGCTTACACAGCAGAAGGTGGGCGGGGCACATTTGCGATTTATGATATGATGAATAAAAGTAACCCTGTATTGTTAGCGAGAGTTGCCATCCCCAATAGTGGTTATGTTCATAATATTTGGCCTTCTGATGATGGTAAATATGTGATTACGACTGAAGAAACAATTGGTAAAACAGTCAAAATATGGTCTATTGAAGATATGGCAAATATCCATGTAATTGGCGAATATCTTGGCGATAATTTAATTGCACACAATGCGCAAGTGATGGGATCACGTATATTTTTATCTCACTACAGTTATGGCATTGCGGTGGTTGATTTTGCCAATCCAAATGATCCTATTTTATCAGGATATTGGGATACCTCACTTGCAGATAATGATCAACCATCACCTTGGTTAGGAACGTGGGGTGTTTATCCATATACTGAAAATGGTTATGTTTATGGTAGCGATCTTAATGGGTTATTTACGGTCCTAAATTATGAAAAAGGATTAGATAATTACTTGCTTGGCGATGTTAATGAAGATCATAGTGTAGATAATTTAGATTTTAATTTTATATTAGATGCCGTTTTAAATAATTATGAATTAACTGACGCACAATGGTTACGCGCTAATCTTAATTTTGATGAATCAATTGATGTTTTAGATTTACTACTATTAGCGGATCAGATTGAATTTTAATTATTGAATCATAAAAAGCTTTCAAACAAAAAAGCCCTCGCAATAGCGAGGGCTTTTTTGTTTACCAATAATTCTGGTTTTAGTATTTTTTATCCTTCTACTTCAGTTTCAGGTATAGGAAAAGTAACCACAGCATCATCTGCAATAGCTTCACCGTCACCGTCAACTTGCCCTGTGCGATCAAGAGGCAAATCACCTGTTTTACCATAATGTCGCATATCGACTAAACGTTGTCCTTCAAAGAATAAGGAGTATCGCTTTTCGTGTAAGACACGATCGATAGCATTTGAAGCATTTGTACCACTATATCCAGCAAGGCCCGCAGCAGAACGAACAATGTTCATGTCCGCTTCAGCTGAAGCAAAATCGCCATTTCCAATTGCAACTTCCGCACGCAGGAGAATTAACTCCTCATTGCGAATCATTGGAACAGGATCATAG
This sequence comes from Fidelibacterota bacterium, assembly GCA_018671775.1. Classification (GTDB taxonomy): domain Bacteria; phylum Fidelibacterota; class Marinisomatia; order Marinisomatales; family UBA1611; genus JABHGY01. The sequence continues at coordinate 10,214 of JABHGY010000074.1, forward strand.
GAACTTGCCCATACTGTTGGTGCTAAAGCACTTGTCAAACCATCATAAGTCACAACAGGAAAACTTGTATCTCTTACTGTAACATTTGTTGAAAAACGCCCATCTCCAGAATGAGCATCAGTAGCATAGGAAGGATGAACCATCAGTTTGATATAATCGTTTGACGCATCTTCAAACATTTGATTATCCTGATCATTGGCAGAAGAACTGAATACATGGAATACACCGGTACTCAAATCGCCAGCGTCGTCCACGAATGAGCTGGATAAAGCAGCCGAAGCGCTTGCCCAATCGTTTTGATGCACAGAAACACGTGCTTTCAAAGCCCGGTTGAACTTTGTAAAGCTCGCTGGTGTATCAAAGCCACTGAAGCCAGAAGATAGTGAGAATGAAAAAGCATCTCCTGCGCCAGCTAAGTCTGAATTTCCACCGTCAAGAAGGCTAACAATTTCAGCCATGACATCTTCTTTAGATGCAACTGAAGAAGAAATAACACCATCATAATTCAGACGGGCACCATTTTCATTTGTCAAAGAGAGAATCCGCCATAAAGCGTATGCATGAAATGTTTTCCCAACGCCTGAAGCACCTGCGTCACCAGAAGCGACAAGGTTCAAGCAATTATGAATCACTTTGTAATTTGCATTCCAAGGACGCATCGCCAAAAAACCACCAGCATCAACGGGACCTTTCATGAGTTCGTTTGTATATCTAGGATCTGCAGGTTCTAGGTAATAAGCTTCACGACCTACAACCAACATGTCTCGTAGATAGACACCAATATCCGTACGAAGTCCAGCTTCCGCACCAGTCACTAAGGACTGGACTGTTGCTGTTTCATCCGTAGGATTATTTGGATCTGGAAAATCCAGGTCTTCACATCCAACCCACAAAAAAGCACTGATGAGTGGGAGGATCATTATCCATTTTTTTAGTTTATATGATTTCATTGTTATTCCTCCTTAGAAACCGATTGAGAGTGAAAAATACATACTTTTTGATTGTGGGAATGGATTTGTATCTACAGATCCACCGACTGCTTCAGAGCCAAACTGACTTACTTCAGGGCTTAAGCCTGTATAATCAGTATCCATCCATAAGTTTCTTCCAGATAGACCCACACGGGCATATCCAAGTCCAAAACTATCGGATAAATTTGACGGAAGCGTGTATGTCAAGTTAATTTCTCTGAGCATGGTGTATGTTGTTGATTCAACATATCCAACGGTTGTAGCACCTAAACCACCCAGTCTTGATCCACCATTCTCTTCATAGTCAGCAGTTGTCCCACCTAAATCATAAATGAGATTAGCAAGATTAATCGCAGCACCCCCTTCTTTATGATCAATCAAGAATGAAAAATCAATATCACCCATTTTAAAAGCATTGAAGAATGACACTTGATAATCAGGGGTTTCATTTCCTAACTCGATGTAGTTGCCATCGGCATCAAGGTCGGAGCCAATAATGGCTGTTGGAGACCATCCCTCTTGAATGCGATAGGTACCAAGGAATGTTGCAAATCCACCATAATTATAGGGATCTACATTTAACTTAGTAACTGTAGAACTTGTGGTGTAATAGTTTGTCCGAAATGTCCAGTCTAAACCACCTAAACTCACAAGTTTCGTTGGATTTAAGGTTACAGATAATTCTGTTCCTTTTGTTTCCATTTCGCCACCGTTTTCCCATTTAGATGTGGCCCCTGAAGAAGCAGGCATATCGACTTGCAAAATAAGGTCAGTGATTTTTTGTGTGTACATGGTTGCTTCCACATTCGCAAAACCACCCATGATAGAAAAATCAGTTCCGAATTCTGTTTCGGCAGTTCTTTCTGGACGAATATCGCTATTCCCTTTAAGGGATGATTGAACTAAACCATTGATTCCACCAATATTAGCAGAAGACATTGTTGTGTATTTTGCAGAGCTGCTCGGCATATTGCCGGTTTGCCCATTCGCAAGGCGGAGCTTCAAATTATCAAAAATGCCAGCAACTTCTCCAAACTGATAAGAAGCAGCCATTTTTGGATACCATTGATAGGTTTCCGTATTTCCCATGGTGCTGGATTTGTCTCCACGGGCACCAAAAGAAAGATGAATATTATCACCAATTCCGATTTCTTCTTGAATGAAAATTCCCCGGTCTTGTTGCTTTTTGCGATCATGATAAACCGCTTGTGCACTAGCTTTATCCACATTTGTTTGTGTCGGAATCATACCAGTCGCATGAACAAAAAGAGAATTCCAATCATAAGTTTCATATTGAAGTCCAGCTGTCGTATTTAATCTCATTCCACCGGTTTTCATTTTATGAACTAAATTCAAAGACATATTTGTATTCAAATTATCCGTTGCCGTCATGACCGATTGCCCTGCCTCTGTTTTTCCACTTTCAATCTGTGTAAATGAAGGGGAGAAAACAGTATTTTCCTGATTATAAAAATCAGCTGCAGCAACAGCTAAAAACGCAAGACTCATTGATGAATTTCGCATTAAGCTATAGTCAAATTGAGCGGATCCTGTGGCACGGTGAGTTAGTTCGTTATTTACGAAGTATTCAACTGTTTCCAAAGGATTGGAAGGATTCATTGGGTGACTTGGAAATGATCCATCAGCATTTTGTTGAATGTCAATAAAACTCGGTGTAAAACCAATTGAAAAACCAAGTGTAAGGTTGGTGTTGTCATTTCCGGTAACTCCGCGATCAGAACTGGTACGAGATAAGTTCGTCGTAATCGATAATTTAGCTTTATCACTAAAACGATGGTCAACATTAACGCGACCAGATAATTTTTCATATCCAGTATTTTTAATGATTCCACCTTCGTCCATATACTGTCCACCAAAATAGAATTGAGTATTCGCATCTCCACCTGTAATACTAAGCGTTGATTCTTTTAATTGCCCTGTTTCACCATAAACGAGTTGCTCATAATCCAAATCTCTTCCAGCCCAATATGCTTCATAGCTTGAATAAAAACCTGAATCATAAGCACTGATTGATTGAAGGTTTGCAGGAACATGATCTCCAGCAAAAGTGCTATCGGGATTTTCAGTCAAAAATGATTCTTCAGCAACTGCATAAGCTGCGTCATAAGCATCAATATCTGCTTGCATTGCATCTGTGCCACCTGTCATACCATGAGCTGCACCTGCACCAAACTGTCCATAGGCTTCTTCAAATGTTTCGAATGAGCGGTGCCCCATTTTTTTCAGTAACGATGAAGTTCCCATTCTTTGAGAAAAGCTAAAACGTGTTTTTCCATTTTTCCCTCTTTTGGTTTTGATGATAATAACGCCATTGGATGCTTTTGCGCCATAAATAGCGGCAGCACTTGCACCTTTTAGCACTTCAATGGATTCAATATCATTAGGGTTGATATCACCGATACGATTGGTTGGCTGTCCTTGGGGACGAGAACTTCCAGCGCCAGCAGCAGCAGTCACAACATCAATTCCAGATTGATTCGCATCATTGTTATAAATGACGCCATCAATCACATACAAAGGTTGTGTTCCACCCGTTAAAGTAGAAGAACCACGTAAATTCACATTGATTCCACCACCAGGTGCACCTGTGTTTCTACGAATATTTACACCAGCAAATTTACCGGCTAATGCTCCATCTAATGTTTGCGTAGGTGCGTTGACAAGTTCGTCGCCAGAAACTACCGCAACAGCGTTTGCTAAATTGCGTCGTTTGACAGATGTTGCCAATCCAGTTACAATGACTTCATCTTGTTTAAGAACATCTGGTGCCATATTAAAATCTAGCGTTTCTCCACTTGGTGCTGCTTCTTGAGTTTTATACCCAATATAAGCAACCATCAAAGTGGCGTCACCAGGTAAATCCAGGCTGTAATGGCCATTGATATCAGTTGTTGTACCAGTGAATGTTCCTTTAACAAAAACCTGTGCGCCTGCTAGCGATTCACCTGTTTCTGTGTCGGATACAGTCCCTGATACATTGACTGCCTGCGCCAATCCCATACTGAGTCCAAGTATCAGTGCGAGTATTGGCTTAAGGATATGCGTATTATTTATCACAATC